>JABLXX010000005.1:0-300000 GCA_013177825.1 Syntrophaceae bacterium
CCGAACTTCTCCTGGCGGTGCCGGACCTCGAACACCGAGAGCCCGCGTTCGGGGTCGGTGTCCAGGAAATCGGCCACGTCCCCGGACCGGCAATGGTGCCAGTGTTTGCAGAGCAGGGTTTCCATTGCCAGGCTTCCTCCTTTTGTGAATACCGCGGGACGCTTTTCCTTGCGCAGCCCGCCTTGCCGCTTCCGGACAGGACTCCGGAATACAGTTTACCGGCAACACTCCGTCGCGTCAACGAAATGGGGCATTTCCGGGTCTCGGCGGGGTAATCCGGGCGGTGCTACAGGAAATACTTGATCACGGCGAATCCGCCGATGAGAAGCACGGTAAAAAGAATGGCCAGCCAGTTGAAATGCCGGTCGATGAAGCCCTTGATCGGCACCCCGAACCTCCAGATCAGGAGCGCCACCAGGAAGAACCGGGCGCCCCGGGAGACGACCGACGCGACCAGGAACATGGGCAGGTTCACGTCGAAGGCCCCGCCGGAGACGGTGAAGACCTTGTAGGGAATGGGGGTGAAGCCGGCTGTGAAAATGATCCAGAAGTTCCAGGTCTCGAAGAGTCCCTGGATGTAACGGAACAGGTTCACGGTGAAGCCGGGAACGTTATCGAAGAAAAACAGGGCCACCGGCGAGAACACGCCCGGCCCGTCCCACCAGACGAAGTACCCGATCCCGTAGCCCAGAAGAGCACCCAGAACGGAGGCCATCGTGCAGATGGCGGCGAAACGGAAGGCTTTTGACTGGGCTCCCAGCACCAAGGCGATGAGGAGCGGGTCCGGCGGAATGGGGAAGAACGAGGCCTCCGCAAAGGAAAGAACGAACAGGGCCGGCGCCCCGTAGGGGGTGTCGGCCCAGTGGAGGACCCAGTCGTAGAGGCGTCGCAGGAGCTTCATCCGCAGGCATGTCCGTGAGTGAATATGGGCGGCCCGGCGTCGGCCGGACCGGCAGTGTTCCCTATCTCATTTCCCCGGCCCGGACAAGTCAATTGGTCATTTTTTTCAGGATCTGCTCCAGTTTGCGGATCTCCTCCCCGTAGCCCGCCCAGTTGCCCTGCCGCTGCATCTCCAGGGCTCGCTGATAGGACTTCATGGCCTCCGCCGCGAGATCGCGGATCGATGCCTGCTTCTCCGCCACCGGGGCCGCTCCCGCCGCCGCGGAGGCGACGGCCGCTTTCCGGGCTCCGAACAGGCGCTGGAGGGCCAGGTCGAGGTTCTCCTCCATCACCACCTCGTTCTCGTAGGCGACAATGACCCGCCGCAGCTCAGGGAGCCCGACGGCGTCCGAGGCGGCAAGGTACAGCGGCTGCACGTACAGGAGGGACCGCTCGATGGGGATGACCAGGAGGCTTCCCCGGATCACCCTCGAACCGTGCTGGCTCCAGAGGGTCAACTGCTGGGAGATGTAGGAATCCTGGTTGATCCGCGCGTCCACCTGCTTGGGCCCGAAGATGAGCCGGTCACGGGGGAACGTGTAGACCAGGAGTTTTCCGTACCCGGGGGCGTCGCACCGCGCAGCCAGCCAGGCGGCCAGGTTGTCTCTTTTGGCCGGCGTGTAGGGCAGGAGCAGGATGTACTCCTCCTTCTTCGCATCGGGCAGCTTCATGATCGTATAGTAAGGCTGCATGTACTTTTCGTTGAAGACCGGCACTTCCCAGAGGTCCTCCTTGTTGTAGAAAACCTTCGGATCCGTCATGTGGTAGGCGGAGAACATGGAGGCCTGAAGCTGCAGAAGCGACTGGGGATAGCGGATGTGTCGCTTCAGGTCGGCCGGCATCTCGTCCAGGCTCCGGAACAGTTTCGGGAAGATGCGCATGTAGACCTGGATGATGCTGTCGCCGGGATCGCTGATGTAAAAAAGGACGTTGCCGTCATAGGCGTCCACGGTGACCTTGACGGCGTTCCGGATGTAGTTGGCGTTCCGGACCAGCGGGTTGGTGCGGGGCGCCGGCTTCGAGTAAGGCATCCGGGACGATGCCGTGTAGGCGTCGACCATCCACACCAGTTTTCCCTCTTCGTTGATCACCAGGTACGGGTCCGCATCGAAGATGAGAAACGGGGCGATTTTCCGGATCCGCTCCCGGACGTTCCGGTAGATCAGGATTTTGCTCTCGGCGGTGATGTCGGAGGAAAAAAAGATCTTTTCCGTCTGGAACTTCATGGAGAAAAGCAGCCGTCGGGCCGGGGAGCCTGTCGCCACTCCCCCGGTTCCCGCATAGGACGTGTAGATATTGCCTTCGGGAGTCGGATAGCTGAACTCGGGGATCTTTGTCTTCACGATGACATAATCGTTTGACATCTCCCCGTAATAGATCTCCGGCCGCTTCACCTTCAGATCCGTTTCGCTCGCCGGCGGAATATCCTTGATGAAGAACTCCGGCAACCCTTCCTTGCTGATCCGGCTCACCGGTCCCAGGGTCAGGCCGTTGCCGTGGGTGAAGATCAGGCGCTCGTTGATCCAGGTTTTGCTCGGCAAGTCGGCGTACGACAACTCCCGGGGCGACAGCATGACCTGGAGATACTTCCCGTCGACGGTATAGCGGTCGTTGTCGACGTCCATGAACCGGTAGTACGTCCGGATCTGCTGCAGCTGGCTGTAGGTGCGGAGCAGCGGGGCATGGTCCCAGAGGCGGATGTTCCGGATGGTTGCATCGTTCCGGTCGATGTCCCGGCCCGTGAGGTTGTAAGCGACGTCGAAGGGGATTTCCTGGATGCGGTCCAGGTCGTAGCCGAGACGGGTGAGGCGGATGTTGTTTTCGATATAGGGTGCCTCCAGGAGCAGCTCGTTGGGCGCCACCTTGAATTTCTGCAGGACCGCCGGGTAGATCGCAACGCCCAGGAAATAAACGACGAACGCCAGCCCCAGGGGAATCGTCGCCCATTTCATGGATTTCTTGTGGATTCCCAGGATCACGCCGATACCGGCGAGAGGGGCAAGCACCGTCAGGATCCGGTAACCCAGGAGCCTGGCGTGGACGTCGGTGTAACTCGCGCCGAAGACGACTCCGTGATCGGAATAGAGCATGCGCAGCGAGTCCAGGTAAAATCCGAAACCCATGTTCACGACCAGGAGGCCGAGGAGAAACCCGAGGTGGCGGGTTACCCGGGGATCGATCCGGATCTGACGCTGGGTCAGCAGGACACCGCCGCTCAGGAAGTAGAAAATCCCCGTCACAAGGACGGCCAGGATCAGGCAGAAATCAACGACCTGCTTGAGGGAGTCGAAAAGGGAATATTGAAAGAGATAAAAACCGATGTCCTTCCCGAAGACCGGGTCGTTGACGCCGACGTTCAGGGCGTTCTGGAACAGCAGGATGTCGTCCCACAGGGAGGCTCCCCATTTGCCCATCATGATCGTCGCAAAAAACAGGATCAGGCCCGTAACAATCAGCCGCACCTTTTTTACGGCGCCGGGAGGGATCGGAAGGGGGGTGCCGCCGATCTGGTACGAACTCGGCTGGGGGAACTCGACCCGGCCGGCGATGAACAGGTTCGCCAGGGCAACACCAAGGAACAGCAGGGCTAAAACGGCCCCGGAGGCGATCTGTGTCGTCAGGGTTTTCATGAAGACACTCGTGTAACCAGTCTCGACGAAAAACAGCCAGTCGATGTACAGGTCGACGAGAGACGATAGCAACGGCAGCACGACCAGGAATACGATGAGTATCCCGATGAAAATCCATCTGTTTTTTCTCATAACCTCTCCTGATTGTCTTTTGCTGTCCGAAACCCGGCCGGTTTTGTCGGATATTCCGCTCTTTCAGACCGCGCACGGGAATGCCCGGCCCGGAAGAAGCTCCAGTCGGGGATTTCGCCGCGGGAGTGCCCCGGTGTCCAGATCACGGCGGATTTCATCGAGGGTGGCGACACGGCAACCTTTGGCCCGGAACTGTTCAAGGAGAAAGATAAACGGTTGATCCCAGATGCCGCCCTCCGCTTCGGCATGAACGGGAAGTACATGGAGCCCGCCCCCACGGAGGGCCGACAGGACCGCCTCCGTTCCTCCTTCGACGCCGGCCTCCTCGAAGCATGGCAGGTCCGAGGGAATCTCCGGAATCCCCAGTCCCTCGTAAAGGAAGGGCTCCGCCGCCCGGGTGCAGCTCAGATACTCGAACCGGTATCGCCCCAGGATTTCCAGGACCCGGTCATCGACCCTCCAGGAAGGGGCGCCGAAAGCTGTGGGCCGCCGGCCCGTGAGGGAACGAAATTCCTCGGTTCCCTTCTCGAACCAGTCTTCGATCCACTCCCGGGATCTCTCCGCGAGGTCGTCCTGCCAGCGCCGGTGGTCCCAGGCGTGGAACTGGACCTCATGACCTTCATCCAGAATACGCCGGACCAGCCCGGGAAAGGACAGGGCGATCATGGGCGACGGCAGGAGGGTGCCGTAGAGGGCCGTCCGGAAGCCATAGAGCCCCGGGGCGTTCGTCCGGAGCATTTTCTTCAGGAACCGCGGATTTTTCAGGAGCTGGAGGAGCGCCCGGCCCGAGGCGTCGGGCCCGATGCTGAGAAAGAAGGTCCCCTTCAGGCCGAAGTCCCCGAGGATGTCCAGGAGACGGGGAACCCCGTTCTTCATCCCCTGGTACGTGTCCACGTCGATCTTCAGGCCCAGAACGGGATCCATCAACCTCCCCTTACCCTTCCGCCCTTTTATCTTTCCGCCCTTCCACTTCACAAGGAATCGACTGGCGAGGGGTCGCACGACGTTCGAGCATTCAGGGAGAGGGACTCCCTTCGCGCTCAGAAGCGTTTTTTCGACCCTGCATCGTCTCGCTCCGCTGCAAAGTCATAACTCGCACCGGACGGTGCAGAGACTGATGACTTTGCGGGCGCTGCGCTGCGACGGCAGGGTACCCCGAAAAAGCCGCTATTCGCGCTCCGGGAAGCCCCCCTCCCCAACCAATGTTCGCGGGGGCGCGACCGGGGGTTTCCAGAGGAGCGATTAGGACTTTTTTCCCATCCCTCCAGCCTGACGGACCTTCGCCACCGGATCGCGGGAAAAAACGTCCGCGACGGCGGAAGCCCCCGTGGCAGTCCCCCGCGCCCCGACCGAACCGGCCAACCGTGGGGGCGCGACCGGGGGTTCCAGGGGAGCAGGAGCAGTCTGTTGAGACCACCTTCAGAAGGCTGTTCAAAAAGGGTGGAATGCGAGGCGCCCGAAATCCCGCGCCGCGAGTCTTACTGTTTCGTAGGTCGAGCGGAGCGGGATGAGGGCAACACAGCAGACGCCCTTTTTCAACAGCCTGTTGATTGTCAGATTTTGTTTTCTTCCAGGAACGAGTACAGCGTCCGCCGCATCGATTCCTCAAGGTTCACATTCGGCTCCCAGCCCAGCAGCCGCCGGGCCTTCTCGATACTGGGCTTGCGGGTATAGATGTCCTGGTAGCCCTTCCCGTAGAAGTCCTCCGCGGGCTTCTCGATGATCTCCGAGTAGGCCTTGTCGGCGCGATGGTCCGGGTGCTCCGTGAAGATGCCCTTCAGGAGGTGGGCCAGCTCCCGGACGGAGCATTCGTTGGAGGGGTTGCCGATGTTGATGATCTCGTTCTTGCAGGCTCCGTCCTTGTTATCCAGGATCCGGATCAGTGCGTCGATGCCGTCGTCCACGTACGTGAAGCAGCGCTTCTGGTGCCCCCCGTCAACAAGGGTGATGGGACGCTGCATGAGCAACTCGGCGATGAACTGGGTCACCACCCGGGAGCTGCCCTCCTTGGCGGTGTCGAGGGAGTCCAGCCGCGGTCCGACCCAGTTGAAGGGGCGGAACAGGGTGAACTCCAGGTGTCCCCGGGTACCGTAGGCGTAGATGACCCGGTCCAGGAGCTGTTTGCAGCACGAGTAGATCCAGCGCTCCTTCTGGATGGGTCCCACCGTGAGAAAGCTTTCGTCCTCGCTGAACTCCGGGTCCGCGCAGGCGCCGTAAACCTCCGACGTGGAGGGAAAGACGATCCGCTTGTGGTATTTGACGCACTGCTTGACAACATTGAGGTTCATCTCAAAGTCGAGATGGTAGACGCCGATGGGGTCCTCCACGTAGAGCTTCGGCGTGGCGATGGCTACCAGCGGCATGATGACGTCGCACTTCTTGACGTGGTATTCGATCCACTCCCGGTTGATGGCGATGTCGCCCTCGAGGAACTGGAACCGGGGGTTGTGCATAGCGCGGCCGAGGCGGTCCTCCGCCAGGTCCATACCGTAAACCAGCCAGTCCGTCTCGTCCAGGATCTTGTTGGTGAGGTGGTGGCCGATGAAACCGTTGACGCCCAGGATGAGAATCTTTTTCGTCGCCATTCGCTTGTCCTTTTCGAGAAGAATCGTCTTTCCAATGTCCCGTGAATTCTGGGAAATCGCTCTTTACGATGTTTTGATGCTTTGCGCAACCCCAATCGGGAATCACCTCGCAATCCGGGGACATCCGCTACGGTACACGTCGCCCGACCCCTTCGCCACCCGTCACCGGCATCTGCCCGGGCGGGTCTGCAGACGCCTCCCTTCGCCCGGCTAATGACTGAAACCCTTCATATTCATTGAGTATTTCTTTTTCCTGTGGTAAGTGGGCACCCAATGGTCGTCCCGGTCCGGAACGACCCGATTCATTTCAGGGTCCATGGATATATTCGTCCCTGGAGGATCCCTGCGTGGTCGGCCCGCCATTCGGAAAGGGGCGTCTGCTTTTTCCCTTTCCGATCCGGCGGCCCGGAGATCGAGCCTGTCCCGAACCTTTCCGGAGATCTTTGCATGGATTTGAAACCCTATCCCCTGGAAACACTCTTCGGCCGCATCATGAGCCCCTTCGAGCGCTTTCTCAAGCAGACCACGGCGGGCGGAATCGTTCTCATCGGGACGACCGTATTCACCATCCTCTTTGCCAACACACCCTGGGGCGGATGGATCCACCATCTTTTCGAGCAGACCGCCGGGATTACGGCGGGAGGAGAGGTTTTCCTCAGCCTCACTCTCCACCAATGGGTCAACGAAGGGCTCATGGCCCTGTTCTTCCTGCTGGTGGGACTGGAACTGAAGCGGGAATTCCTGGTGGGAGAGCTTTCAAGCCCGAAGGACGCCGCCCTGCCGATAGTGGCGGCTGCCGGCGGGATGGCCGTTCCCGCGCTGATCTACTTCATGCTGAATCCGGCGGGACCGGCGGCGGCGGGCTGGGGTATTCCCATGGCCACGGACATTGCCTTCGCCGTGGGAATCCTTGTCTTGCTCGCCTGGCGGGTTCCCCGGAACGTGATCATTTTTCTGACGGCCCTCGCCATTGTCGACGACCTGGGAGCGGTCCTGGTCATCGCCCTCTTCTACACCCAGGCCATCGACTGGGTGAGCCTGGGCTCGGCGGTCGTCATGCTGCTGTTCCTGACGATGCTCAACCGGGGAGGCATCCGGCATCCGCTCCCCTATGTCCTGGCCGGGATTCTGCTCTGGGTCTTCCTGCTGAAGTCGGGCGTCCACGCCACCATTGGCGGCGTCCTGCTGGCATTCACGATCCCCGCGAAGCCCGCCCACACACCGGAACAGTTTGATCGCTCACTGGAGGAACTGAAGGATGCCTTCCATGCGGAGACCTGCGACCCCGAATCCTCGGGAAATCCCCTGAGCAGCCTTCGCATGGCCACCCTCGCGGAGGCTCTGGAGAAGGAGGCCATTGCGGTTCAATCTCCCCAGCAACGGATCGAACACACCCTCGCCCCCTGGGTCACCTTCGGCGTGATCCCTCTCTTCGCCTTCGCCAACGCGGGGGTGGACTTTTCCGCCATCGAGGGTTGGGAGGCCCTGGCGGACCCGGTCACCCTCGGCGTGGTTCTCGGTCTTGTCCTGGGCAAGTTCTCCGGAATCAGCGGGGCAAGCTGGCTGGCCGTCCGGGCCGGACTGGCGGTCCTTCCCCGGGGTGTCGGCTGGATTCACCTGTGCGGGGTCTCCTGGCTGGCCGGTATCGGCTTTACCATGTCGCTCTTCATCAGCCAGCTGGCCTTTCCCGCGGATCCATCCCTCGCCGAAAAGGCGAAGCTGGGAATCCTTTCGGCGTCGCTCGTGGCCGCCGTTATCGGATCTGCATGGATGTACCTCGCCGGGGGAACCAAAGGGAAAGGGAGCCGGCATCCAGGCTCCACCGCTCCGGACACCGGCAGCGCAGCCTGCGGAGGAACCAACGGGACATCTTAAACCCGCTGGGCCTTCCTCTGTTTCTTCTGCTCGTACATCAGCGTGTCCGCCCGGGTCATCAGGTCGTCGAGACTGGAGGATTCCTGCGGGTCGCACCGCACCGTGCCGATGCTGATGGATATCTTGTAATCCCTGCCTTCGCGGGCGTTGTGCACACGGAGGCACTCCTCGAAGCGCCCGGTGATGGCGTCGGCATGGTGCAGAGACGCCCCCAGCGCCAGGACCACGAACTCATCGCCGCCCACCCGAGCGATGATGTCGGATTCGCGGAAGGCCTCCTTCAAAATCGAGGCTGCCTCGACAATTGCTTCGTCCCCCATCCTGTGGCCCAGGTTGTCGTTGATCCACTTCAGGCCGTCCATGTCGGCGAAGAGAAGCACGATGTCCATGCGATTCCTTTGCGCGATCTTCATCTGTTTTTCGGCAAGGGCCACGAAGCCCCGGCGGTTGAAGAGGCCTGTCATCGCATCCGAAACGGATTGCCGTTGCAGTTCCTCCTCGAATCGCTTCCGCTCCGAGATGTCGCGGAGGATCCCGCTGAATCCGACAGGCTTCCCAGTCGGATCCTTCCGCAGGTTCACAGAGGTCTCCACATGAACCGCTACGCCGTCCTTCCGGACCAGTCGGCATTCGAAGAGACTGAGGCCGACGCCGGTCCGGAAGACTTTCCCGAACGTCTCCGCGACCTCCGGAACTGTTTCCATGTCCATGATCCGCTGATAATTCAACCCCCGCAATTCCTCCGGGGAATATTTCAGCATCGCGCAGGCCGCCGGATTGAAGAAGGTCAGGTTTCCCCGGAGGTCCGTCTCCACGTAGCTCTCCCACATGTTTTCAAGGATTTCCCGGTACTTTTCTTCGCTCCGCTGGAGGGCCTCCTCCGCCGCCTTGCGCTCGCTCACATCGTCGCAGACGGCCACGATCTCACCGGAGGGAAGCTTGTAGACGTAATTTTCAAGCCACTGGGAAACGCGGTCATCCCGGTACGGCAACGCGCCCATCCGTTTCGGCTTCCCTGTTCTCCAGACCTGGATGAAGACGTCCAGAAGGCCCATTGCCCGCATTCCGGGAAACACGTCCCGAACGCTCAGGCCGACGACCTCTATTTTCCTGACCTTGCCGATCCTCTCCATGGACCGGTTGAGGTCCCGGATGACAAAATCCATGCCGTCGGCCAGGGCCTCGTATACGACCACGCCGCTGCTCATGCTGCCGAACAGCTCCCGGAACCGCTCCTCCTTGAACGCGATGGCCTGCCGGGACCGGCTGACCACATGGACCATCGACAGGACAACCGTGAAAAGCAGGAGAACGGCAACCGTCAGCAGGATGCCCGCCATCCGGTAGACCTGGATCCGCTTTGTCGAATTCAGAAGAACGACGGACCAGCCCTCTTTGTTGAACAGCCTCCGGGAGACGATGAACGTTTCCCCGTCCAGAACGGCCTCCGTCCCGTCGGTGAGTTCATCGTCCAGGACGGCATCAAAGCCCCTCTTCCCGAACTGCCGGGACAGGCCCAGCGCAGCCGCCGATTCCGCCCGGACCGGCCACAGGCTCTTCAGAATCCGGCCGGGGCTGCTCGACAGGAAAACGATCCCGTTGGGATCGACCAGGTAGCAGTGGGGGTACTTGCTGAAGAAAGATTCCGTCGTGTCGAGGATTTTTTGCATGGCGGCGACGCCGACAATCGCGCCTTCCCGGTCCCTCACCGCCTGGCTGGCAAAAAAGCCGCGTTTCCCGGAGGTGATGCCAACCCCGAAATACCGGCCCCCGAGGCCTCGCATCGCATCCTGGAAATAGGGCCGCGACTGGAAAGACACGCCGACGAAACTGTCCGGGTCCGGACGGTTGGATGAAGCGACCGTCCGTCCCTCTCTATCCATCAGGTAGGAGACGGAGGCATTCAGACTGGTATTGTACCGGTCCAGGGCGGCATTCGCCTGTTCGATGTCGGCATCCTTCCCCCCGGTCAGGGCTGGAACGACCAGTGGGGAACCGGACAGGGCCCGGACGGCGCCCTCTATCCTCTCGCACTCGGAGTCCAGGAGAACCGAGATGGTCAGGGCTGCGGCCTCTCCCTCGCGGATGATTTCCTGCTGTGCCCGGCTGCACAGGGTATCCGTGGCCATCCAGCCGGCCAGGACAACGGCGGCCACGAGGAGCGCCGACAGGACCGTCAGGCGGAACGGGGTCTCGAGCTGTCGTTTTTCCATGCCGAATCCTTTTACATCCTGCCGTCGACGTCGATTGCACAGCGGTTTTCCACGCAGCTCCCCGCCGATCGGACCGGCTCATTCAGGAGAACCGGCAGGATCACGGGCAAAACGGAGCCCTTCCAGGGGCCGGAAGCGATCCCGCAGGGAGGCCCCTTTCATTCTCCCGCCGCCCGTCTCGACCTCCAGGAGCTCCAGCAGGCCGTCCCCGGTCGTCACGAACACCCGGTTTCCATCGAGGCGGATGCTTCCCGGTCCAGCCGTTGTCGCCGCCGCGTAGGTCGGTGTAAAGATCGGCGAAGACGAACGGCCGATCCCGGAATCCACCGGCAGGCCCCACCAGACGATCAGCTTTTCCCCGGCGGGAAGAAACGTGAAGGCCCCCGGCCAGGGGTCCGTCACGGCCCGGATGAGGTTGTAGATGCAGAGCGCCGGCCGGTGCCAGTCGATGAGGCCATCGGCGGGCCTCCGCCCTCCGAAGTAGCTCCCCCTGGACAGGTCCATCGGGATCCGGTGTGCGGTGCCCGTCGCGATCAGCGGGAGGACTTCCGCCAGGAGGTCCGTCGCTGCCCGGCAGAGCTTGCGGTAAAGGGTAAGCGCCGTGTCTTCAAAAGCGATGTCCACGGCCCGCTGCCCGACGATGTCTCCCGCGTCTGGCTTCGCCACCATGTGATGGAGCGTAACCCCCGTCCGGGTCTCGCCGTTGACCAGGACCCAGTTCACCGGCGCCCGCCCCCGGTAGGCCGGAAGGAGCGAGCCGTGGAGGTTGTAGGCCCCCGCGCTTGCGAGGTCCAGAATCTCCGGACGGATCATATGGCGGTAGTAAAAGGAGAAGATCACCGCCGGCTCCAGGGCGGCGATCCGTTCCCGCCACTCCGGCGTGCTCAGACTTTCCGGGCACAGGACGGGAATGCCCCGCGCCTCTCCCCAGGCCCGGACGGAGCCGAACCAGATGTTCTCCCCCGGGTCGTCGCCATGGGAGAAAATGGCCCGGATTCCGAAACCCGCCGCCTCCAAGGCGTTCAGCCCCGTGATCCCCATGTCGGAGTAGGCGAAGACGACGGCGTTCATGGTGCCTCCGCCTCGTGAACCCGCTCGATGACGTATTCGGGGCGCTTCCGCACCTCCCGGTAGATCCGGCCGATGTACTCGCCGATGACGCCGAGGGCGAAAAACTGCATCCCCACGAAGACGAAGAGGATGGCGAACAGGGTGAAGACGCCCTGGGCCGCCCAGAGGGCCCCGTAGACAAGCCGGGCCACGGCGAGGAAGACGCCGAAGAGCACCCCCAGGACGGACATGGCGATGCCGCCGTACATGAGCATCTTCATGGGAAAGTCGGAAAAGGACGCCACCAGGTCAAACTGGAGGTTGATCAGTTTCCTGAGGGGATAGTTGGATGCGCCGCCGTGGCGCTCCTCGTGGGCCACCTCGATCTCCGTCACCCGCTTGGCGAAGACCGTCGCCAGGGCCGGGATGAAGGTCGCGTGTTCGTGGCAGGCGCTCATGCGCTCCACCACGGGGCGGCGGTAGGCCCGGAGCATGCATCCCCAGTCTGTCATGTGGACTCCGGTGATCCGGCGGGCCATCATGTTGACGATCCGCGAGGGAATCTTCCGGAAGATCGAGTCCTTCCGGGCTTTGCGGATGGTCCCCACGACGTCGTAGTTTCCCTCTTCCATCGCACTCAGGAGGTGGGGGATCTCTTCGGGTGGGTTCTGAAGGTCCGCATCCATGGTTACGACGATCTCGCCCCGGAGGATGGAAAAGCCGGCCATGATCGCCGCGTGCTGGCCGTAGTTGCGGGTCAGCTCCACCACCCGGATGCCCGGTTCCTTCGCGAACCCTTTCAGAATCGTGAGGGAGCGGTCCCGGCTGCCGTCGTCGATCAGGACGATCTCGTAAGGCCCGTCCAGGCCTTCCAGGACGGGCCGGAGCCTTCCGAGGAGGGCCTCCAGGTTCTTTTCCTCGTTGTAGACGGGGACGACGACGGACAACATCGGTTTCGGATTCACAGTCCTCTCTCCCTTCGCGCCGGCGCGCGCCTTCCCGCGGGTTTGCCGGTTTCGGTGCATGCGTCTGTCGGGCCCTGCACCTCTTCCCTGCTTCCCCGGTTCTCGATCCAATCCGGCATCCGCCGCTCCGCCCGTTTTCTCATCGGCCCAGGATCTCCCGGACGGCCTCGCAGACGTAGGCAACGTCCCCCTCCGTCATGTCCGGGAAGAGGGGCAGCGACAGAATCCGGTCCGCTGCCTGCTCCGTCTCCGGCAGGCGGGGCGATGCGTCGCCGTAGCGCTCCCGGACGTAGGCGAGCCGGTGCACCGCCGGGAAATGAAGACCATAGCCGATGTTGCGCTCCGCCAGCCCCTCCATGAAGCGCTCCCGCGGCAGGGCGGACACCTTGACCACGAACAGGTGCCAGGGGTGCTCGTGCGGATAATCCGGAACACCCGGCAGGTCGAGGCCGTCGATCCCCGACAGTCCCTCCCGGTACCGGTCCGCCAGCCAGCGGCGCCGGGCGTTGAATTCCTCCACCCGGTCCATCTGGACGACCCCGAGTGCCGCCTGGATGTCCGTCAGGTTGTACTTGAAGCCCGGCTCCCGGATGTCGTAGGACGGATCCCCCCCCTTGCCGTAGCGCTTCCAGGCGTCCCGCTCGATGCCGTGGAAGCGGAGCAGCCGGATCTTTTTCTCCAGTTCCTCGTCGTCGAGGGTGACCATCCCCCCCTCGCCGGTGGTGACGTTCTTGATCGGGTGAAACGAGAAGATCGCCGGCACACCGAATCCGCCGGCGTGGATTCCCCGATAGACGGTTCCCACGGCGTGGGCGGCGTCTTCGACGACGGTGATCCCTCGCCTCCGGGCAACCTCCAGCAGGGGGTCCATGTCCGCCGGAGCCCCGGCGAAATGGACGGGGATCACGGCCTTCGTCCGGGGACCGATCGCGTCCTCCACCTGCCCGATCTTCAGATTCAGCGTGTCATAGTCCACGTCTGTGAAAACCGGCACCGCGCCGGCCAAGGCGATCTGGTTGACCGTGGAGACAAAGGTCAGGGAGGGGGTGATCACCTCGTCTCCCGGCCCGATTCCCAGGGCCAGGAGGAGCAGGTGCATCCCCGCCGTGGCGGACGTCAGGGAGATGGCACAGCGGGCACCTGTCCGCTCCCGGAAACGGGCCTCCAGATCGAGGCACTTCCGGCCTGTGGTGATCCAGCCGGAGCGCAGGCAGGCGGCCACCTCCGCCACCTCCCGATCCCCGATGGACGGCCTGCTGAAAGGCAGGAATTCTTTGCGGATCTTCATTCGGATCTTCTTTCCGGCCGCCGCCGCAAATGGAACGCGTGCCGGTCCGCTTCCCGGTCCGGGCGTTTCGGTTTCGCTTCAAACCCTATGCGGAGCGGCCTTTTCTGTCAATACCCCGGATCCGGCGGCGCCTCCGGCCGGTCCGGCTTCGGCAGGCGGATCATGACATAGTTCCCGTTGGTCCAGAGGACCTGCATGGCCGGGACCTCCTTCCGGATGTGATCCACATTTTCCTTTCCCGCCGTCACCAGGTAGATCTCGTGCCCCTGCCGGTAGTAACGGTAGAATTCGAAGAACATTATGAACCACTTCTGGCGCTCGTCCTCGGGAATCTGCAGAGCGCCGTAGAAAAGCTCGCCCACTTCGTCCACCACCGGCGTCCGCACCCCCGTGTAAAAGTCGATCCCGTAGAGATTGATCCGGTACTGATAGAGTTTCTGCCCGGCCGGGAGATGCTGCGGCATTGCCTGGACGACCGGCAAGGCCGACTTGTAGGGCGTCAGGAACCGGCCGGCCGGAAAGATCAGGGAAAGGAAAAACAGGGCCGAGACCAGATAGATCCCCAGGAAACGGCCGCTCCCGTCCGGACGGCGCAGCCTGTCCGGCAGGATTGCCAGCAGGATTACCAAGACCAGGGGCGGGGCGATCCACAGCATCCACTCCCCCGGCGGCATGCCATGCTCCGGCAGGAAGACCGGCACGAACAGGGCCGCACCCAGGAGAACCGACTGGAGGATCACCGGCCCGCGCACCCTCCATCCCCCTGCCACTGTTTCCTCCTCCGACACCAGGAACAGGCGCCCCAGAAACACCGCCAGGGGCGGGAACAGGGGGGCGACATAGGGAACGAGCTTCGAGGAGGAAATGGAAAAAAAGACCAGGATCAGGCCGAACCAGGACAGGAGAAAGCGCTTCTCATCCGCTCCGAAGGACTCCGCCCACTTGCGGCGAAAACCGCCCGCGGCGGAGGGCAGAAAGCCCAGCCAGGGAATGATCCCGCCGACCAGGACCGGCAGGAAGAACCAGAAGGGCTCACTCCGCTGGTGGAACTTCGTTGTATAGCGCAGGAAGTGTTCCTGGATGAAGAAGAAGCGGAAGAAGTCCGGGTTCCGCTCCTGGACCAGGAGCAGCCAGGGAAGCGTCACCAGGAGGAAGATCGCGATGCCCACCGGCGATAAGAACCGCAGGATGTCCCGCCAGCGGCGCGAGAGGACGAGCCAGAGCCCTACGACGCCCGCCGGGAAGACGATGCCGATGAGCCCTTTCGTCATGAAGGCGAGGCCGGAGAGGAAAAAGAAGAGGTACAGCCAGCCCCGGCGGTGCTCCCCGCCGGCGAAGAAGCGGTATCCCGCCCAGATGGCGGTGCAGACGAAAAAGGCCAGCGGCATGTCGAGAATGTTGATCCGTCCGATGACGGCGTGGAAGGCACAGGTGGTCAGGACGGCGGCGGCATAGAGCCCCGTCCGGCGGTCGTGGAAATACAGCCCCATCCGCCAGGCCAGGAGGATCAAGCCCCAGGCGCAGAGGGCCACGGGCAGGCGGGAGGCGAATTCGTTCTTTCCGAAAAGGTGAAAGGACAGGGCCGTCGCCCAGTACATCAGGGGCGGCTTCTCGAAGTACACGACCTCCTTGAGGTGGGGAGTGACGTAGTCGCCCGTGGCGATCATCTCCGCCGGGATGCCGCTATAGCGCCCCTCGTCGGGCTCCATCAGGGGCATGAAGGGGAGTGTGCCGGCGTAGAGAATCAACGGGACAACCCACAGAATCAGGATTTTTTTCCAGTCCTTCACGGTTTCCTCGGGGTCGAAAAAAGTGGCGAATCATATAAAGACCGTCCCCCCTTGTCAACGGACAAACGGGGACGGACGCCGTCCGTGAAGGAGCGGCGGCTCCTCCGCCGCAACGCCTCAAATCCGTTGACAACGGAAGGCTCTCTCCGCTACACACTGTGCCGGAACGGCCGGGGAATACCGGTTCGGCCCCGGGACGTCCCTTCTCATCAATTCCGCCCTTTCCCAGATCCCGGGACATTCCGGCCGCTCCCATCATCCCGACGGAGGTACCATCATGGCATTGATCGAATGGAAAAAGGACGAAACCGTAGCCATCGCCACCATGACCGGCGGCGAGAACCGCCACAACCCGGACTTCACGAAGGCGGTCCTGACGACCCTGGACGAAATCGAGGCGGACCCGGCGATCACCTCCGTGGTCATCACCTCCAGCGATCCCAAGAACTGGTCCCAGGGCATCGATCTCGCCTGGATCACCGCCGCCTACAACGAGAAGCGCTTCCAGGACGTCAAGGGCTTCCTTTACGGCCTCAACGACATGTTCAAGAGAATCCTCACCTATCCCATGCCCGTCATCGCCGCCATCAACGGCCATGCCTTCGGCGACGGCAGCATCATGGCCTGCTGCTGCGACTTCCGCTTCATGAAGTCGGGCCGCGGCTTTTTCTGTTTCCCCGAGGTGGACATCAGCATCCCCTTCCTGCCGGGCATGCAGGCCATCATCACGAAGGCCTTCCCCTACTACAAGGTCCAGGAGGCGGCCTTCAGCGGCAAGCGATACGGCGCCGACGAGCTGGCGGCCCACCACGTCATCGAGAAGGCCTGCCCCGACGAGGAGACCCTGTTGAAGGAGGCGGTCGCCTTCGCCAAAACCTATCAGAAGAAACGTCCCATCTTCGGGGAGATGAAGAAGCGGTTCCACAAGAACATCATCGC
Source organism: Syntrophaceae bacterium (assembly GCA_013177825.1). Classification (NCBI taxonomy): domain Bacteria; kingdom Pseudomonadati; phylum Thermodesulfobacteriota; class Syntrophia; order Syntrophales; family Syntrophaceae; species Syntrophaceae bacterium. The sequence goes on from JABLXX010000005.1 coordinate 16,407, forward strand.
CGCCATCGAGAACGAGGATCCGAAGTATATCGAATCCCTGAAGATCATGATGTAGCGGCCGAGGGAAACGTTCGGATGCGGCGTTGCACTTCGTTCGTCGTCGTTGCGGCGTACAGGGAGTACGCCTCTCTCCTCCGACTCGCGCGCCTTGCCTGCGAACGTTTCACACGGCCGCCCGGAAGATTGCCCGCTGCATGAAACGTAAAGGCACGGTATGATGTAGCGGCCGAGGGAATAAAAAGGTAAAAAGGGGACAGATTGAAATCTGTCCCCTTTTACACATGTCTCCGTGACAGCCCCCGCGCCCCGAAAGAACCGTCCAGCCGGGGGGGCGCAGGAAGGCAGGCAGAATGGCCGGGATCATCAACCGCTACCTATTCCGGGAAATCGCCGTCCCTTTCGGCATGACCCTGTTCATCCTGACGTTCGTCCTCCTCATGGGGAAGATCGTCCAGCTGGTGAGCATGATGGTCAACCGGGGCGTCGGCTTTCTCGACGTGGTCCTGCTCATCCTCTACCTGATCCCCTCCTTCCTGGTCTACACCATCCCGGTCTCGCTCCTCGTTGCCATCCTGATCGGCCTCGGTCGCCTCTCGGGGGACAACGAGATCACCGTCCTCAAGTCCGCGGGCCTCAGCCTCTACCAGCTCGCCATTCCCGTGGCGGTCTTCGCCGGGCTGGCGTTCCTGTTTACCGCCGCCGTTACGTTCCATCTCGTACCCAGCGGGAACTCGGCGGCGAAGAACCTCGTTTACCAGGTGGCGCAGCAGCGGGCCGCCCTGGGCATCAAGGAAAAGGTCTTCGTGGACGACTTCCGGGGAATCCTCATCTATGCCGACCGGGTTGCCGACAAGGCCGAATTCCTGGAGGGGGTCATCATCTCGGACAACCGGATCACCGGCGAGCCTTCGACGATCTTCGCCCGGCGGGCCTACCTCCTGGCGGACCCGGTCCGGATGGTGATCATCCTCCGGCTCTACCAGGGCAGCACCCACACGGTCGACACAAACCTCCAGAACTACCGGAAGCTGGACTTCGAGCTCTACGACGTGACCCTGGACCTGATGCCGGCCCTCGCCTCCGCGGCGGCCCAGAAATCCAGCACGGAGATGACGGCGGGTGAGCTGCTCGAGCGCATCCGCAAGGCCGGTGTCGATCCGGCGGCCCTGCGGGAGTTGGCCATCGAGCTGAACAAGAAGATGACCATTCCCGTTTCCTGCCTCTGCTTCGGTCTCCTGGGCGTTCCCCTGGGGATTCGGGCCCATCGCTCCGTTAGGTCCCGGGGAATCACGGTCGGATTCCTGATCGCCCTGTTCTATTATCTGATCCTCATGGGCGGGGAGGCCCTGGCGGAACTGGGCCGGATTCCCCCCGCCGTCGGCACCTGGACTCCGAACGTCCTCTTCGGCACCCTGGGAATCGCCCTGTTTGTCCTGGCCGCCCGGGAGCGGCCTTTTCCGGTCCCGCGCCGGGCGGCGGAGACCCTCCGGCGCTGGTGGGAGAAACGGAGGCCGGCGGCATGACGATCCTGGACCGCTATATAACAAGGGAGTTTCTCCGGCTCTTCGGCGTGATCGTCCTGTCGCTCCTGCTGCTCGCACTGATGGTGGACTTCTTCGGGAAGATCCGCTACTTCATGAGCAACCATGCGTCGATCGGCCTGGTGGCGGCCCATTTCTTCTACATGATCCCCATGATCGTCGCCCAGACCATCCCGGCGGCGGTCCTCATGGCCACGCTCATGACCTTCGGCACCATGTCCCGCCACAGCGAGATCACGGCGATCAAGGCCGGCGGCGTCAGCCTCTACCGGCTCGCCCGTCCCGTGATCCTTCTATCGGTCGTCATCGGCGTCGCGGCTTTCTTCATCAGCGAATGGATCATGCCCTACACGAACACCCGGGCGGAGACGATCCGGCTGATCGAAGTCCAGAAGAAGCAGGACATGCCGGCCTTCAAGCAGAACCAGATCTGGTACCGCGGCAAGGACGGGGTCTACAATTTCAAGTTCTTCGAGCCCCGGACAAACACCCTGCGGGGAATTTCCATCTACTACCTGACGCCGGATTTCCGCCTCTCCCGGCGGATCGATGCGGAAAAGGCCGAATGGAAAGACGGGGCATGGGTCTTCACGAAACTCCTCATCACCCGTTTCGACCAGGGGGGCTTCCCCGCCCTGGAGTGGGTCCCCCGGAGGATCGTGAAGATTCCGGAAAAGCCGGAAGACTTCAAGATCGTTCAGAAGGACACCGAGCAGATGGGGTTCTTCGAGTTGAGGGACTATGTCCGGAAGCTGCGCTCGGAAGGATACGACGCCACCCGCTATGCCGTGGACATGCACGGAAAGGTGGCGTTCTCACTGGTGACGGTGATCCTGGTGTTCATCGGGATTTCGTTCTCGCTCAGGGAGGAGCGCGGTGGGGGCGTCAGCCGCAGCATCGGCGCGGCCATCGTGATCGGCTTCTCCTACTGGCTCGTCCATGCTTTCAGCCTGTCCCTGGGGCGGGCCGGCACCCTGCCGCCGCTCCTTGCAGCCTGGCTCGCCAACATCCTCTTCCTCGCCGTCGCCGCGTTCATGTACTCCCGGATCCGGACCTGACGAATCGTCCAGACGGCCTCGACAGCATAAACCGGTGCCCGTTGGTTCAGACCCTGCGAAAATCCTCCGGCCCCAGGAGCTCGAAGCCCTGTCCGGTGAGAACCGACTCGGCAAAATCCGGGTTGTCCGCCCGGAAAATGATGACGGCACTGTTCTTGAGCTTGTCGAGGAACGTGTAGAGGTAGTCCACGTTCAGCCCCTCGGCCGCGAGGGCCGCGAGGGCCAGGGCAAGCCCGCCGGGCCGGTCGGCGACCTTGACGGCCAGGACTTCGACTTCCTGGAAACGGTACCCCCGGCTGCGGAGCAGATCGGCCGCCGCCGCCGGGTCGGGAACGATCATGCGCAGCACACCGAAGTCCCGGGACTCGGCGATGCTGAGGGCCCGGATGTTGATCCCGCTGTCGCCCAGGAATGTGGTCAGCTCCGCCAGGGTGCCGGCCCGGTTCTCGAGAAAAACGGAGAGCTGGGTAATCTTCATGGCTTCGCCTCCTCCTCCCGTTTCCGGGCCTCTTCCACCATCAGCACGCCCAGAGCGATCGAGGCCAGCCGCGCCGCCGGCGGGTCCGACCGGGAGCTGATCAGGATGGGCACCCGGGCGCCGACAATTACATGGGCAAGGTCCCTGCCCGCATAGTAAACGAGGGACTTGCCGAAGATGTTTCCCGCCTCCAGGTCCGGCATGATGAGGATATCCGCCTCGCCCGCAACAGGGGACTCCACCTTCTTGATTTTCGCCGCCTCGGGCGAAATGGCATTGTCCAGGGCGAACGGTCCGTCGACGACGCAGCCCGGTACTTCCCCGTAGGAGCATATCTTCGCCAGGGCCAGGGCGTCCACGGTGGACCGCACCTCCGGCTGTACCTTCTCCACCCCCGAGAGGATCGCCACCCGGGGGACCGGGATGCCCAGGGCATGGGCGACGGCGACGGCGTTCCGGATGATCTGGATCTTTTCTTTCAGGTCCGGCGCCACATTGACGCCGCCGTCGGACAGCATCATGATCTTCCGGACGCCTTCCCGCCGGTCCTCGAAGAGGGCGACGTCGCTCATGAGCCGGCCCGTCCGGAGGGTCCGGGGCCCCTTCAGGACCGCCTGGAGGAGACGGTTCGTCGAGATCCCGCCCTTCAGCAGGATGTCCACCTCTCCCGCCGCCGCCATTTCGGCGCCCCGGTCGGCGGCGCGGTCCATGTCCCGCTCGTCGATGATCTCGTGCCCCGCAGGGTCGGCGCCGGCCTGCCGGAGCATCTGCTCGATCAGGGCGCGGTGCCCGATGAGAACCCCCCGGGCCAATCCCTTCCGTCGGGCCTCCTCGATCGCCTCCACGGAGGAGCTCTCCTGGGGCGCAATGACGGCCACCGTCTTCGGTCCCAACGCGGCGGCCCTTCGGACCATCATCCTGAAATTCCGGATCACGTTTTCCCCTCCCCGCCCGCTGCAGGAAAAATTTCCCGCGGGCCATCAATCCTTCAGTACAAACAGGGCATCTGCTGCGACAGGCCAGGGACCGTCGAGGATCACCGGGTTGAGGTCGATCTCGGCGATCTGCGGATGCAGCACGGAAATCCAGCCGAGGCGCTGGATGACCTGCACCAGGGCCTCCCGGTCGGCCTCCGGCTGGCCCCGGAACGCGCCGAGGAGATCCTTGCCCCGGATGTCGTCGAGCATCTCCTCCGCCTCGGCGTCGGAAAGCGGCGCGAGACGCAGAGTGTTGTCCCGGAAGATCTCCGTATAGACGCCGCCCAGGCCGAAGAGGATGCAGGGGTCGAAGCCGGGAAAGCGGGTCATGCCGACGACCAGCTCCCGTCCGCCGGGTATCATCTCCTGGACGAGAACGGGGACGCGCCGCCCCGCCGCCTTGCGGATGCCGGTGAAGGCCTTGCGGACATCGGCCTGCTTCTTCAGGTTGAGGGCGATGAGCCCCTTGCCGGACTTGTGCATGATCTCCCAGGAGCAGGCCTTCAGCGCCACGGCGCCGCCGATGGTTTCCGCGGCCGCCGCCGCCTCGCCGGCGGTCCGGGCGAGAATCTCCCGGGGAACCGGGATGCCGTACAGGGCGAGAATGCGCTTCGCCGCGTGCTCGTCCAGGGCCTTCTGTCCCGCCTTGACCGCCTCGTTGATGATCCGGTCCGCCTCGGCGGACTTCTCCGGGGCGGCCGGGGGATTCCCCGCTTTCCGGCTCTGCGCCTGGAAGCAGCGGTACAGGCTGATCATGGCCCGGGCCGCCTTCTCCGGGGCGTTGAAGACGGGAATGTCGTTGTCCTGGTACGCGGCGGCGAAGTTGTCCTCCCGGTCGAGGAAGGAGCAGACGATCACGGGCTTGCCGAACTTTTTCGGCAGAGCCATCGCCGGAGAGAGATCGTGGACGACGCCTCCGAGGAACTGATCGAGCGTCATCTCCTTCAGCAGGGGCTTGAAGTGCGGGAAGACTTCCTTCATCCAGCCGGTCATCATGGGACCGTGGATCAACAGGCCGTCCACCTCGCCGCTGCCCAGGATGATCTCGGGGATCCGCACGGTCATGTACTCCGTGTCCAGGTTGAAGGTCATGTCGACGGGGTTGCCGCTGGCGGCGTGGGGCGGAATGAGCGGCCGGATCTGCTGCTGGACGGCCTCCGAGAAGGGGACGACGTCCAGTCCGCCCTGGTCGCAGGTGTGAGACATGGCCGTTCCGGGCCCGCCCGAGTGGGTCACGACGCCGATCCGTCGTCCCCTGAGCGGCGGTTGGGTGGCGGCGGCCCAGCCGTGGGCGTAGAGGTCCTCGATCGTCTGAACGCGGACAATGCCCGCCTGCCTGAAGATTCCCTCGTAGAGGAAGTCCGGTCCCGCCATGGCGCCCGTGTGGCTGAGCCCAGCCCGGGCACCCGCCGCGGATCCGCCGACATACTGGGCGAAGACGGGTTTGTGCCGCGTGACCTTCCGGGCCGTCTCGACGAAGCGGCGCCCGTCGCGGATGGCCTCGATGTAAAGGATTACAGCTCGGGTCTGATCGTCCTCGCCGAAATACTCGAGGGCGTCGATGATTCCGATGTTGGCCTCGTTTCCGGAGCTGATGGCCTTGCTGAGGCGGATGCCCTGCCGGCGCAGGAAATAGAGCGTCTGGGTCACGTAGGTCCCGCTCTGGGAAGCGAGCCCCAGGAGACCCGGACGGTCGTCGAGGTGCATGACCGTCAGGTTCAGGTGGATCTCCGAGTTCAGAATCCCCATGCAGTTCGGACCCAGGAACCGCATCCCGTATTTTGCGGCGATGTCGTTGACCTGCTGTTCCAGGACCTTCCCTTCGGCCCCCACCTCGCGGAAGCCCGCCGTGCAGACGATGACCCGCTTCGTCCCCCGCTGGCCGAAACCCTCCATGAGCTTGGGGACCTCGCCGACAGGGGCGACGATCATTCCCAGGTCGGGGGCCTCGGGGAGTTCGAGGGGTGAGGAATAGGCGGGCAGGCCGAAGACGACCTTGTCCCGGGGATGGATCGGGTAGATCGGCCCCTGAAAGCCGTCGTGAAGGGCACTCAGGGCCTGCATGGTCCCCATCTTCATGAGGTTGTTGCCGGCACCGGCGATGGCTACGGACTTGGGACTCATCAGGGCATGAAGCGGATTTTCGGACATGAGCGACAGCCTCCTCGAAAAAGAGCGGTTATAATGAACGGGCGAAACCATAACACCCGTGCCAGCCACTGTAAAGGCCTGACTCGAACCGGTCGAGCCCAAGCCCCGTCCGCCTTGGGGAAGCGGCGGCCCCAAAACTCAAGCCGAACCGTCACCGACGCCGCCCGCCCCATTCGCGTGCACGACGTCGATTCCCTTCTTGACTTCACCTGTATTCCGCATGAAAATGTATAAGGTATTTGAGGCCTTTCCATCCCTCCACGGCAGCAGCGAAAGCCCGGAAAGGCCGTCCGTCGATTTCCGAACCGTCTACCCGCAATCTTCCTCATCAGAACAAGGAAGGCCGCCATGAACAGAAAGGATGATCAGCCCGGGAAAACGTCCTCTCTCCGCCGCCGGGAGCGAGCCCGGCCGAAGAAGCAAAGAGCGGAGGACAAGTCCTCCCTGCCGGCCGGAAGGAGCGGCAAGACCGCAGACGGCCCTGAACGGATCATCCATGAACTCGAGGCCCGCCAGTCGGAACTGACGAGACAAAACGAGGAACTCCGGCAGATATGGGCGGAAACCGAAGCCGCCCTGGCGAGATATGCCGATCTCTTCGAATTTGCCCCGGTCGGGTACTTCACCCTGAATCCCGACGGTCGGATCGTGGAGGCAAACCTGATGGGAGCACGGATGCTCCAGGTGAATCGATCCTCCCTCCTGAATCAGCCCTTCAGCCGTTATGTGGCGCACGAATCCAAAGGCCTGATCCGATCGTACGTGCAGGACGTCATTCAGAGCCGCGAGAAGCGGATCTGCGAGCTGCAGGCTCGCCGCAGCGACGGCTCCACTTTCTTTGTGTCCGCGGAAAGCATGGGCGTCTGGGACCAGAAAGACCGGCTGCTGAAATTCCTGATCGTCATCGTCGACATCAGCGAACGGAAACGGATGGAGGAGGAGCTTCGCCGGAGCGAAAAACGCTATCGCCACATCGTAGAGGATCACGCGTCATTCATCTGCCGTCACAGGGGCGACGGAACGATCACCTTTGTGAACGAAGCCATCTGTGAACTTATGGGAAAGGCAAAAGAGGAGATCCAGGGCTCCAGCCTTTACGATTACATCCCGATAGAGGACCATCCGGTCGTCCGGGAGGCCATTGCCTCCCTGTCCAAAGAGTGCCCCGACTCAAGACAGCTGCACCGCGTCGCCCTGCCGAACGGCCGGATCGTCTGGCACGAGTGGATCAGCAGGATGGTCTTCAACCCACGGGGTCAATTTGTCGAGTATCAGGCGGCGGGCCGCGACATCACGGAAATCCAGAAGGCGCAGGAAGCCCTCCGCGAGGCAAAGGAGAACCTGGAGCGGCGCGTCCGGCAGCGCACAAAGGCACTGGCGAAGGTCAATGAAGATCTCGTAAAGCGCGAGCAGGAGCTGGAAGAGGAGTCCCGGCGGCTGCAGGATGCGAACACGGCCCTGAAAATCCTCCTCCATCACCGGGAGGAGGACCGGCGGAACCTGGAGGAGAGCGTCCTCACCAACGTCCGGAAGCTCGTCCTGCCGCATCTGGAAACGCTGTTGCGGAGCCGCCTGTCGCCGGTTCAGTCGAATCTGGTCAACATCATCGAAACGAACCTGAAGGATCTCGTTTCCCCTTTTTTGAGGACGTTGATGGGGCATTATGCAAATCTGACCCCCAGGGAAATCGACGTGGTCCACCTGGCGCGAGAGGGAAAGACGGCCAAGGAAATCGCGGAGATCCTGAACAGTTCTGTTCGATCCATCGAGTTCCACAAGGCCAACATCCGGACCAAGCTGGGATTGAAAAACAGAAAGGTCAACCTCCGCAGCCACTTGCTTTCGCTGAAACCCTGAAGCATCCGGCCCGCCCTGCCAGCCGGGAACCCATGCAGACCGGCATCCTGAATACAAGGTTTTACCTGACAGAAACCCCGAAAAAACACTGTATTGCCATTCCGCGCCGATTGCGCCAGCATACGTCGCCTAGAATCATCCCATTAAAATAAATCCTACACCTTCGTTTGACCCAAGAGAAAGGAGCAGAAATCATGAGCGCAGAAGCAAGAAGAGATACAGGCTCGTCCGCTTCCTTCGCCCCCTTTTTCGGCGGAGCCGGCCTGGAGCAGGCAAAGGCCTGGGAGGAATCGCTGACGGGCTTCTACAGGGGCCTGTCTGACGCCTGGTCCGCTTCAACGAAGAACATTGCATTGCCCCAGGCCGGGATTACGGAAGGGTGGGAAGACATGCTGCTTTTGTCCCGCGCCGTGTGGAAGGAGCCCTTTTCCGGCCTCGCCACCGTCCAGGACCGGATGGAGGCCTTCGCAAATTTGGCCAGGGTCCAGCAGCAAAGCGGACAGGATCTGTACCGGTCCTTTGCGGACTGCCTTCGCCGTGTCTCGGCGGCCCGGCAGAGCGGAGGGCTGGAGAAGGCCATCCAGGTCTGCCTGGAATCCCATGGAGAACTGATTGACGAGATGGAGTCCTCCTGCCGGGACCAGGTCAAGGCGTTCTTCGACGTCTACCGCTCTCTTATTCCCCGGGAAAACAGAACCGGAAAGGTCAGGAAAGAGAAGGCGTCCTGAACGCGAGGCAGCGACCGCATTTCGACACATCGCGCCGCCCCCGGATTCCGGAAGCATCAAGTGGAGGGAGCTATGAAGACAAACGAAAAGACACTCCCGGAGAAGCAGACGCAGACGTCGCAGTCGGCACCGCGCACCCCTTTCCGGACACCCTGGAAACCGGAGGAAGACCGTCCGCCGGAGCAAAAGCAGGTCCGACTGGACGAGCATCCCCCGGAACACCTGACGGCCACGTACTGGGGATGAGGAGGAGCCGTCATGTTCACCCGCGAAATCGTCTGCATGAACTGCGGCGAGGCAGGCAGGATCGAAGTGCCCGGCTGCGACAAGGGGACGATGCCGTCCTCCCTGTTCCGCTACCTGGGACACAACCCCCTGTCGGGGCACATGCATTACCAGTGCCCGGCCTGCGGAATCGTACTCCTGGTGGAGCCCATGGCCGTTCTCACGACCGGCGGCCTCCTTCAGGGCTGCCCGCGTCCCTCCGGCCATCCGCCACAGGAACGTTCCATCCTGGAGGATCTGTCCCGGGGGATGGCGCTGATCAAACGCCTTATCCATCCGACAGGTTCCAGCCATTAGGGCCGCTTGAGCACGCCGTCCGTTCTTTTCCATCCTTCCACGCCCCGTGTTCATAAACCGCCGTCTCGCGCGCCGCTCATGCTCCTTCCGTCTTTCAACGCAGCGATCGTCTATTCGAGCGATAGGCCTTCACGAACGGATGGAAAACGCCTTGTCCGCCGGACGATCACAAGAGGGAGACTTCCTGATGAAGATGCAGATGATATGGACCATCGCAAGGAAATGGGACATCCCGTTCCGGGTCGGTGTCACGAAGACGGACCTGGTCCGGGAGATCCAGAAGCGGGAGGGTTTCGGTCCCTGTTTCGGAACGAAAGAGACTTGCGGGGAAGAGCTTTGCCTCTGGCGGGATGACTGCCTGCCCCGCAAATAATCGCAGGCGGTGAAACTCGCGGGTTGCACGAACGGAAGCCGACATTGCGAAAAAAAACTCCAGTGAAGAGCCCGGGAGGGGGTCGTCCGTCCTCCGTGCACGGGAACGGGCCGGAGACGAAGCCGCTTACGGAAAAGCGGTTCGGCGGTCCCGGCAGGATCTCCATTTTGTTTCATCGAAGAAGGGGATAAACGGGATGGCGTCCATGACAGGGTTCAGGGAGAAGACGGCCGTTTTGCTCATCGCACCGGAAACGGGCCGGCTGCCCGATGAAATGGGCCCCCTGGCCCGATATGTCTCGGGCAAGAGCGGCGGCATGGGCGAGGTCATCACCGCGCTGTGCGAAGGCCTGACCCGACGGGGGGTCGAGTGCCACCTGGCCACCCTGAACCTCAAGAAGCGCTTCCAGCGGGAATGCGCCCTGGACGAAGACTCCTGGCAGCAGGTCCGCCACAGCGTCGACCCCGACCGGATCCACCTGATCAGCTCCTCCATTTTCGCCCACCTCCCGGGCGCCTACGCCGGCAACCCCCTGCACACCGCCGCGGAATTCCAGCGGCAGATCGTGAACAGCGTCATCAAGGACGTGCGGGCCAGGAACAGGGGGCGGCTCATCGTCCACAGCCACGACTGGATGGCCGGGGGCGTGATCACCGCCTATGCCAGGTTCAGGGGAATCCCCGTCCTGCACACGATCCACAACGTCCACACGGGGAAACTCCCCCTGGAGATGCTCGCCGGGGTGGAGATGGACCGGCTGGTTCCCTATCTCTATTTCCTGAACGAAAACGGCTCCTGCATCATCGACTGCCAGGCCACTGCCGTCAAAAACGCCTGGCTGGTCAGCTTCGTGGGGCACCGCTTTCTCCGGGAGGTGGTGGACGATCACTTTATGGACCAGTCCATCGTGACGCCCAGCCTCCGCCGGGAAATCAAGGAGAAGTACCGCCACGGATCCGCCCTGACCATCCTCAATGCCCCTTCTCCCCGCATCTATCCGGAGACCTGCGAACACCTCCCCCGCCGGTTCGGTCCCGACGACGACGTTCTGGCGGCGAAGCGGGAGTGCCTCGTGGAGTTCCAGAAGCGGACGGGGCTGACCGTCCATCCGGAGGCGATCCTTCTCTACTGGCCGTCAAGGCTGGACCCGGTCCAGAAAGGCGTCCACCTCCTGGAGGACATTGCCCACCGGTTCGTCATCGAGCATGGCGACGTCCAGATCGCCATCATCGGGGAGGGCGTGGGCCACGACCGGACGCACGAGGAAATCTGCGGCCGGATCGCCTGGTCATCGGGAGGAAAGATCGCCTACCACCGCTTCGACGAGCCGCTCTCCATGCTCGGTTTTGCGGCGGCCAGCGACGTATTCGGGGCCTCCCTCTTCGAGCCCTGCGGCCAGATCGACCAGATCGGGAACCTGTACGGCGCAACGGCGACGAACCGCGACACGGGCGGTTATCACGACAAGATCCGTGAACTGGCCCTGAAAGCGGACGGGGCTCCTGAGGATTCCGGAAACGGCTTCCTTTTCCGGGATTACGACTCCGGCGGACTCTGGTACGGCCTGCGGCGGTCCGTGGAGTTCCACCGGCGGCCCGCCGACGTCCGGGAGCCCCAGATCAGGAGGATCATGAGGGAAACCAGGAAATTGCACAGTCTCGACCGGATGATCGAGGACTACATCCGTATCTACGAGCGCCTCATCGGCGGGGTTCCTCTGGCCGAGACGACGGGAAGTACGTAAAGGGGCGGAAACATGAAAAAGGGGAACCGGTCCGATCCTTCAGAGAGGGGCAGGGAACTGCCTTCCCGGGGGAGGCAGGTTCCAGGCCCGGCGCCTGAACCGCCGCAGAGAGAAAAAGCTTACACCGACTGGACGGAGAAGGACATCCCCTATCTCTATGAGAATCTCCGTTTGCACCAGGTCGAACTGGAGATGCGGAACGAGGAGTTGCGGCAGTCGCAGGCCGAAATGGAGGAGTTGCGAAAACAGTACACCGACCTCTACGAGTTAGCCCCGGTCGGTTATCTTACCCTGGACCGGCGAGGAACGATCCTCCGGGCAAACCGGACGGCGGCACACCTGCTCGGAATGGAGCGGAGCCGGCTGGAGGGCGCGCACATTCGCGCGTTCATCGCGGAAGCCGACCGTACCCCCTTCGGCATCTTCCTGGAAAGGGTTTTTGCGGACCTGGAAATACAATCCTTCGAAACGAGGCTGCAAACGCCGCCCCACCGAACGCTGAACGTCCACATCGAGGCCAGGCGGTCCGGAAACGATGACGAGGAATGCCTCGCGGTGCTGACGGACATTACCGGACAGTAGCGGGCGGAGGCGTTGCCCCGGGATATAAATGTGCGGCCTGCAGGAGGGGAAAAGAAGCCGCGCATCCGGCACAAGGCGCGGTTCTGCCCGGTCCCTTTTTTCCGCAGCGCCCTCAGTATCGGTAGTGGTCCGGCTTGAAGGGACCGCTCACCGGCACCCCCAGGTAGCTCGCCTGCTCCTTCGTCAGCTTCGTCAGTTTCACCCCGAGGCGCCCCAGGTGCAGCCGGGCCACCTCCTCGTCGAGCTTCTTCGGCAGCGTGTAGACCCCCACGGGCAGTTTTCGCCTGGCCAAGGCGATCTGTGCGAGGCACTGGTTCGTGAAGCTGTTGCTCATGACGAAGCTGGGATGGCCCGTGGCGCAGCCCAGGTTCACCAGCCGCCCCTCCGCCAGAATGAGGATGGAGCGGCCCGACAGGAGCGTCCACTTGTCCACCTGGGGCTTGATGGTCTCCCGGCGGATCCCCTTCGTCGTCTCCAGGTACCGCACCTCGATCTCGCTGTCGAAGTGGCCGATGTTGCAGACGATGGCCTCGTTTTTCATCTTCTCCATGTGCCGGCCGGTGATGACGTTGCAGCAGCCCGTGGCGGTAACGAAGACGTCGCCGATTCCGACCACGTCTTCCAGCGTCTTGACTTCGTAGCCTTCCATGGCGGCCTGAAGCGCGCAGATCGGATCGACCTCGGTGACGATGACCCGTGCGCCGAAGCCCCGCATGGACTGGGCGGACCCCTTCCCCACGTCGCCGTAGCCGCAGACCACCACGACCTTGCCCGCCACCATCACGTCGGTGGCCCGCTTGATGCCGTCCGCCAGGGATTCGCGGCAGCCGTATAGATTGTCGAACTTGGACTTGGTGACGGAATCGTTCACGTTGATGGCCGGAAAGAGCAGTTCCCCCGCCTTCTGCATGGCGTAAAGCCGGTGGACACCCGTGGTGGTCTCCTCGGAGACGCCGCGGATGCCTGCAGCAATCTTCTGCCAGCGCGACCGGTTCTTCTTGAGACTGCGGCCCAGGCGGTCGAGAATGATGGCGAATTCCTTGTTGTCACAAGGCTTATCGAGAATCGAAGGATCTTTTTCCACCATCACCCCCTGGTGGATGAAGAGGGTCGCGTCGCCGCCGTCGTCCACGATCAGGTCGGGCCCCGAACCATCCGGCCATGTGAGGGCCTGTTCCGTGCACCACCAGTAATCCTCCAGGCTCTCGCCCTTCCAGGCGAAGACCGCCGCCGAGCCGGCCTTGGCGATGGCCGCCGCGGCGTGGTCCTGGGTGGAGAAGATGTTGCAGGAGGCCCAGCGCAGGTCCGCGCCCAGGATTTTCAAAGTTTCGATCAGCATGGCCGTCTGGATGGTCATGTGCAGGCTGCCCATGATCTTCAGCCCCTCCAGGGGCTTCCGGGGACCGTACTTCTTCCGGACGGCCATCAGCCCGGGCATCTCGTTCTCCGCCAGGTCCATTTCCTTGCGTCCCCAGTCCGCCTGGGACAGGTCCGCCACCTTGAAGGGAAGGGCCGGATCAATCTTCTGATATTTCATGGTTCACTCCTTGAGGATTTTCATTTCGCCGTACCGGAGATGGGAACAGATTGAAATCTGTCCCCGTGCCGTTCCGTCAACGTTCACCCGACTGCGCCGGAGCGCTTCCCCTGTCCGGGGGCGCCACAATACCACCCGAGACGATCAGTGTAAAGGCCTGTTCCACCGTCATCTCCAGCGGCACGAGGTCCCGTTCCGGCACGAGGAGGATGTAGCCCGAGGTTGGATTCGGCGCGGTGGGCATGAAGACGCTGACGGTATCCCCGGTCCGCTCGCGGAGTTCGCCCATGGAGTGGCCCGTGACGAATCCGATCGCGTACGTCCCGGCCCGGGGAAATTCCACCAGGACCACTTTCCGGTACCCATGCCCCTTGTCCTTGATCAGGCTGTCGGAGACCTGTTTGCTCGCCCGATAGACGCCGCGGACAAAGGGAATCTTTTGGAGAATCCGTTCTCCCGTCCGGACGAGCCGGTGGCCCAGGTAGCTCCGGGTGACAAGGCCGCAGAGGAAAACGAAGACGGCCGTGGAGATGATCCCGAGCCCGGGTACGTGGACGCCCAGCAGCGTGTCCGGATGGAAGCGCTGGGGGACGACCGAGAGAAGGCCGTCCATCATGCGCACCAGGAACACGAGGATGTAAATCGTCACTCCAACGGGTACGACCACCGCCAGGCCCGTCAGGAATACCTGCTGGATTTTTTTCTTCACGAGCAGCCTCCCGGCCCGATTCTGTGAACCGCCGCCATAGCAGAAGGATCCCGGCGTTTCAAGCGTTTCCCCCCTTTTCACCGTACCCGGGGCGAGACCCGCCGGCGGCCCGACGGCCCGCCCCGGCAAATCCGCAGACCGGATTCCCTGAAAAGCCGTCCGGGAGCAGCCTGGACGCGAAACTTCCGTTCAAACCACGCGCCGGGGCAGCTTGTGGGCATGCATGATGGTGGCGGCGATCTCCTCGATGGACATGCTGGTGATGTTGAGGAACGGGATGTCCTCGGAAATGAAGAAGGACTCGCACATGGCGATCTCCAGCCGGCACTGGCCGAGGGACGCGTACCGGCTTCCCGGCCTGCGCTCCGAGCGGATCTTGTGGAGCCGCTCCGGGTTGATGGTGAGGCCGAAGATCTTCTTCTTGTAGGGCGAAATCAGGCTGTAGATCCGCTTGTCCTTCTGGGTGAAGTCCTCTTCCGTGACGGGATAATTGGCGGCGTAGATTCCGAACTGGAGCCCCAGGTAGATGCACGTGGGGGTCTTCCCGGTCCGGGACACGCCCACGAGAATGACGTCGGCCTCCTCGAAGTTCTTGGTCGAGATGCCGTCATCGTGGCCCAGGGCGTAGTTCACCGCGTCGATCCGGACGCTGTACTGGGTGTCGCTCACCATGCCGTGGTAGCGGCCCACGGTGTGGGAGGACTGGGTCTTCAGCTCGCTCTCCAGGAGGGGCAGAAACGTCCCGATGAAATCGAAGAAAACACCGGAGCTGGCCGTCAGCGCGTCTCGGATCCGGGGGTTGATGAGGGTGCTGAAGACCAGGGGTCGGATTCCCTTGCGCTTGGCCGCCGAGTCGATCTGTCGGACGGCTTCGGAGGCCTTCTCCAGCGTGTCGATGAACGGCAGGGTCACCGGATCGAAAGGGATGTGCTCGAACTGGGTCAGGAGGCTCTGGCCCAGCGTCTCCGCGGTGATGGCGGTGCTGTCGGAAACGAAGAAAACGGTGCGGCGGCGGCCCATGCATCCCTCCGGTAACGTTTGGTAGCCCTGAATAACACGAATGGATCGCCCCGTCCAAGGCGAAAAGGCGCGCATTCCCCCGCACGGACGGCGGGGAGCGGATTTCCCCTTGAATTCCGATTTTCTGTGGTATAGAAGTTCCGTTCCTCCACAGCGGGGAACAGGCAAGGAACGAAGCATGGAAACGAAACGCCTCCAGGAAGAGATCCGGCGGCTCCTCAAGGAGCGGGAAGCCATTCTCCTGGCCCATTACTACCAGCGCGACGAGGTCCAGGAGATTGCCGACATCGTCGGCGATTCCCTGGCCTTGAGCATCGAGGCGGCCAAGACCGCGGCCCGGGTTATCGTCTTCGCCGGGGTCCATTTCATGGCCGAGAGCGCCGCCATCCTGAGCCCACAGAAGACGGTCCTGCTCCCCCGGCTCGACGCCGGCTGCCCCCTGGCGGACACGGTGACCCCGGAGGCCCTCCGGGAAGCCCGGAAGGCGCATCCCCGGGCCGCCGTGGTGACCTACATCAACTCCTCCGCCGCCGTGAAGGCCCTCTCCGACATCTGCTGCACCTCCGCCAATGCCGTCCGGGTGGTCCAGTCCGTCCGGTCGGACGAGATCCTGTTCGTCCCCGACGGCAACCTGGCCCGCTACACCGCCCGATTCACGGATAAGAAGATCATTCCCTGGGGAGGGGCCTGCCCGGTCCACGACGAGATCGATGCCGGTGCCGTGGCCCGGCTGAAAGAGGCCCATCCGTCGGCGCCGCTGGCGGCCCACCCGGAATGCCCCCGGGCCGTTCTGGACCTGGCCGATTTCGTCGGCAGCACCGCGGGAATCCTCCGCTTCGTCCGGGAATCGAAAGCGGATGCGTTCCTGATCGGAACGGAACAGGGGATTTTCCACCGCCTGCGGATGGAAAACCCCGGGAAGACCTTCCTTCTCGCCTCCCCCAGGCTCCTTTGCGAAACCATGAAAGTCACCACCCTGGAGGACGTCCGGTCCTCCCTCACGGAAAACAGACACGTCATCCGGGTGCCCGAAGAGACCGCCGCGGCGGCCCGCCGGGCCCTGGAGAGAATGACGGCCCTGTCCTGACGGATCCCTGCCCATGCGCAAGATCATCGACCTGAAACCCCGGGAGGATCCCGCCTTCCTGGAACTGCTGGCACATATCGGGGAAAGTCGCCGGGAGATCTCCCTCGCGGGGCTCCAGGGGGCGGCCCGTGCCCTCGTCCTGGCCCGCCTCCGCCCTCACCTGGACGGGGCGCTGCTCGTCCTGACGCCGACGGACCAGGAAGCCCTTTCTTTTCGCCAGGACCTCGCCTTTTTCCTGGGCGACGGCTCCGTGGTCCATTTCCCGCCCTGGGACATCCGATCCATCGATCCGATCTCTCCCCAGAGGACCCTGGAGCGGACCCGTCTTGCCGTCCTGGGTCGCCTCCTGGAGGAAGAGGCCGTCGTGGTCGTGGCTTCCCTGGCGGCAGCCCTCCAGCGGACGCTGCCGAAGGAGATGCTTCTTTCCTGGCGCCAGACGCTGTCGATGGGCGATTTCATCGACCGGGACGGACTGGCCGTCAAACTCTTGGAGGGAGGGTACGAAGCCGTCTCCCTGGTGGAAGAGCCCGGACAGTTCAGCATCCGGGGCCATGTGGTGGACGTCTTCCCGCCCGTCCGGGAGCAGCCGTACCGTCTGGAGCTGTTCGGTGACGAGATCGAGGGAATCCGCGAGTTCGATCCCGTAAGCCAGCGCTCCCTCCGGGAGGTGGTGTCGTTCCCGATCGTTCCGGCGAGGGAGATCCTCGTCACCGGGCAGGGACGGAAACGGGCGGAGCGAAACGTCCGGCAGCGGGCCCTCGCGCTGGACCTCCCCCGGTCCACCCGGGACCGTCTCCTGGAGGCCGTCTCCGGAGGCGCCGTCCATTCCCTTCATCCCCTCTACCTGCCCCTGTTCTATGCCGCGCCGGAGGATCCGGCGGACGGTCCTCCGCCCGGGAGCCTGCTGGAATTTCTGCCGCCGGCGGCCCCGGTCGTCCTGGACGACCCGCCGGCCATCGATCGCGCGCAGGAAGACCTGGAGAATGCCGTCGACCGCACCCTCGGAAAGGCCCGCCAGGAAGAGCGGTTCTTTCTGGAGCGAAGCGCGTTCCTTCTGTCTCCCGAAGAATGCCGGCAGCGCATCGGAGCCCGGCGGAGGATCCGCCTGGAAAGCCTTCTTCTGGGTGCCGGGGAAGGCTCGCCTGCGGCAGCCGTTTCGTTCTCTACGGCGCCGTCTCCGGTCATGCACCGCGTGGCACCGGTTTCCCGGGACAACGAAGGCCGTTTCGGGGAACTGGCCGGCCGGATCCGCGACGACCTGGCGGCGGGTGAACAGGTCCTTCTCCTGGCCAGCGGTCCGGAGGAACGGGAACGGATGGCCTCTTTCCTCCAGGCGGCCCGACTTCCCTTCCGGATCCCCGGGGAGCGGCTTCCCGAGGAGATGGACCGACCCCGTGCAGGCGGCGACCTGCTCCTGGCGGAAGGTCGAATCAGCGCCGGGTTTTCCTGGAAGGCCCGCCGGCTGGTCGTCCTGACCGATGAGGACCTCTTCGGCAAGAAGATCCCGCGGCGCCCGCGGCGGCTACCCCGGGAGGGGTTCTTCCTGAAGTCCTTCGGCGACTTGGCGGAGGGCGACCTGGTGGTCCACAAGGAATTCGGAATCGGCCGCTACCAGGGCCTGCGAAGGCTCGCCTTCTCCGGCATCGAGAACGATTTTCTCCTGGTGGAATACGCCGAGGGGGACAAGCTCTACCTTCCGGTGGACCGCCTGGACCAGCTCCAGCGCTACATCGGTCCCGACGGCGAGAGTCCCCGGATCGACCGCCTCGGCGGGACCTCCTGGGAGTCCACCAAGGAACGGGTCCAGAAATCCATCCGCGACATGGCGGAGGAGCTGGTCGCCGTATACGCGGCCCGGGAGATCCTGGAGCGGAAGACCTTCTCTCCCCCCCGGGGACTCGACGAGGAATTCGCCGCCTCCTTCGAATACGAGGAGACACCGGACCAGGCGCGGGCCATCGAGGACATTCATGCCGACATGAGCCTGGCGAAGCCCATGGACCGGCTCGTCTGCGGCGACGCCGGTTTCGGCAAGACGGAGGTGGCCCTGCGGGCCTCCTTCCGGTGCGTCATGGACGGACGGCAGGTGGCGGTCCTCACGCCCACCACCATCCTGGCAGAGCAGCATTACAAGACGTTCCTCCGGCGCTTCGAGCCCTACCCGGTGCGCATCGAGACCCTCAACCGGATGAAGACGAAGGCGGAGCAGCAGAAGATCGCGGAGGACCTCCGCCGGGGCGCCGTGGACATCGTCATCGGCACCCACCGCCTGCTCCAGAAGGACGTCGCCTTCCGGGACCTGGGGCTCGTGATCATCGACGAAGAGCAGCGCTTCGGCGTCGTCCACAAGGAGCGCCTGAAAAAGCTCCGGACGCTGGTGGACGTCCTGACCCTGACGGCAACGCCCATTCCCCGGACCCTGCACCTTTCCCTGGTGGGCATCCGCGACCTCTCGGTCATCCACACGCCTCCGGAGGACCGTGTGCCCGTGAAGACCTACGTCCTGGAATTCGACGAGGAGGTCATCCGGGACGCCATCCGGCAGGAGCTGCAAAGGGGCGGCCAGGTCTTCTTCCTCCACGACCGGGTCCGCTCCATCCACAACGTGGCCGGGCTGGTGGAGCAGCTCGTGCCGGAGGCCAGGATTTCCGTCATCCACGGCCGGATGAAGCCCCGGGAGATCGAGGACGTCATGGTGCGCTTCCTCCGGCAGGAGACCGACGTCCTGGTCTGCACGACCATCATCGGCTCCGGCGTCGACATCCCCACGGCCAACACGATCCTCGTCAACCGTGCGGACCGGTTCGGCCTGGCCCAGCTTTACCAGATCCGGGGCCGGGTGGGCCGAGCCCGGGAAGAATCCTACGCGTACCTGATGGTCCCCAGGGGGGCGATGCTCTCCCGCGACGCCGTCAAACGCCTCCAGGTCATCCTCGATTTCTCCGAACCGGGCAGCGGATTCAAAATCGCCACCAGCGACCTGGAGATCCGCGGGACCGGCAATCTTCTGGGCTCGTCCCAGTCCGGCCATGTCTCGGCCGTCGGGTACGAGATGTACACGGAGCTCATGGAGCGGGCCATCCGGGAGCTGAAGGGGCAGGAAATGCCGGAGGAGGACATCCGGCCCGAGATCAGCCTGGGCATCGCCGCCTATCTCCCCGCGGAGTACATCGGGGACGAGCACCAGCGGCTCGTCTCCTACAAGCGCATTTCCATGGCCGCCTCGGACGAAGAGCTGCGGGAGATCCGGGAAGGACTGGAGGACTGCTACGGCCCCCTCCCGAAAGAGGCGTCCTCCCTCTTCGAGGCGATCCGGATTCGCAACCGGCTGAAGGAACTGAAGATCCGAAGGTTCGCCTACGACGGGAGGCAGGCATCCCTTACTCTCACCGCCGCGACGCCTGTGGATCCGAAACGAATCCTGTCCCTTTCCCGCGGTCCGTACCGGGGCATCACCCTGGCGCCGGACGGCAGGCTCTCCGTGCCCCTGCCGGACCGCAGGGGAGCCGGCGTCATCGAAGGCGCCCACGAGATCCTGCGGGCCCTGACGGTCTGAAAGGAGGCGGAATCCCTTTGCAGGAACACGCCACGAACCGTTCCGGTCGCTCCAGGCCGCTACGTGCCGGCAGAATCCGCTACGCCGTCAGCCTGCCGGCGGTTTTCCTCCTTCTTGCGTTCCTGTCCTCCTGCGGGGATCCGGCAAAACCGGCCGTCGTGGCCGTCGTGAACGGCGAGGCCGTCGCCTCCGCGGAACTGGCGGACCGGCTGGCATCCGAATCGGCCCGCTGGGGCGGCCCCGCAGCCGTCATGGGCAACCGCGATGCGGTGAAGGACGAAGTCCTCCAGGAACTGATTCAGGAAAAATTGATGCTGCAGCGGGCCCGTGCCCTTTCCCTTTCCATCACGGAGGAAGAGCTCGATCGGGAGGCCGGGTCGCTCGCCGGCGGCGGGCGTCCCGGCACAGGCGTCCCGCCCTCCTGGCGGGATTCGCTGCGCCGTCAGATCCTGATCCGCAAGCTGATCCGGCAGGACCTTTACGAAACCATAACCGTCGCTCCCGGGGAGGCAGAGGCGTATTACCGGAAGAATCGCGACGCCTACCGGATAGAGGATCGCGTCCGGGCCCTGCAGATCGTCCTCCGGGAGCCCCGCCGGATCTCCGCGGTCCGGAATCGATTGAAGAAGGGGGAGGATTTTGGTAAGGTCGCCCGGGAAGAATCGGTCGGACCGGAAGCACCCAAGGGAGGAGACCTGGGATTTTGCGTCCGGGGCTCCCTGCCGGATGCCATCGACCGGGTTGTTTTCACCATCCCGGTGGGGGAAATCAGTCCTCCCATCCGGACCCCTTACGGCTATCACATTGTAAA
This sequence comes from Syntrophaceae bacterium, assembly GCA_013177825.1. NCBI lineage: Bacteria > Pseudomonadati > Thermodesulfobacteriota > Syntrophia > Syntrophales > Syntrophaceae > Syntrophaceae bacterium. The sequence goes on from JABLXX010000005.1 coordinate 37,198, forward strand.
GGTCCTCCAGCGCGAGGGAGGAAAACCGCCGGACTACCCGGCCGCGCGGGAACAGGTGATCGAAGACCTGAGAAAGGCCAAAGCGGAAGCGGCATACGGCGGCTGGATGGAAACACTCCAGAAATCCGCCAGGGTCGAAATCCGGGCGGAAGTCCTTCGAAAAATCCGTGTTCCCGAGAACCGCCCCGCAACCCCAAAACCGGAGCCGCCCCCCCTCCGGGATACCCCATCTGAACGGAGGTAACCATGAAGAAATTCATCATCCTGATCGTCATGGCCCTGGCAGGGACGTTTCTGCTCCCCGCCTCCGGGTCTTCGGAGATCGTGGACCGCATCGCCGCTGTCGTGAACGGCGAGGTGATCACCCAGTCCGAGTGGAACACCGCCTTTGAAGTCGTCAAGGAACGGATCGACAGGGGGTACAAGGGCCCGAACAAGGATCAGATCCTGGCGGAGGCCCGGAAGGCCACCCTCAACCGGCTCATCAACAGCAAGCTCATCGAGCTGGAATCGAAAAAAACCGGCATGACCGTCAAAGATGAAGAGATCAACGCCGCCATCCGGGACATGATCTCCCGGCAGAAAATCACCCTCGAAGATCTGCGCAAGTCCCTTGCCAGGGAAGGAGCCACGCTTGAGCAGTACAGGGACGACATCCGGGAGACCATGACCCGCCAGCGTCTCATCCGGAGGGAGATCGGAGCCAAGGTATCCGTCAGCGACGAGGAAATCGGAGAATACTACAAGGCGCACCGGGAGGACTATGAGGGCACGGAAGCGGTTCATATCCGCCTGATCCTTCTCCCGATCCCGAAAGACGCCGATCAGGCCGCCCGGGACCGCCTCCGCGAGGAGGCCCGGACGATCCTGCAGCGCATCCGGAACGGCGAGCCCTTCGAGACCATGGCGTACCAGTTCTCGAAGGGACCTGCGCCCGAGCAGGGAGGGGACATCGGTTTCGTGGAGAGGGGCTCCCTGGTCGTCGAGGCGGACCGCGAGGCCTTTCGCCTGAACACAGGCGAAATCAGCGATATCATCGAGGCCCCCACGGGATTCCATATTATCAAGATCGTCAACAAGAGGGGGGCCGGCACGAAGCCCTTCGCCGCCGTCCGTGACGAGATCAGGGCCAAGCTGGAAGACGAGAAAATGAACCGGAAGTACGAGGAATGGATCACGGAACTCCGGAAGGGCGCCCTCATCGAGATTAAATAGGACCATGCAGGTCATTCGCATCAAGGGAGCTTCGCAACACAACCTCCGGCACATCAGCCTGGACATTCCACGGGACAAGCTGGTCGTCATCACCGGGGTGAGCGGATCGGGGAAATCTTCCCTCGCCTTCGACACGATCTATGCCGAGGGACAGCGGCGCTACGTTGAGTCCCTGTCGGCCTACGCCCGCCAGTTCATCGGCCAGATGGACAAGCCCGACGTGGAATCCATCGAGGGACTCTCGCCGGCCATCGCCATCGAGCAGCGCGCCGCCAGCCAGAATCCCCGCTCCACGGTGGGCACCGTGACGGAGATCTACGACTACCTTCGCCTCATCTTCTCCCGCATCGGCATTCCCCATTGTCCCTCCTGTGGCCGGGAGATCCGATCCCAGACCATCGACCGGATGATGGACGCGGTCCTGGCCTGGCCGGAGGGAACACGCCTGACGGTCCTGGCCCCCCTTGCCCGGGGCCGCAAGGGGGAGTTCCAGAAGGAATTCAAGAAACTCCAGAAGGACGGCTTCGTCCGGGTCCGGGTGGACGGCCAGATACACGACCTGGCGGAAGAGATCCCGCTGGAGAAGAACCGCCGCCACGACATCGACGTCGTCGTGGACCGCCTCGTGCTCCGCGAGGGAATCCGCAAACGGCTCCGGGACTCGCTGGAAATCTCCTCCGGCCTTTCCGACGGCCTTGTCCGAATCGTCCCCGCCGGGGAGGAGGAAGTCCTCTTCAGCGAAAAGTACGCCTGTCCGGATTGCAATATCGGCATCCCCGATCTCCAGCCGCGCCTTTTTTCCTTCAATAGCCCCTACGGGGCCTGCCCAGACTGCAGCGGCCTGGGAACCCGGATGTATTTTGACGAGGAGTTGGTGGTTCCCGACCCGGAGCTGTCGCTCAGGGAGGGAGCCATCGCCCCCTGGGCGGGACGCCACTCCCTGTCTTTCCATTCCACGCTGGACGCCCTGGCCCAGCACTACGGCTTCGATATCAACACACCCTTCGTCAAGCTCCCCGTGAAGGTGCGGGAGTCGATCCTCCGGGGATCGGGCCGGGAAAAGATCCGGTTCTGGATGGATCGCGGGGGCCAGCGCTTCTTCTACACCAAGCCTTTCGAGGGCATCCTGAATCAGCTGGACCGGCGGTATCGGGAAACGGCGTCCAACCACGTGCGGATGGACCTGGCGCGCTACATCAGCCTCCGCGACTGCCCGACCTGCGGCGGAACGAGGCTGAAGCCGGAGAGCCTGGCCGTCCGGGTGGGCGGGATGAACATCAACGAGGTGTGTCGCCTCTCCATTCGGGACTGCTACGACTTTTTCCGTACCCTCCCGCTTTCCCACCAGGAAGCGATCATCTCCGAACGGGTGCTCAAGGAGATCCGGGAACGGCTTCTGTTCCTCCTGGACGTGGGTATGGACTACCTCAACCTGGCCCGATCCTCCGGAACGCTGTCCGGTGGTGAGAACCAGCGGATCCGCCTGGCCACGCAGATCGGTTCGGGGTTGATGGGAGTTCTCTACGTTCTCGACGAGCCGACCGTGGGACTGCATCAGCGGGACAACCTGCGCCTCATCGCCACCTTGCAGCGCCTGCGGGACATGGGCAACACCGTCCTGGTGGTTGAGCACGACGCCGACATGATGCTCTCGTCCGACGAGATCATCGACATGGGCCCCGGCGCCGGCCGCGAGGGAGGAAGGATCGTCTTCCAGGGAACGCCCGGGGAGATCCTCCGGTCCGAGGCCTCCCTCACGGGCCGCTATCTCTCCGGATCTCTGTCGATACCGATTCCCCGGAAGCGGAGGCCCGTCCCGGGAAGGTGGATCGTCCTGGAGGGGGCCTGGGAAAATAACCTCAAGGACATCGACATCCGCATTCCCGTGGGCGTCTTCACGGCCGTCACCGGGGTCTCCGGCTCGGGCAAGAGCACCATGGTCATCGAGACCCTCCACAAGACCCTGTCACGGCGCCTTTACCGACGCCAGGGCTCGGCCGTAAAGGTGCGGCGCATCGTCGACCTGGGAGGAATCGAGCGGGTCATCCTGATCAACCAGCAGCCCATCGGCCGGACGCCCCGCTCCAATCCCGTCACCTACACCGGCATCTTCAACCCGATCCGGGATCTCTTCACCGGCCTGCCGGAATCGCGGGTCCGGGGTTACAAGCCCGGCCGCTTCAGCTTCAACGTCCGGGGAGGACGGTGCGAGGCCTGCGAAGGAAACGGGCTGATCAAGATCGAGATGCATTTTCTTCCCGATGTTTACGTAACCTGCGAGACCTGTCGCGGACGGCGGTTCAACGCCGACACGCTGGACATTCGCTACAAGGAACAGAGCATCGCCGACGTGCTGGATATGACGGTGAACCAGGCCATCGACTTCTTCGCCAACATCCCGGCCATCCGCTCGAAGCTCCAGCTTCTGGTGGACGTGGGGCTCGGGTACATCCGCCTCGGCCAGTCGGCCACCACCCTTTCCGGCGGCGAGGCCCAGCGGATCAAGCTCTCCCGAGAACTGGGCAAGCGGCCCGAAAGCAACACGCTGTATATTCTCGACGAGCCTACCATCGGACTTCATTTCGCCGACATCCAAAAGCTCCTCGATGTACTCATGCGTCTCGTCGACATGGGAAACACGGTCGTCGTGATCGAGCACAACCTGGACGTTATCAAATCTGCCGACTACATTCTCGACCTCGGCCCCGAAGGCGGCCCCGGGGGCGGCGAAATCATCGCCGCCGGCAGCCCCGAGGAAGTCGCCCGGATCGGGCACTCCTTCACGGGACAATACCTCAGGAAGATCCTGCAAACCGGCGTCCGGTAAGGTCCGGAGACCACCGTCGGACAAACACCGATAAGTCGTCGTCCTGACTTCTTTCCGCGAATCCATCTCCTTTCCGAAAAGAGATTCGGAGTCTTCCCGATTGTTGCGCCAAGGCCTTTCCCTTATTCTGCCATCGAAAATAAAAAGGAAAGGAAACAAGCCATGACGATGATTCTCCCCGAACGGACCGAGTTCAATCCGCAGAGAGACCTGCTCGGGAGAGTTACCGGGCACGGAGGAAGAAACACCGGCAAGGGAAGGCTGAATCGCCCTGCGGGCACATGTGCCTGAGACCCGAAGGCCGGTTGAATAAAAACGTCCTGGAAAGAGAGACGGGAGGAAAGAGCCATGAAGAAGACGCAAGAGAAGAAAGTGAAAGGTTGGAGGGAGATCACGAAGGGTTGGGTGGACCCGATGGCCACGCCCATGCGCTGGACTCCGTAACGGAAAGAACATCCGGGCGTCCGCCCGGCGATCGGGAAAGAGAGGCCGAACCGAACAGACATGCACGAATTCCCTTCCTCTCTTTCCAAACGGGCGGGGTGGCAACACCCCGTCCGTTGCGGTTGCCGGCGTTTCTATCCGCAATGGCCGCCGGAAGGGAACAAAAGGGACCTCAGAGACGGCCGGGAATGGAACGATTTCAACCCGGGATAACAGAGGAAGAGAACGTTCAGAAATAAGGGGAAACAAAACCGGAACGTAACAAGACGATCAAGAACTCGGCAGAATGGAGGGTTGGAAAGGGTCGGACAAACACCGATACCGCGAAGATCGTTCGTCCTGTTTTTGTGCATTCTCCTATCCGATAGCGTATTCAGACCCTCCCTGATTGCATCAACACGGTCATACCGGTAGAAACTTCCCGTCCTGCAGCCTGCAGCCCGGAAGGAGACACAGGATTCACCCTTCCGGACCATCGTTTCGTGAACACCGCCAGGGCACCTTCTCGCAGGAAAGGATGCCCTGGAACGGACACCGGGTGCGCCTGAGTCCTTCCGCGGTGACCCAGAACCGGCCCACTTACAATCCATCCTCCGCATAATCCGGAAGAGGGGCGGGGTGCTTTACGCCGACGGCGAGTCGGTGACAAGGAGATGTCCCATGAAAAAGGCTGAATGGAATGAAGGATCAGCGGCCCGCAAGGTAGCGGCCGGCAGAAAAGAGGAAGAATTGAAGCTGAAGGTGGTCCGAAAGGCCGGTGCAAAGACAGCGGCCCGGACGGGGCAGGTGAATTTCACTGCCGAAGTTCTTCAGGACGCCATCAAGGGCATTATCAATAACCAGGTCCCGTAATCCCTGCGGGGCTGCACCGATGAAAAACCCCCGTCGCGGTCCGCCGTGTCGGGGGTTATCTTTTTCAGATGCACTCTTCCAGGGGAAGAACGAAGCACCGCACACCCGCCCTGGGCCGCTCCTCCTTCAACTGATGGGCAATGCAGGTGACGACATGGATCTGCTCGTCCGGAACGGCCAGGATCAGCACGTTGTTTCCCCCGGGCCAGGCGTGGGTCCCCAGCTTGGGCTCCGTAGCGGTCCCTTCGCCGTGCACCTCCTCCATCTTCGTATAAGCCCGGATGCCCGCTCTCTTGAAGCGGTCGACGATATACTCGTCGGCCTCCCGCGAATAGACAATCAGAAACATCTTCATGACGGAGTCACCCCCTTCTCCGGATGGATGTGCCGGCGCATTCGGAACTTCTGGATCCAGTCGTCAAACAGGTCATAGGCGGCGGGAACCACCACCAGCGTCAGGAAAAGAGACGTCAGGAGGCCGCCGATGACGGTGATGCCCATGGGTGATCGGGACTCCGCCCCTTCACCCACTCCGAGCGCCACGGGAATCATGCCGAAGACCATGGCGAAGGTGGTCATGAGGATCGGCCGGAGCCGTACGGGACCCGCAAGGAGGATTGCTTCCTTCCGGGACATGCCGCGCTCCCGAAGGGTGTTCGTGTAGTCAACCAGCAGGATCGCGTTTTTCTTTACCAGGCCCATGAGGAGAATGATGCCGATCAGGCTGTAGATGCTGATGGTGTTCCCCGTCAGGAGGAGGGCGCCGAAGGCCCCGATGAAAGACAGCGGCATGGCCAGGAGGACCGTAAAGGGATGGATGAAACTCTCGAACTGGGCCGCCAGGATCATGTAGGCCATGATGATTCCGAGGATGAGCGCGAAGATCAGGTAGCGGAAGGATTCCCCCATGGTCTCAGCCGGCCCCTTGTATTTGGCCGAGTAATCCGACGGCAGGACCTTGCTCGAGATGGCGTTCAGCTCCGTCATGGCCTCAGCCAGGGGCTTTTTTTCGAGGCCCGCATAGACGATGGTCGCCCGCTGGCGGTCGACGCGCTGGATGGTGCTGGGCCCTCCACCCTCCTGGAACCGGGCCACGCTGGCCAGATCCACGAGCCGGCCGTCCCTGCCCCGGACATAGATGTTTCCCAGGTCGGAGGGATTCATGCGGTCCTCCGGGTTGAGGCGGACGCGTACATCCAGACGCTTCCCCCTCTCCTCGTCCTTAAACTTTGTAATGTCCACCTCGCCGCTGATGAGGATGTTGACGGCCTCGGCAATGGAACCGACAGAGACGCCAAGATCTGCCGCCTTGTCCCGGTCGATAAATACCTTCACCTCCGGCTTCCCCGCTTCGATGGACGTATCGACGTCCACGATACCCGGCAGCTTTGAAAACTCGGATGTAATCTGGCGGGTATAGGTCTGGAGATCCGCCAGGCTGGTTCCCCGGATGGCATAAAGGATGGGCACATTCCGGATGCCGCCGCCGATGAGAGACACGTCCTCTGCCGTACCTTTGAGACCCGGGATCGTCCGCATGTTCCGGCGGATGTCCGCCTTGATCTGCTCCTGGCTCCTTTTTCGGTCGGCCTTGGGATACAGGGTCACGAACGAGACGGCCTTGTTCACTTCTCCAACACCGCCCGCCCCCATTCCCTGGATATAAAAAACGGACCGGACCTCGGGCACTTTCCGGATCATGTCCTCCGCCTGCCGGAACATCTCGTCCGCACGGTAGACCGAGTAGTCGAAGGGTGCTTCCATGCGGACGAGGAACTGGCCCTGGTCTTCCGGCGGGACGAACTCCTTGCCGATGAACCGGGTGATGAACAGGCTGAAGATGAACAGGACAAGGGCTGCGACAAGGACCAACCCCCGGTGTCGCAGGGAGATTTCCAGCAGGACCCGATACAATCCTTCGGTCTTCTTGTATCCTCTCTCCAACGCATCACCGGCCTTGTGGATCCAGGCCAGCCTGTTTTTCAGCCCAGCGAACCGCCCTGGTGCCGGCAGCTCCGGATCGCCCTTGGATCGCTCCAGTTGTTTCAGGTAGATCGACGCCAGCATGGGGGTCAACGTGAAGGACACAACAAGGGATACCGCCACAGAGAAGACGACGGTGAGGGCGAACTGGAGGAAAAATCGCCCGATGATGCCCTTCATGAAGGCCACCGGCAGGAAGATGACGATGACGGCCAGGGTGGTGGCCATGACGGCCAGGCCGATCTCCGATGTGGCGAAAGCGGCCGCCTCCCGTGGCGGCATGCCCTCCTCCACGTGGCGGTAAATGTTCTCGATGACGATGATGGCGTCGTCGATCAGGAGCCCCACGGAGAGCGTCAGGGCCAGCATGGTCATGTTGTTGAACGTGAAGTCGAAGGCCCGGAGCAGGGCGAACGTGGAGATGACCGAGACCGGGAGTGCCACGGCGCTGATCAGGGTTGTCCGGGTGTTCCGCAGGAAGAGGAATACAGCCAGGATGGCGAGAATCCCGCCGAGAATGAGGTGGCCCTGAACCTCGTTGATGGAGCGCTTGATGAAGGTCGACTGGTCGAAGGCGAAGTCGAGTTTCAGCCCCGGCGGCAGGTTTTTGTTGATGACGGCGATTTCCTTCTTGATACGGTCGATGACCTCGACGGTGTTGGTCCCCGACTGCTTCTGGATCCCCATTCCGACGGCCGGGACCCCGTTGAACCGGACAATGGAACGCTTCTCCTGCTGGCCGTCCTCCACCCGGCCGATGTCACGGATCCGGACGGGAACCCCCTTGGAATAGGCGACGATCAGGTCGTTGAAGTCGGCGATCCGGGGGAATTCCCCTTTGATTTTAACTGAGTACTCTTTGGTTGCGGTCTCGATCCGCCCTCCGGGAAGCTCGACGTTTTCCATCTTCAGGGCGGCAGCCACGTCGCCGGGGGCCACCTGGTAGGCCCTGAGCTTGTCGGCGTCCAGCCAGATCCGCACCTCCCGGAGCTGCAGCCCCCCGATACGCAGGGCTCCCACGCCGGGAATGCGCTGGATCTGGTCCTTCAGGACCTCGTCCATGTAGGTGGACAGCTCGCGAACGCTCTTCTGCCCCGAGAGATTGACCCACAGGACGGGGTTTGCATCGGGATCCACTTTCCGGATGACGGGTTCTTCAATGTCCGAAGGCAGCTTGGAGCGGATCATCGAGACCTTCTCGCGGACATCCTGGACGGCCAGGTCGATGTCGCGCTCCAGGACGAACTCCACGGTGACGCTGGAGACTCCCTCGCGGCTCGTCGAGGTGATGGTCTTGACGCCCTCGATGGTGTTGACGGACTCTTCGATCTTGTCCGTCACGTCAATGTCCATGACCTCTGGGCTGGCGCCTTTCAAAACGGCGGTAATGTTGACAATGGGAAACTCGACCTTCGGAAACAGGTCCACGCCGATTTCGGCATAGGAAACCAGCCCCAGGAGCACCAGGGCCATGATGAACATCGTAGCGAAGACGGGACGCTTGATCGATGTATTAGCGAGCCACATTCACCTTCACTCCGTCCGCCAGGGTATTCTGCCCGACCACCACGATCTGCTCGCCTCCCTGGAGTCCCTCCAGAACCGCCATGGACTCGCCGTATTTCCCCCCGATCTGGATCTTCACTTCCCGGGCGCGGTCGCCCTCCACGAGAAAGACCTTTTTCAGGGCGTTTTCGTAAAGAATGGACGTGATCGGGATGACGACGGTGTCTTTCGCCGGCCCCGTGTACAGCGTCACCCGGGCGAAGAACCCGGGTTTGAGAAGTCCCTGGGGATTGGGGATGTGGGCCTCCGCCTGGAGGGTCCGGGTCTTCTCGTCGAGGCTCGGGTAGATGCTCATCAGCCGGCCCGTAAAGGTCCTGCCGGGGAAGGAATCAACCCGGAAGTCCACCTCCTGGCCGAGCTTGAGGCTGCTGACGTCCTTTTCCGGAACCGAAAAGGACAGCTTGATGGGGTTGGATCGGACGATCCACAGCATGGGCGTCCCCGTGCGGACGAAGTCCCCGGCGGTCACGCGCTTTTCCCGGACCGCGCCGGCCATGGGTGATCTAACCCGGCTGCGGCTGTAGCGTTCGCGGGCCATGGACAGGGCCGCGCGGGCACGATCGACGTCACCCGTCGCAAGTGTGACCCGGGTGGTGATGTCATCAAACTGCTGCTGCGTGACGAGCTGCTCCTTGTAAAGGGCATCTTTCCTGGAGTACTCGACCTTCACATTCGCCAGCGTGGCCTCCGCCTGCTTCAGGGCCGCCTCCGCCCGCTCCAGATCCAAACGGTAGTCCGTCTCGTTGATCTCCGCCAGGACCATGCCCTTTGCCACGGAGGATCCCTCCTCGACGTACAGTTTCCGTATAATGCCGTCCACTTCCGGACTGATGACGACCTCCTGGAAAGGCTTGAGGGTCCCTACCGCTTCCACAGAGGGACGGAGCGACTTTTTCTCTACGGTTGCGGCTCGGACATTGATAATCTTCTCGTCTGTTTTCGTTTCCTTTTTCTGGCACCCCGCTGTCAAGACAGCCACGAGAGCCAGAACCACCAGCAGGAACGCTCCCGGCAGCCCACTGCGGAACCGGGACAGCCGCCATCCCGGTCTCCCTGTCTTCATCCCGTTCATTTCATCCCGCCTCGATATACCGGATTGTCTCTGGAATCGGATCATTGTTTCCTCACTGCTTCGCAAGCACCGACGGAAGAAGATCCCCGGTAACCCGCTTCATGCGGAGCCAGGATACCTGGTAATTGATGGAAGCCTCGGCCAGTTTCTGCTCCGACGTCACCAGGAGCGTATTGGCGTCGATGACGTCGAGACTGGATGCCAGGCCGAATTCGTACTGCCGGGAGACCGCCTGGTAATTGTCCCGGGCAAAGGCCGCCTGATCCTGCTGGAACTTGAGGACCCCCTGCTGGGTGACCAGATCCAGCCGGGCTCCTTCGACCTCGATGCCGATCGTTTTCTTCAGATCTTCGAGCGCCAGTGCTGCCTGGCGACTCCGGGCCATTGCCTCCTTGACCTCGGCCAGCCGGAGTCCGCCCTCGAAAAACGGAAAGTTGAGAGAAACGGCGGCGTAGGCGGTTTCCTTGTTCAGGGACGCCGTTTCCGGCGTCTGGCCGGTCTTCTGATAGACGCCGCTCAAGGCCACCGTCGGCCAGTATCCTCCCCGGGCATACCAGATCTGCTTGTCCGTCGCGGCCTTTTGAATCTCCAGCGCCTGGAGTTCCGGACGCTGAGTGATAGCCTTCTCAAGCAACCGGTCGAGCGGCGGAATTTCCCCGGACTCGCCGGCGCTTTCCTTTACACCGACAGGCCCTTTGATTCCCAGGACCCGGGCCAGGACGGCCTTCGTCAGGCTTAGCCCGTTTTCCGCCCGGATCCGGTCGGCCCGGGCCCCGGACAGTTCCCCTTCCGCACGGAGGAGCGCGGTCTTGGTCACCTCTCCCAGACGAAGCCGCTTCTCCGCCAGGTGACGGTATTTCGCCAGCCGCTCCAGGTTGGCGTCGGCGATTTCCAGGGACTTCCCGGCCTTCAGGACGTCGAAATAGGCATAGACTGTCTGCAGCAGGATTTCATCCCGTACGGCATCCAGATCCTTCCGGCTCTTGTCGATGTTGTCCCTGGAAATGCTGAGAGCCGTCAGCTCCCGCCCGCTCAGGGAAAATGCCTGGTCCACGCGCACGCCCCACGAGTTTCCCTCGTCCGGCTGAATGAGCGTCCCGGTGGTGTTGGTTTTTCGCCCTGAATACCAGGTCTGGCCGCCGTAGGCCGTCAATTTGGGAATCAGGACCGCCCAGGCTTTCTCCCGTGTCGTTTCGGCGATGACCACATTCTCCCCGGACAGCAGGATCTTCTCGGAATTGCGAAGGGCCGTCCGGAGGGCCTCATCGAGGCTGTAGTCATCGGCAAGAGCGGAAGTCGGACTGATTTGCTGGAGGAATAGGACGGTCAGCATCATGCAGGCAAGAAAGACGATTCTTTTCATCGCTGCCCCCTGGAGAATCCCCGCGGAGAGCCCGGAGCCCCGCCCCGCTGCCCGCCGGAGCCGTGAATGAAACGGCCCTTACAGATTCAAAATGAATTAGAGACCCTCATACAAGCACATCTTCCTTGTCAAGTGGAAATCCTTCTCATCCCGGGCTCCACGGGGTCCCGAACAAGGCCGAGATAGCCTATCTTATCGTCTTTTTATTGACTTTTGAGCCCTGAGTTGATAAAGTATACGTTCCAAAAAGAAGTCGGCAGGTAATGCAGAATGTTCAAGGTTGGAGACATCGCCGTTTACCCGGCCCAGGGGGTCGGGGTGATCGAAGCCATTGAAAATCGTGAGGTCATGGGTAGCAGGCAGCTCTTCTACGTCATGAAAATCATGGGGAATGGCATGAAGATCATGATTCCGCTCCATAGCGCCGAATCGGTCGGTCTCCGGGAAGTGGTCCCGGCGGCGGACATTCCGAAGATCTATGCGATCCTTCGCAACAAAGACGTCTCCATCGACAAACAGACCTGGAACAAGCGGTATCGGGAATACCTCGAAAAGATCAAGACCGGCTCCGTCTTTGAAATCGCCCGCGTACTCAGGGATCTTCTCATCCTCAAGACGGACAAGAATCTCTCCTTCGGCGAGCGGAAGATGATGGACACCGCGAAAAACCTCCTGGTCAAAGAGATCTCGGTGGCCACCAAATCGGAAGAAACGAAAGTTGAACAGGACCTTCAGCGGTTTTTCACCCTCCAGTAGACATGAATCGTTTCGATGGGAACAGGACATCCTCTTCACTGCCTGAAGATCTTCCGACTTCGGAGGACGCCGCCATCCCCGTGCCTCGGGCCGGCGGACGGATCTCCAGCCTGAATGCTTCCCCGACAACCACATTGCCCGAAATCATACCCCCGTTTCCAACGGGGAGTCCGCGCCGAAGCCATGAGGCGGATGCGCAACCGGTTCGTCTTCTTTCTCCGGGGAAGTTCCCGGGAGAAGGAAGGGCGTTCCGGGATATGAAATCCAGTCTGAAAGGAGGTGAAAGCATTGATCACGAGGCTTTTTTTGATTCTGGCGTGTTCTGTAAGCGGATATTTCATTGCTTATCTGTCATTCGACGGATTATGGCAATCATTCTTGGGAGTCATAGCAGGATTATTCACAGCCCTCTTTGTAATCAAGGTAGAACAGGACATCCGGAAAGTATCCCTGAAAGTCATCATGGGCGGCGTGATCGGAATGATCATCGGTCTGCTGATCGCGGTCATTCTGGCCTATGGATTGAATTTCGTCGGGAAAATTCAGGAGAACCAGCAGATCCTCCCCTGGGTCTATGTGATCCTGACCGGAACCCTGGGATATCTTGGACTCGTCCTCGGATCCAAGAAGGTGGAGGAATTTTCCTTCTTCGGGAGTGGTGCGGCGAAGGAGCCCGCTGACTACCGGATCCTGGACACGAGCGTCATCATCGACGGCCGGATTGCAGACATCGCGGAAACGGGTTTTCTGGAAGGACGGCTCGTCGTGCCACGTTTCGTTCTCGACGAGTTGCAGTACATCGCCGATTCTTCGGACTCGCTGAAGCGGTCCCGGGGACGCCGGGGGCTGGATATCCTCAACCGGATGCAGCGTACCGGCGGCATCACCATCGACGTGGTGGACCAGGACTTTCCCAAGATCAAGAGCGTTGACGCCAAACTGGTCGCCCTGGCAAAAAAGTCGGACGGCAAGATCATCACCAACGACTTCAACCTGAACAAGGTGGCCGAACTTCAGGGCATCAAGATCCTGAACGTCAACGAACTGGCCAACGCCCTGAAGCCGGTGGTCCTGCCCGGCGAGATGATGACCGTCAAGATCATCAAGGAAGGCAAGGAACAGGGCCAGGGGGTCGGATACCTCGATGACGGAACCATGATCATCGTGGATAACGGCCAGAGGCATATCGGGTCCACCGTGGACGCAATGGTCACCAGCGTGCTGCAGACAACGGCGGGGCGCATGATCTTCTCGGAGATGAAGGCTCCCGCTCCCGACAAAAAACCCTATCCATCATCCAATCGAGCGTAGAAAACGGCCCGGGGAATCTCCCGGGCTTTTCTTCGTTTTGACTCCGGCCCCGATCCGGCATATTGGACACTCCGGATTCGGCCCATGAAATGCGAGGAAGCGAGGCCTGTGGCTCCCGGGAAATCCACGACCGGCGGGAAACTCCCGCCGAAGAAAACAATCGCGATCATTCCGGCCGGGGGCGCCGGCCGCCGGATGGGAACCGGACAGGCAAAGCAGTACCTGCGCCTCCAGGGGCGGCCCATTCTCGCCCATACCCTCCAGGTCCTCCAGGAATCCCGATCCATCGACGAGATCATCCTGGTTGTACCGGAAGCGGACATTTCCCGTGTCCGGCGGGACATCGTGAAGGCCTTTGATTTCAAGAAGATCTCCATGGTGCTACCGGGGGGGCGGGAGCGCCAGGATTCGGTGCTGAGCGGCCTCGACGCCGTGGGGGAAGACTGCCGGGTGGTCGTTGTCCACGACGGCGTACGTCCCTTTCCGCCGGCTTCGCTCATCCGCAGGGTCGTCGCGGAAGCCCGACGGGGAAGAGCCGTTGTCGTCGGCACTCCCGCCAGGGACACGGTGAAGCGAGCCGATCCGGACGGTCGGGTGCTGGATACCCTGGAGCGCAAGGAGATCTGGCTCATCCAGACGCCCCAGGCCTTTCCCGCGGCCATGCTCAAGGAGGCCTACCGGAAGGCCTGCGCAGATAACTACTACGGAACCGACGACGCCTCCCTGGTGGAGCGGGCTGGTTATCCCGTTGTCATCATCCCCGGCGATTCCAGGAACATCAAGATCACGACCCGGGAGGATCTGGCAACAGCGGAGCACCTCTCGGCAAACAGACGGAGCAGGGTAGGACGATCATGAAAGTCGGTTGCGGATACGACAGCCACCGCCTGGTGGAAGGACGTCGCCTTGTCCTGGGCGGAGTCGAAGTTCCATTCGAGAAGGGACTCCTGGGGCATTCCGACGCAGACGCCCTGCTTCATGCCGTCTGTGACGCCCTGCTCGGAGCGATCGGGGGAGGCGACATTGGAAGGCACTTCCCCGACACGGACCCGGCCTACCGGGACATCAACAGCCTCCGGCTCCTCGAGGCCGTGGCCGGGAAAGCGCGGGAGGCGGGATGCCTCGTCCACCACGTGGACGCCACGATCATCCTGGAGCGTCCGAGGCTGGCCCCCTTCCTGCCTCAAATGGCGGCCAACATCGCCCGGACCCTGGATGTAGCCGGGACCGGGGTCAATCTGAAAGCCAAGACGAACGAGGGAATGGGCTTCATCGGCCGTGGAGAGGGCATTGCCGTCATGGCAGTGGTCACCGTTGTCAAGAGGGAAAGACCATGAGTCCCGAAGGCCCCCGTGTCCGCTTCGCCCCTTCTCCCACGGGTGACCTGCACGTCGGAGGCGCCCGGACCGCTCTCTTCAACTGGCTCTTCGCCCGGCAGCACCACGGAACCCTGATTCTGCGCCTGGAAGACACGGACGCCTTGCGCTCCACGGAGGAATTCGAACGGAACCTTCTGGAAGATCTGGACTGGCTCTCCCTCTCCTGGGACGAGGGGCCGGGAGTGGGAGGCCCGTTCGGCCCCTACCGCCAGAGCGAACGCCTTCCCCTCTACCGTTCCGTCCTCGACAGGCTCCTCGAGGAAGGCTGCGTATACCCATGCTATTGCACCGACGAGGAACTGGAGGCCGAACGGGCGTCCCTGCTGGCCCGAGGCCGACCGCCCCGGTACGGCGGCCGCTGCCGAGACCTGAGCGACGAGGAGCGCCGGCGCATGGAGGACGGAGGGAGACACCCCGCCTATCGTTTCCGCGTGCCTCCCGGCGAGATCGTCTTCGAGGACCTGATCCGGGGAACCATGCGGTTCCATGCCGGCGACCTGGGTGATTTCATTATCGTCCGGTCCAACGGACTACCGGCCTACCAGTTCGCTGTCGTCATTGACGACCACGCCATGCAGGTCTCCCATGTCATCCGCGGAGAGGACCACTTGTCGAACACGGCCCTGCAGTTGTGCCTGTACGAGGCCCTGGGGTATCCACCGCCGGTCTTTGCCCACCACGGTCTGGTCCTCGGAGAGGACCGGGCCAAACTCAGCAAGCGGCACGGCTCCACCTCCGTCCGCCAGTTCCGCGAGCAGGGGTTTCTGCCGGAGGCGTTCGTCAACTACATGGCCCTCCTGGGCCACACGCCGGAGGGAGGCAAAGACATCCTGAACCGCGGGGAACTGACGGCGGCGTTCAGCCTGACCAGAGCGGGCAAGGGAGGCGCCGTGTTCGACGGCGCGAAGCTGCGGTGGCTCAACGGCCAGTACCTGCGGCATTGCGACGCGGAGGTACTGGAGGAGCGGCTCCGGCCGCTGCTGGAGAAAGCAGGATATCCACCAGACAGAATGCCCGACAGGAAGACCCTCTCGGACATCCTGGAGATTCTCCGGGACAACATGGTCGTTCTCGAGGATGCCATTCCCTACCTTCCGGCCTTTCTGGACGCGGACCCGCCCCGTTCCGCCGAGGCCGATGCGCTCCTCTTGACGCCGGACGGCCGGATCGTTCTGGATGCACTCCGGGAAGGCCTCCGGGAGGCCGCCGGCGCAGATCCCTGGTACGGGCCGCTCATTCACCGGATCCAGGATCGGACAGGATTCCGGGGGCGAAGGCTTCTGCTCCCCGTGCGGGCGGCCCTGACGGGCCTTCTCAAGGGACCGGAGCTGGAGAAGATTTTTGCCTGGCTGGGACGGGAAGCCGCCCTGAAACGGGTGGATCGTCTCCGGATTCCCTGATTCCCGCTCCCGAGTGAACAATGCCCCGATCCCGCCGGCCGGAGGAAGAGGACCTGCTTTCCATATCGGTTCCAACCACGATGTTTCCCAGATTTTCATATATTGCACAACCTACTATATTTACTAAGTATTCATCATTTTCAGGCCATTCTTGCACAAAAAAAACACCTACCATGACACCTGCTCCCTTCCGCTATGAGCAAGCCCTGGGGACGTTTGTTCCGACACAGGATAGTGAGACCGGACGATAGCGTATGTCCCCTCCCCCTGTTCCCCTAATGAAAGGGTTTTGCGGGGTATAAACTCCCCTATCACCCGCCCCATGCGATTTTCCCGATGCCGGCTCAATAATTTCTCTTGATTCTTGAGAATTTCTGTGGTATCCGGTGCCATCCTTGATGGGTGGTGGCTTTGCTCATCTATCAGGGTGAAGTTCATTGATAACGTTTTTGTTTTCTGATCCCGGCTCATCAAAGCCAGAGGCTGCGGGGTTCCGGTTCGATTCGGACCGGGGGAAACGCATATTCGTTGGGATGACGCTGCCGCAAGGGCAGCCTTTAAAAAACCAAGAAAGGGGGATGTACAGGCATGACGAAGGCAGAACTGATCGGGGCAATCGCAGGAGAAGCAGGCATCACGAAAGCGGCAGCAGGGAAGGCGCTGGACGCGTTCATGGGCGCCGTGGCAAAGGAACTGAAGAAGAGCGGCAAACTGGGTCTCGTTGGCTTCGGCACGTTTTCCGTGATCAAACGGAAGGCCCGCGAAGGCAGGAACCCGCAGACCGGCAAGGCCATCAAGATTCCGGCGAAGAAGGTCGTGAAGTTCAAGGCCGGCAAGGGTCTGGGAGACAAGGTGAAATAACGTTCCGCCAGTCATTGATGTACACACACCGCCCCGGGAGAGCTGTTCTCCCGGGGTTCTTTTTTAACGGGGCACCAGGGAAAGGGTCGGTTTGAAATCCGTCCCTTTTCCCTAAAGCCCCAGCACCCCGACGAGCCTGTCCGCCGAGGGAGCGCGGTCTCCTGCAGTTGCATTGACAGTCCTGCTCCATATCTGCTATAGGGCGTCCACATTTTAGAGATTGCAGAGGTTTTGACGTGACGAAGAAACGGATCCTGAGCGGTATGCGCCCCACGGGGAAACTGCACCTGGGAAATCTGCACGGGGCCCTGGAAAACTGGGTCCGTCTCCAGGAACATGGCGATTACGAGTGTTTCTACTTCGTAGCCGACTGGCACGCCCTCACCAGCGATTATGCCAGCACGGAGGAGATCCGCGCCAACTCCATCGAGATGGTGATCGACTGGCTGGGCGCCGGCCTCGATCCGGAGCGGAGCACCCTCTTCGTCCAGTCTTCCATCCTTCTCCACGCCGAGCTCTTCGTGCTGCTGTCGATGATCACGCCCCTGGCATGGCTCGAACGGAATCCGACCTACAAGGAGATGAAGGCGGAGCTGGCCCAGAAGGACCTGTCCACCTTCGGTTTTCTGGGCTACCCGGTCCTGCAGGCGGCGGATATCATTCTATACAAGGCCTACGGCGTGCCCGTGGGGGTCGATCAGCTTCCTCACGTGGAGTTGACGAGGGAGATCGCCCGGCGTTTCAATTTCCTCTACCGTGATATCTTCCCGGTCCCGGAGCCCCTGCTTACGGAGATCCCGAAACTGCTGGGCATCGACGGCCGCAAGATGAGCAAATCCTACGAAAACTCCATCTACCTGTCCGACCGGGGGGATGTGCTGAAGCAAAAGGTCATGGCCATGTTCACCGATCCGCAACGGCAGAGGAAGAAGGACCCGGGCCGCCCGGAACTCTGTAACGTCTTTACGTTTCACCAGCTCTATTCCCCGCCGGAAGAGGTCGAGTCGATCGCCGCCGACTGCCGTTCCGCCGGGATCGGATGCATCCAGTGCAAGGGTCGCCTGGCGGAGCGGATCGCCCAGCGGATGGCCCCCGCCCATGAACGGCAGGAATATTACCGCAGCCATCCCGAAAGGGTCCGCGAGATCATCGAAGACGGCAACGGCCGGGCCCTCCGCGTCGCCTCCGCCACCATGGCGGAAGTGCGTGACGCGGTCCGAATCGGCCTCTGAACATGGATCCGCAGGCGAAATGAGCTACGAAGTCCGGCTGGACATCTTCCAGGGACCGCTGGATCTCCTTCTGTACCTCATCAAGAAGAACGAGATCGACATCTACAACATCCCGATCGCCCTGATCACGCAGCAGTACCTGGAAACCTTGGAATGGATGAAATCGCTGAACCTGGATCTGGCGGGGGAGTATCTCGTCCTGGCCTCCACACTTCTTTTGATCAAGTCCCGGATGCTCCTGCCGGACGAGACCCAGGACAATGCCGGCGAAGAAGAGACGGGGGAGGACCCCCGGCAGGACCTGGTGCGGCAGCTCCTGGAGTACCAGGCCTTCAAGGAAGCGGCGCTGCATCTGGACGGCCGGCCCTGGCTGGAGCGGGACATCTTCAAGCGGGGATCCTACCCGGATTTGCCGCCCGCGGGAGCGGAAGAGGAAGCGATCATGGAGGTCGGCATCGTCGAGCTGGTGGATGCCTTCCGGCGGATCGTCTCCTCCCTGGAACAGGAGGAGCTGATGCAGATCAACTCCGAGAAACTGTCCGTCACCGACCGGATCAACGAGATTCTCGAAAAACTCCGGGAGGCCGGGCAGATCACTTTCCAGGAGCTCCTGGAAGGCGGCCGGGACCGCCGGCGGATCGTTTATACCTTCCTGGCCCTGCTGGAACTGATGAAACTGCGGATGATCAAGGCCTACCAGACCGGACCTTTCGGAGCAATCCGGATATTCCCGGCCGTGGAGGAGGAACCCGATGGAGCATGACAAGGCCCTTGTGGAGGCGCTCCTGTTCGCCGCCGAGAATCCGATCTCCCTGGACCGGCTCCGGGAGGTCCTCGATATGCCGAAAGAGGCCGTCCAGGCGGCGGTCCTTGATTTGCAGCGGGAATATCAGGAACGGCGCGGCGGGTTCACCCTGGAAGAGGTCGCGGGGGGATTCCAGTTCCGGACCCTCCCGGAATACAGCACCGCGATCCGGAAGCTGAAAGGCCGCGGCCCCTCTTCCCTGACCCCGGCGGCCCTGGAGACACTGGCCGTGGTCGCCTACCGGCAGCCCATCGTCAAGGCCGACATCGACCGTATCCGAGGAGTCGACGCCGGCGGAACCCTCAAGGGACTGGTCGAGAAGAAGCTGGTCCGCATCGTCGGACGGAAAGACGTGCCGGGAAAACCCATCCTGTACGGGACAACCCGCAGATTCCTGGAGATCTTCGACCTTCAGGACCTTGCCGAGCTGCCGACCCTCCGGGAATTCGGCGAGCTGGCCGAGTAGATGCCATGACCGAAGAGCGACTCCAGAAGATCCTCGCCCGTTCCGGCGTATCCTCGCGCCGGAAGGCCGAAGAGTTGGTCCTCCAGGGGCGGGTCTCCGTCAACGGCGAGATCCGGCGGGAGCTGGGATCCAAAGCGGACGCCGTACGGGACGACATCCGGGTGGACGGCCGCCGGATCCTGCCGGACGAAACCCTCGTTTATCTGATGCTCCACAAGCCGGCGGGAACCGTGACCAGCCTGCATGATCCCGAAGGCCGGCCAACCATACGGCATCTTCTGGAGGAGCGGCTGGAGCGCCTGTTTCCCGTGGGGAGGCTGGATTACGACTCGGAGGGCCTCCTGCTCGTGACCAACGACGGTCAGTTCGCCCTTCGGGTGGCTCATCCGCGTTATCGCGTCCCGAAAACCTACCGGGTCAAAGTGCGGGGATCCCTGCCGCCGAAGACCCTGAGGAAACTGGAATCGGGAATCGATCTCCCGGACGGGCGGTTCACTCCCGACGCGGTGGCCATGGAGGGAAAGAATCCCAAGAGCACGTGGATCCAGATCATCGCCACAGAAGGAAGAAACCGGGTGATCCGCAGGGCTCTGGAAGCGCTCGGATACCCCGTCCAGCGGCTGATTCGCGTGGCCGTCGGGGGCGTTTCACTTGGGGATCTGGCGGAAGGGAAATCGCGGCCCCTCAAGACGAGCGAGATCCGCCAACTGCTGTCGTACGCGGAAAAGCCCGGAGAAAAAAGCCCCCCAAAACCGGCCGGATCGGCGGGCAAAGTCGCCTCCGGACGGAAGCCCCATGGCCGGGAGTATGGAGACGGGCCCCGGGAAAAGAAGAGCAAACGTGATTCCGTCAGCAGGTCCCGGAATCAACGATCCGGCAGGCCCGATTGAATGCCGGAAGGAAAGGATTGCTACCACATCGGCGCCGTAAAATTCGCTTGACATTCCGGGAAAAATCAATAATAGTCGCCGAAAAAATAAAACATATCCCCAAGTTATTCAATTTATCCCAATATCTGCAAGGCATGAGCACTCATCGGAAGGAGGTTTTATGAATAAATCCGGTCTTATTGAAGCGTTAAGCAAGCGGGAAAATCTGACGGAAAAGAAGGCAACCGACGTCATCAACTTGATTTTCAAAGGTTTCACCGATGAGTTGAAAAAAAGCGGTCGGATCGAAATCCGGGGATTCGGCAGCTTCGTGGTGAGAAAATACGAGGCCTATACCGGACGAAATCCCAAGACCGGCCGGAGCATTCAGGTGTCGCCGAAGAGGCTGCCCTTCTTCAAGGTGGGCAAAGAACTCAAGGAAAGAGTGGACGGGCTGGAATAATCCCTTCCGTTTCCAGGATTTCCCGACATAAACGGAACATTCGTCTCAACAAAAAGGGGGTCGTTCGCCGATCCCCTTTTCTTTTCCTGATATGCGCCGCTTCTCCCTCGCTCACATCCTGCTTTTCACGGCCACATTCGCCACGACGCTCCTCGCGGGCGCCCTGCAGCAGGGGGTGAATCCGCTGGAGGATCCTCTGTCCGTTTGGAAGGGGCTTCCCTTTTCCCTGACCCTGCTCTTCATCCTCGCAGCCCACGAATTCGGCCATTATAGGATGGCCCGGCGGCACGGCATCGACGTGACGCTGCCCTATTTCATCCCCGCGCCGTCCATCATCGGCACATTCGGGGCCTTCATCAAGATGAAGTCCCCCATACCCAACCGCAGGGTTCTCCTGGACGTAGGAGCCGCCGGCCCCCTGGCGGGGCTGATCGTCTCCGTCCCGATCCTCCTGGCCGGCCTGTATCTCTCCGATACGACGACCGCCGCTCCGGAAGGCCAGGGCATCGCCCTGGGGAGTTCCCTCCTCTTCAGCCTGCTCACCTGGCTCGTTCACGGCTCGACCCCGGACGACCTGAACCTGATCCTCCACCCCGTGGCCTTCTCCGGCTGGATCGGCCTCCTGGTGACATGCCTGAACCTGCTCCCGGTCGGGCAGCTCGACGGAGGCCATGTGGCCTACGCCGTTCTGGACCGGAGACAGAAATATCTCTCCGCAGCCTTTGTGGCGGGGCTTCTGATCCTGGGGTTCACCGGGTGGACGGGCTGGCTCGTCTGGGGGGCGATTCTGGTCGTCATGGGAGTCCGTCACCCGCCGGTCCTGTTCGAATGGATCCCGCTGGACGCGCGCCGGCGCGCCATCGGCTGGATCACCCTGGGGCTGTTTGTGGCGACGTTTATACCCGTTCCGTTCCGGGATTTCTAAGCCATTATTCCCTCTTCCCGAAAGCTGAAAAACCGGTTTTCCCCCACAATCAGGTGGTCGTGGATGAGAATATCCAGGGCCTTGGCCGTTTCCTGGAGGGTCCTGGTCAGCCGGACGTCCGCTTCCGAGGGCTGGACGTAACCCGACGGGTGATTGTGAACGAGAATCAACGCCGAAGCCTTGCGCTTGAGGGCGTTCTCCAGGACCTTCCGGGGATAAACGACGGCCTGGTTGACGATGCCCTCCTGGATCGTCTCGATGTCGATGATCCGGTTCCGGGCATCCAGGTATACGACAGAGAAGCGCTCGTCTTTCAGACCTCCCATGCTGGTGCGGCAATAGTCGAGGAGTTCCGCAGTACAGGTAATCTGGGGCTTTTCGACGGCTTTCTGCCGGAGATAGAGAGAAGCCATGTCCTTGACAAGCTTCAGGAGAATCGCCGTGTGGGGACCGATGCCTTTCCGGGCCTCAAGGTCTGCGATGTCGGCGTCCAGAACCGCGCGGAAGCTGCCGAACTCGGTCAGCAGCTCCTTGGCCAGGGGCTTTACGTCACCCTGCGGAACGCCGTAGAACAGGAGCAGTTCCAGCACTTCGTATTCATGAAAGGCATCGAGGCCCGCCTCGACGTACCTTTTTTTCTGGCGCTGGCGGTGCTGTCTGTAATGGGGAGTCGAAGCGGGAACCGTCATGAAGCCGGGCACCGTGATTCAGAGTTGTGCCGGTCCTCCGGCTGCGGCGGTGCCGTGGCCGGGGGACGGCGTTGACGTTAAGGTCGTGTTGCGTTCTTATCCTCCCTGCAGGTGGAGATCCCCAGGGCAACATAAGCGGGACAGAAACCGAGAAGCGCCGTACCGATGAGAATCAGTCCCACCAGACCCCACCAGCTTCCATAAACCCAACCGGCAACTACGATCGCCAATCCTGCGATGATGCGCAAGGTGCGATCCGTTTTCCCCACGTTGCATTTCATGGCCGCACCTCCCGGCTGCTTGCGGAAAACTCCGCTATGACCTGTCCGCGGACAGCCGGTCCGGAGCCGGACCGGCACATATTTGCGCGGTCGCTCCCCGTCAGGTTCCAGGCACCGGGAATGACGCCGTTTTCCATTATTTCTTTCCTCGCTGTTTTCAGGCCGATCCCGGGATCAACTCCGGATCCGGTCTCACCCGAGGTTGGCGTTCACGAAGTCCCAGTTGACGAGTTTCTCGATGAAGGCCGCCAGGTAGTCGGGACGCCGGTTCTGGTAATCCAGGTAGTAGGCGTGCTCCCAGACGTCAATCGTCAGCAGGGGCTTCTGGCCGTGGGCGACGGGCGTGTCGGCATTGGCCGTTTTCACAATCTTCAGGGCCCCTCCGTCCAGGACCAGCCACGCCCAGCCGCTGCCGAACTGGGTCGCCCCGGCGTTCTTCAACTCCTCGACAAATTTCTCATAGTTTCCCCAGGCCGCCTGGATCCTGTCGGCGACGGCTCCCGTCGGTTTTCCGCCTCCGCCCGGCTTCATGCACTTCCAGTAGAAGGAATGATTCCAGGCCTGGGCGACATTGTTGAAGATGCCCGCCCTGGCGGCGTCACCGGCGACCTTGCGGATGATCTCCTCCGGGGCCAGGTTTTCCAACTCCGTTCCAGCAAGGAGCTTGTTGCCGTTGTCCACATAGGCCCGGTGGTGTTTCCCGTAATGGAATTCAAGGGTGTTCGCGCTGATGACGGGCGCGAGGGCGTCTTTCGCATAGGGCAGTTCCGGCAGTACAAGTGCCATGGAGCGTACCTCCTTTCGTTGATGAATCGTGCGGGTTGAATGATTCCGGGCCTGAATCGGCGCCAGCATTCCATGTCCGAATATAACAATGAAACCGGTTTCCCGCAAGGAATGGAAGGACGAGAAAATGTGCGCCGGCACCCATCCGGAAACGGACCGTCAGGATTCCTTCGGACCGTTCACCGATGCCGCATCCGTGCGGACGGTTCCCTCTTCCGCATTTTCCGGCAGTGCCGCTCCGCCCCGCTTTCGCCCGAGCCAGATGTAGTAAAGGATCAGGAACAGGCTCCCTACGGCGGCCGGGAGGGCCGCCTCGCGGCCGAAGAGCGACAGGGCCAGACCGCCCGTGAGGCCGTAGTTCTTGAGAGTACCGAGGAGAATCAGGCTGGTGGCGGTTTCGTCTTTCACACGGAAGAATTTTGCGACGCGCCCCACGAGGAATCCGAGCACAAAGGTGGTTGCAAAGGCAATCGCCGCAATCGGAATCAGAACAGCCGGGTTCCGGAAGAGAATGTCCTGGTTGAGGCCCGTGATGGCGTAAATGACCAGGAAGAATCCCCAGTCGGTCAGAGGACCCCGGACCGGGCGGATTCGGAGATCCCACCCCCTCCAGAGGATCAGCCGTGAAGCCGCCAGGGGAAGGACAATGAGAACCAGGGCGTGCTGAATCAGAAGCAGGGGGTCCGCGAAATCCCCCCCCAGCAGGCAGAACAGCATCAGCGGCATCAGGACGAGTCCGCCCAGGTAACCCCCGACCGTCCCAACCAGCGAGACAAACAGGTCTCCCCGGAGATAGGTCGTGAAGGGAATGACGGCCACCGCCGGGGGCACGGCGGCCATGAGGACGAATCCCTTCCACAGCAGGTCCTCCCGGATCAGTAACGCGCTGAGGACGATAATGACGTTTCCGAGGACAAGGTAGTTCAGGAATATCCCCGTCAGGGAGGGAACGATCAGTTTCCCCGGCTTTCGGAACAGATCGTTGGAAATCCCAAGGGTGGACAGGGTCAGCACGACCGCCAGGGCCGGCAGGATCAGGGGTTTGATCCAGTCCGACGGCCCCGGGACGAGCAGTCCCGAACCGACCGCAAGGATGAAAATGACGTTTCTGTTCGCCAGAAGCGATCGGAAGCGAGAAATGGCGCACCTCCGCGTTTCAGGGGGACGTCTTCTCCCCCGCCCTTCCCTCCCTGCGGCGGAGGGCCAGACCCGCCATCAGAAAGAGAATGTTGACAAAAACGATCGTGGCCCCCGAGGGCAGATCCAGGGCAAAGGAAACCAGAATCCCCGCCAGGACGGAAAGAACGGCAATTGCCGCCGCTGCCGCCATGGTGGCCCGAAAACTGCTGGTTAGCTGAAGGGCCGTCACGGCCGGCAGAATCAGCAGGGCCGAGATGAGGAGCACGCCCACCACCTTCATCGACAGGACCACCGCCACCGCCGTCAACAGGCCGAAGACCCGGTTGATCGCGTCCACCCGGATGCCCGAGGCCCGCGCCGACTCCTCGTCGAAGGTCACCGACAGGAGTTCCTGGTAGAACAGGGAAACGGCCGCCACGACGACGACCGAGAGAATGACGGAAACGGCGACATCCAGGGGACCGATGGTCAGGATGCTCCCGAAGAGGAAACTGAACAGGTCCACGTTGAATCCTCCCGCCAGGCCGGCGATGAGGACGCCTCCGGCAATCCCGACGGCGGAGACGACGCCGATGGCGGCATCCCCGTACATCTTCGTCTTTTCGGCCAGTTTCAGGATCCCCAGCGCGGAGACCATCACGACGGGGATGGAGACGTAAAGCGGATTCCACTGGAGCCAGAGGGCCAGAGCCGCGCTGCCGAAGGTTGCGTGGGCCAGCCCGTCGCCGATCAGCGACAGGCGGCGCAGGACGAGGAAGACGCCCAGGACCGCGCACAGGACGGCGATGAACGAGCCGGCGATGAGCGCCCGCTGTACGAAACCGAAGGTCAGCCATTCCGTCCAGTTCATGGTTCTCTTCTCCCGCGGCCCTTCATTTCCTAACCTCCCCGCACCGGTTTTCCATGCAGGACCCGGCGGCCGTTTCCGGCGGAACGGGGTACGGCACCAGCCCGCCTTCACCCGTCGGAGCCCCGTGGCGATGGCAGATGACATGCTGGGCAAAGGCCCCGAAGATGCGGGTCACGTCTTCGGAATGGCAGAATTCCTCATACGTGCCGTAAAACACGATCCGCTTGTCCAGGTAAAGAAGCTTCGAGCTGTATCGGCCGATGGTCCCGAGGTCGTGGGTTACCATCACGATGGAGACCTGCCTCCCGGCATTCAGGTCCGACAGAAGCTGGAAGAACCGGTCCCGCACCTCCGGGTCGAGGGCGGAGGCGGGCTCGTCGAGGATCAGGAGGTCCGGATCGTTGACCAGGGCCCGGGCGATCAGGACCCGCTGCTGTTGCCCCCCGGACAGTTCCCCCACGGGGCGGTCCCGAAGATCGTCGATGTCCAGTCGTTCGAGGACCCGATGGACGGCCTCCCGGTCGTCACGTCCGAGGACCTTGGGAAAGCGCTTCCCCGCCAGCCTCCCCAGGGCGACGATCTCCCGGACCGTAGCGGGGAAGCGGGGGACGACGAAGGCCGCCTTCTGGGGCAGGTATCCCACCCTCGTCCAGTCACGGAAATCCCGGATGGACCGGCCGAAGAGCCGGATCTCCCCCTGCTCAGCCTCGATAAGGCCCAGCAGAAGCCGGATCAGCGTCGTCTTCCCCGAGCCGTTGGGCCCCACCAGTCCCACATAATCTCCTGTTTTAACGGAGAAACACAAGTCTTCAAGGACGTCCGCGCCATTGTACCGGAAGGTCAGGTTGCGGATGTCGAGAACGTCTACGGACATGCCAGGCCTCGCTTGAGGTTTTCCAGGTTCCTTTCCATCAGATCGAGAAACGTGACGCCCTTCTCCATGTCCTCCCGGCTGATGTTGGCGGCCGGGTGCAGCGTCAGGACGGCGGCTCCCGTCTCCCGGGATACGGCCTCGGCGATTTTCGGACTGACCAGTTCCTCCTGGTAGACGGCGGTCAGGCCATGGCGGCGGACCGTTTCGGCCAGCCGCATCAGGTCGCGGGGGGACGGCTCCGCGTCGGCGGTGAATCCAGGGTAGGCCGTATGGTATTCCAGCCCGTAGCGATGGGCCATGTATCCGAAGGCGAAGTGGCCCCCGTGGGCAATGACCTTTTTCCGGCAGGATGTCAGTGTCTCCCTGTATTTCCTGTCCAGGGCCAGGATCTTTTCCCGGAAGGCGGCGGCATTACGACGGTAGAAGTCCCCGTTGCCGGGATCCCGCCCGGCCAGGGCGGCGGCCAGGGAATCCACGATCAGGACGTCATTCCCAAAGTCGAGCCAGACATGGGGATCCGCACCGGCGTCGTCGTGGCCGTCGTGGGCGCGGCCGGCATCCCCGTCGTGATCCTCATGCCCCGCATCGCCCCGCCGGAGCGCAATCCCCCGGCTTGCATCGACGATGAGGAGATTTTTCCGGTCCAGACCCGCCAGGATTCGTTCCGCCCAGGGCTCCATGAACTTCCCCGTGTAGATGAAAACGGCCGCCTGCTGGATCCGGGTGATGTCCCCCGGCCGGGGCTCGAAAGCATGCGGCTCCACCCCGGGTGGCAGGAGCAGCGTCACGTGAACCCGGTCCCCGCCGACCTGGCGGACGAAATCATACAATGGGAAAAGCGTCGTCACCACTTCCAGTTTTCCCGGTACTGTCCCCGTATCGCCACCGGGACGGCAGGAGAAAGTCAGCAGGATCGACAGCACACAGACCAGTCCTGTCATTGCGACAAGTTGCCCGCGCTTTCCGATTTTCTTCATGAAATTCCTTTCCCTTTCCGGACCGTTCCCGCCGCCACCCGATCCGACGGCTGCGCAGCGGGAAGCCCCGAAGGCTCCCGTGACCCGGTTGCCCGGTGGCAGTCCGGACACAGGCCGAAGAACTCCAGGGTATGATGGAGCACCTGAAATCCCTTGGTCTGGCCGATGTCGGCTTCCAGCTCCCGCAAATCCCCCTCCAGGGCCACTTCCTCCGCCCGTTTGCAGTTCAGGCAGATGACGTGGTGATGGTGCGTATCGGGACAGAGCCGGTACCGGATCGTCCCGTCGCCGAAATGAATCTCATGAACGATGCCCCGGCCCTTGAGGAAAGAAAGTTCCCGGTAAACCGTGGTTTTGTTCACCCTGAGCCCCCGGGCGGCGAGAGCCTGGCGGAGATCGTCCGCCGACAGGAGCACGCGGCTGGTCGACAGGATGTCCAGGACGGCCCGCCGGGTCCGCGTGATCCGGCAGCCGGAGCCTTTTAAAATTTCTAATAATGAAGCTGTTTCCATGGGGTGCACATTTAACGCAACCTGGTTGCGTTTGTCAAGATTCATTCGGAATTGACCCGGACCGGCTTTTCCCGTATTGGTCAGCCGTCTGATTTTCCATGCCGAATAACCGGAGGGAAGTTGAAGAAGCGTAAACGCATCGGCCTTGCCCTGGGAAGCGGATCCGCCCGCGGGTGGTCCCATATCGGAGTCGTCCGCTGCCTCCAGGAGGCGGATATCCCCATCGACGTCATCTGCGGCGCCTCCATGGGGGCGGTCGTCGGGGGCTGCTGGGCGGCGGGCTTCCTGGGCGAGATGGAAACGCTGGTCCGGGAACTCCGCTGGCCGGACATATTCCGCTTCCTCGAGGTCCGGCTTCCCCGTTCGGGATTCATGGGAGGAGACAAAATCACCGCCTATCTCAAGGAGCGCCTGACGGACCTCCATATCGAAGACCTGCCCGTGGCATTCGGCGCCGTTGCCTCGGACCTGTATTCGGGAAAAGAGGTCTGGCTCCGGAAGGGATCGCTCATCGACGCCATGCGGGCGAGCATCTCCGTGCCCGTCATGTTCACCCCCTATCCCGAGGGTTCCCGATGGCTCCTGGACGGCGGGCTCGTGAATCCCGTTCCGGTCTCCCTCTGCCGCGCCATGGGGGCCGACATCGTCATTGCCGTCAGCCTGAACTCGGACATCCTGGGCAAGTCACTCTTCACCCGGGAACGCCGCCGGCGAAATCAGGTGATCCAGGAAAAGGTCGCCGACTTTCTGGACGCCAGCATTCCCTGGGGCAATCCTTCCGCCTGGCTGCGCCCCAACGGGAACTCGTCTCTCCGCGGTCCCACGCTGCTGGAGGTGATCACCCGGTCCCTCTACATCATGCAGGACCGGATCACCCGACAGAGGCTCCAGGCGGAGCCGCCGGACATCCTGATCTCGCCCCACCTGGCCGACATCGCCCTGTTCGAGTTCAACCGCGGGGCGGAGGCCATCGAAGAGGGATATCGCGCCGCCGGCCTGGTGATTCCCCTGATCCGGGACCGGATGACCTGAAGGCGCCCGGCATGAAAAGGGAATAACCGTTCCGTAAAGGAGAAAACATGGATCTGAACCCCGACCGGATCGCCGCCGCCCTCGGCGAGGTCCGCCGCCGTTCCCCGGTGGTCCACAACATCACCAACTACGTTGTCATGAACTCGACCGCCAATGCTCTCCTGGCGGTGGGGGCCTCGCCGGTGATGGCCCACGCCCCCGAGGAAGTGGAGGAAATGGCGGGCCTGGCCCAGGCCCTGGTGATCAACATCGGAACCCTGAGCGTTCCCTGGATCCAGGCGATGCTACTGGCGGTGCGGGAGGCCGCGAGGCGAAAGATCCCCATCGTCCTGGACCCCGTGGGAGCCGGCGCCACAACATACCGGACGAAGACAGCCCTCGAAATCATGGATGCGGTGCCCGTCTCCGTGCTCCGGGGCAATGCCTCGGAGATCCGGGCCCTCGTCGAGAGCGACGCGAAGACGAAGGGCGTGGACAGCCTGGACGACTCGGACAGCGCCGTGGCGGCCGCCCGGGAGCTGAACCGGAGCCGCGGAAGCGTCGTCTGTGTAAGCGGGGAAACGGATTACATCGTCGGCCCGGATCGCACGGTCAGCATCCGGAACGGCCATCCCCTGATGCCCCGCGTGACGGGCCTGGGCTGCACCGCCACGGCCCTCTGCGGGGCCTTTGCCGCCGTCGAGGAGGATCCGATGCTTGCCGTTGCCTCCGCCATGGCGGTCATGGGGATTGCCGGCGAGATGGCAGCGGAAAAGGCCGCCGGCCCGGGGACCCTGCAGCTGTACTTCCTGGATGCCCTCTGGCTCATGACGGATCTGGACATCCGGAACCGGCTCCGGGCGGAGGTCCTCCCGTGAAGGGCCTTTACCTCGTCACGGACCGGGACCTCTGCGGTTCCAGGACCGTCGAGGAGGTTGTCCGGCTCGCCGCGGAAGGAGGGGCCGTCGCCGTCCAGCTCCGGGAAAAGGACCTTCCCACCCGGCCCTTCATCGAGGAGGCGATCCGGATCCGGAAACTTCTGGACGCTCTCGGCATTCCCCTGATCATCAACGACCGCCTCGACGTGGCCCTGGCCTCGGGCGCCGCGGGGCTCCACGTCGGGCAGGACGACATGCCTTATGACACGGCCCGGCGGATCCTTGGCCCGAAGGCCTTGATCGGCCTGTCCGTCGAGACCTGGGAGGACGTGGAACGGGCGGAAGATCTCGACGTGGACTACCTCGGTGTCAGCCCCGTTTTTGCCACGCCGACCAAGACGGACACGAAGGAACCCTGGAGCATCGAAGGACTGGCGCGGATCCGCGCCTTTTCGCGCCATCCCCTTGTCGCCATCGGGGGACTGAACGCCGGCAACGCCGCCGCCGTGGTCCGGGCGGGGGCCGACGCCGTGGCCGTGATCTCCGCCGTGTGCGCCGCGGAGGACCCCCGGGAGGCCTCCCGGGACCTGGCCCGGATCATTGCCGGCGCTCTGGCGGAAAGAAAGGACAGGCCTTGACGGAGAAGCTGGTCGTCCTTGATTTCTCCGGGACGCTGTGCCTTGCGGCCCCCCGTTTCGCCGCCCCGGCGGCGCTCCATGAGGAGCTGGCAAAGAGCGGCCTGGCCGCCCTGGGCGTGACCTCCGAGGTGTTCTGGTCCGAACTGGTCAACCCGACGTGGACGGCGGGCAGCACAACCCGGGCGGGCTATCGCCGGGTCCTGACGGAGCGCCTGGCGAATCTGACCCCACAGGCCTCAAGGGACGACGTCGCCCGGTCCGTCTCCCGGTTCAGCAACGCCTACTTCCAGGCCAACTCCGTCGACCCCCTCTGGTCCGCCTTCCTCGGGACCTGCGTCCGGCAGGCCGGCCTGGCCGCCGTTATCGCCACGGACCATTACGCCGAGGCGACGGAAGCCGTCCTCGCCTCCCTGGCCGGGATCGGAATCCCGGGGCGCTCCGTGGAAGAAGCCCCCTTGTCGCCGCCCGGAGAAGCTGTCCTGGTGGCCAACTCGGCCGACCTGGGGACGCACAAGTCCGGCCGGGAGTTCTGGGAGGCCCTCCGCCGGCGCATGAACTGTCCTGAACTGAAAGGGATTCTGCTGGTGGACGACTTCGGGATCAACGAACCGGAAGGCGACGCTTACGGGGCATCAGAGAGGGTGATCCAGCGAAAGGCGGAGACAACGGCCCGCCTGGTGGAGGTCTTCCAGGCCCCCGTATCGTGCTTCTTCTTCTCGCTCCGGCCCGCCCCCGGCGAACCCGGGGAGATTCCCGCCGCAGCCCGGATCGACGAGGCTCTTGGGGCGCTGAAGCAATTCCTGGCGGCCTGACGGCGTCTCCGGTCACCGTCGCCTTATGCCGCTCCGTCTTCCGCCGGCTCCGGCGTTTTTTCCCCGCGAAACGCCGCCTCCGCCTCCGCGTGGATCTCCCCTTCCAGGCCCCGGTATTTCGGAGAAAAGTGAAACAGGACGATCCGCCGGGCCCCGGCCCGCCGCGCCAGCCACCCGGCCTGGCAGGCCGTCAGGTGGCGCTTCAGGAAGGCCTTGTCCCGCTCCTCATGCAGGAAGGTGGCCTCGATGAAAAGAAGGTCCGAACCCGCCGCGACGGCCTCGATACGGCGGACGTTTTCCCGGGTGAAGACGGCGTCGGTAACGTAGGAAACGACCATCCCGGGAGAGATCTTGACGGCCCGTTCCCGGAAGAGGCCCAGGGGCAGGATCCGCTCCGCCGTTCCCCCCTGTCCGTCCTTCCACCAGGCCCGGACGGGCGTGTCGTCCGGCTGTCCTTCCAGGATCCGCTGCCTCAGGTCCATCAGCCACGACCCCGTCGGCAGCTCCATCTCCTCCAGGACGTTGCGCTTGAAATTGATCCGGTTCTTCTCCTCGAACCGGAACGCCAGGCAGGGGATGCCGTGATCGATCAGATCCGCCCGCACCGAAAAGAGCCGCTCCTCCACGAGGAGACCGTCGAAGCGGTCCGTTTCCTCCCGCCCCTCGGGCAAGAATCCGGTCCGGCACCGGTAGCGGCGGGTGATGCGCTCCGGCGGGCGGACCTCCGTGGCGACAAGGACGAAGTCGGTCGCATAGTTCTCCACCAGGTTCCAGGTGTAGGCCTGGAGCTTGTTCTCCAGGCGCTCCAGGAAACCCGGGGGGCCGTACAGGAAGAGGGGCTGCTCCCGCCCCAGGCGGACCCGGAGGAGGTGGTCGAAGCCGATGAAATGGTCCATGTGGGCGTGGGAAACGAAGACGTGCCGGACCTTCAGGATGTTCCGGGGTACGAGGTTCCGGAGATCCCCCAGGTCGAAGAGGATGCCGTCGCGGCGGTACTTGCTGTCCAGGTAGACGACGGGATCCTCGAATGGATCGTTGACGAGAACGGCTCGGAACATGGCGCGGAAGGTTCCTCCGGTTTCGCGTCATTGTAGGCAATTTCTTGCCTTCCTGTAAAGCCTCCGGTAGATACGCCGGAAAGGATCGCTCCACCGCGGCGGTGGGAAAGGACGGGAAAACATGGACGAACGCTCACGGCAGGACCTGCTGGAATCGGCGGAGAACGTCAGGCTGGCCGCCCTCTACCTGCAGCAGCGCCTCATGAGAGGCGGCGACGAGGGCTTCCTGGAAGCCCGGCGGGAATACGAACGGCTGGTGGAGCGGTTCCGCCGGGATCATCCCGACGCCGTCACCGAGCGGCAGAGCCGGAACGCCCTGGAGGATCTCGATTACTTCCTCATCCTCGTCGAACAGGCCATTGACGGCTACCGGCGGGACGGCGGGTCCTGAGGCACCGCCTCCGGACCGTTCCCTTTCTCTCCCAGGTAAAGCCTCCGGACCTCCTCGTTGTCCAGAAGGTGCGCACCCGTGTCTTCCAGGCGCGTGACCCCGAGATCCAGCACGTAGCCCCGGTGGGCGACGGAGAGGGCCTTCCGGGCGTTCTGCTCGACGATGGCAAGGCTCACTCCCCCGCGGTTGATTTCCTGGAGCCGGCCGTAGATGTCCTCGATGATCCGCGGCGCCAGGCCGATGGACGGCTCGTCCAGCAGGATCAGCCGCGGCCGGGTCATGACCGCCCGGGCCAGGGCCAGGATCTGTTTCTCCCCGCCGGAGAGATTGCCCGCCTGCTCACGGACCCGTCCCTTGAGAACGGGATATTCCTCCAGAACCTGCTCCACGGCCCGGCGGACGGCGGCGCCGGCGCCCAGGGAAACACCTCCCATCTCGAGGTTCTCGCGCACCGTGAGGGTCGGAAACACGTTTCTCCCCTGGGGGATGTAGGCCATTCCGAGACGGACCTTCTCCTGCGGGTCGAGGCGCCCCGCCTCGGCACCGGCGAACCGCACGGATCCCCGGACCGGCTTGAGAAGCCCGAAGACCGTCTTCAGGAGGGTCGACTTCCCGGACCCGTTGGGACCGATGATGCAGACGATCTCCCCCTCGTCCACGCGGATGGACGTCCCGTGGAGGACCTCGATCTTCCCGTAGCCGGCAAAGACCTCCTCCACCTCCAGCAGGGCCTTCGGCCTGACGGTATCTTCCGGCACGCTCATCCTCCGAGATAGGCCTCGAGCACCTTCGGATCGCTCTGGATCTCCTCCGGCGTGCCCTCGGCGATTTTTTCGCCGTGGTCCAGGACGAAGATCTTTTCGCAAAGCTCGACGATGACGTCCATATTGTGCTCGATGATGAAGAACCGGCCGCCCGCCTCCTTCATCCGCACGATCGTGTCGATCATCGTCCGGATCATGGAGGGATTGATGCCCGCCGCCGGTTCGTCCAGCAGGATCAGTTTCGGCTCCGTCATGAAGGCCCGCCCCATTTCCAGCAGCTTCTGCTGCCCGTAGGAGAGGTTCCCGGCAAACTCGTCCCGGAGCCTGGAAATTCCCAGGATCTCCAGCGTCTCCAGGGCCTTCCCGAGATTTCGGACCTCCTGCCGCCGAATTTCGCCCCTCTTCCAGGCCAGGAATCGCAGGGACTCCCCTTTCTGCCCCCGGGGGGCCAGGAGCAGGTTGTCCAAGGCGGTCATGCCCGCAAAGACCCGGGACAGCTGGAACGTCCGGATCAGCCCCAGGCGGGTCATCTGGTGGGGGAGGCGGCCGTCGATCCGGACGCCGTCGAAGAGGATCTGCCCGGTTTCGGGCCTGAGCAGGCCGGAGATGATGTTGAAGAGGGTCGTCTTGCCGCTGCCGTTGGGACCGATCAGCCCGGATACGGCCAGACCCTCAAGGCTCAGGGTGCAGTCCGCCACGGCCCGGATGCCGCCAAAGGATTTGCTGACGCCGCGTACCTCCAGCATCACTTCCTCCCCTTCTCTCGGATGAGCCCTTCGGGACGGAAGACCATCAGGGCCACCAGAAGCGCCCCGAAGGCCATCTGCTGCAGGGGTCCCAGATACCGCGTCCACTCCGGAGGCAGCCGGAGAAACCGCAGCGATTCCTGGAGGAAAATGAGGGCGACGGCTCCCACCACGGGCCCCGGGCGGGTCCCTTTCCCGCCGAGGACCACGATCAGGAGCACCACGATTGTCTCGTTGAGCGTGAAGTCCGACGGGCTGACGAAAGAGGTGTAATGGGCCCAGAGCACCCCCGCCAGCCCCGCGAAGACGGAGCCGATGACGAAGGAGCGGGTCTTGAAGGCGAAGGCGTTCTTTCCGAGGATCTCCGCTGCCGTCTCGTCGTCCCGGACGGCCCGGAGGGCTCGGCCGAAGGGGCTCTCCGTCACCGCCCCCAGAACCAGGTAGGTCAGGAGCGCCGCAACCGCCGCCAGGCCCAGATATTCCGGGAGGCTCTCGAAACGGACCCCCAGCATCTCCGGTTTCGGAATGCCCGGAAGCCCCATGGGTCCCTTGGTCAGCCACACCTCGTTCTGGAAGACGAGGCGGAGGATCTCCCCGAAGCCCAGGGTGGCGATGCCGAAATAATCCCCCTGCAGCCGGAGGGCCGGGATGCTCAGGAGAAGACCCGTGAGGCCCGCCGCCGCGAGGGCCACCATGAGGCAGAAGGCGAAGGGAAACCCGGCGAGGCTGAGCAGGGCCGACGTATAGGCGCCGATGCCGAGGAAGGCCACGTGCCCGAAGTTGAACAGCCCCGTGTAGCCCACCTCGATGTTGAGGCTCATGGCGAAGATCGAATAGATGGCAATGACGACGCACAGGTGCAGGAGCAGATCCATATGTCACCCGTGAAGGCCCGGCATGATGCCGGGGGTGCAAAGGCCTCGCAAAATGGCCGCAGGCAAGGCGCACCCGCACCGAGAAGCGAGGCGTACCCCTGCGTACGCCGCAGCGACGAGGGGCGTGGTGCAACGCAGCATCCGGGCATTTTCCGAGGCTGCCATCAATCCATCCTCTTTCCCGTGACGATGTACGGTCGTGTCAGCAGAATTCCCACCATGATCGCGAAAGCCACGGCGTCCTTGTAGCCCGGGGAGATGACGAGTACGCTCAGGTTCTCCGCCAGGCCGATGAGGAGCCCCCCCAGGAGCGCCCCCCAGAGGTTCCCGACGCCGCCGATCAGGGTGGCGGCGAAGGCCTTGACGAGGTTGATGACGCCCATCTCGGGGTTGAGGTTCGTATCCAGGGCCATAAGAATCCCTCCCGTTCCGGCGAGGAGCGCCGAGACGACCCAGGCCGCCCGGATGGACCAGCGGGCGTTGATCCCGACCACCCGGGCCAGGTCCAGGTTGTCCGAGACGGCCCGCATGGATTTACCCAGGCTGGTCCGGAAGAACAGAAGGTAGACCCCGATCACGCAGATCACCGTAACCCCGATGATCAGGATCTGGTTTGCCGTCAGGCTCAGCCCGAGAAACCGGAATCCCCGGGTGATCTCGAGGCCGTAGGTCCGCACCTCGGCCCCCCAGAAGAACTGGGCGGCGTTCCGGAGGAGAAACGAGAGGCCCATGGCGGCGATGAGAAGCGTCAGGCGGTCCGCCTTCCGGAGGGGCCGGAAAACGGCGAAGTCCATGGCCATCCCCAGGCAGACGGTGCAGAGCAGCGCCGGCGCAACGGCGACCCAGAGAGGCAGGGAGAAGGGCTCCGAGACAAAGAGATAGAGGAAGTAGGCCCCCCACATGATCAGCTCGCCGTGGGCGAAGTTGACGAAGTTGAGGACCCCATAGATCAGGGTCAGCCCCATGGCGAAGAGGGCATAGATGCAACCGGCGAGGATGCCGTTGACGACGGATTGAAGGAGAATGTCCATGGGGTGCTTAAAAAAAGCAGGTTCCGGCGCCCCGTGGACGCCGGAACCCGTGCTTCGCAGAACCTTGCGGCCCTCCACCGCCGTCCCGTCCGGAGGATCGGGCAGCGTCGTTGAAGAGCCGTCGGCGGGTCGCCTTTATTTCTTGTAGTCGATGATCTTGCCGTCCTTGACGGTCCAGAGTCCCATGTCGGCGTTCAGCATGCCCCGCTTCGCGTCGAAGGTCTTGTCTCCCGTGACGCCCTTGTAGCCCTTGGCTACGGCGGGCAAGGCTTTCCGGATGCCCTCGGCGGTGTAGCCGCCCTTCTCGATGGCCTTCGCGACGAGGTACACCATGTCATAGTTGTAATCGCCGAAGATGGGGATCTTATCGTCGCCGTACTTCTTCCTGTAGGCGTCCTTGAAGGCCTTGTACTGCTTCGTATCCTGGGGAACGGAGGGATAGGTCCCGATGACCCCCTCGGCGGCCTTGCCGGCCAGTTCCACCATCTTCGGGGCCCGGGCTGCAGAGCCGCATAGCCACTGGGTCTTGATGCCCATCTCATAGGCCTGCTTGAACTGGACGGCCCCCTCGTTGATGTAGGTCAGGTTGACGATGGCGGCGGGGTTTCCCCTGTTCACCCGGAGCAGCTCCGTCCGGTAGTCCGTTTTCTTCTCGTCGAAGGGAATGATGTCCGTCACGACGCCGCCCATCTTTTTAAAGCTCTCCACAAACCCGTCCTTCAGGTCCAGGCCCCAGTCGTTGTTGACGTACATGACGGGCAGCTTCTTGTAGCCCATGTCGAAGGCCAGTTTCGCCAGCCGCTGTCCCTGCTTCGCGTTGGACGGGATGATGCGGAAGATGAACGGCCCGGCCTGGGTCAGCTTCTCCGCCGTTCCCTGGGCGGAGACCATGACCGCCTTGCTCTCCTGGGCCACCGGCGCCGCCGCCATGAAGTTGGAACTCCCGGCGGGTCCGAAGAGGACGGGCACCTTGTCGACGGTAATGAGCTTCCGGACCGCCG
The DNA here is from genome assembly GCA_013177825.1 of Syntrophaceae bacterium. NCBI lineage: Bacteria > Pseudomonadati > Thermodesulfobacteriota > Syntrophia > Syntrophales > Syntrophaceae > Syntrophaceae bacterium. Next base: position 74,301 of record JABLXX010000005.1, read on the forward strand.
TCACGCAGTCCTTGGGCGTACTCTTGTTGTCCTCGTAGACGATCTGGATCTTCTTGCCCTTGATTCCTCCCTTGGCATTGATCTCGTCCACCGCCAGATCCACGCATTTCCTGAATCCTTCGCCATAGACGGCGATGCTTCCGGTGAGGGCGAAGGCGGCACCGATCCGGATCGTATCCTGGGCGGCCCGGACGGGCGAGGCGACGAACAGTACCAGGAGCACGATTGCAAAAAGCGCTTTGAATTTCGACATGATTGCGATCCTCCTCGGGAAAAGTATGTAGTACTTACCGGAGTATCGTAGAACCTGTCAATGAAAAAGCCGGGTTCGGAAAGCGGGGGAATCCGGGGCCGCAAACCGGACAAATGGCGGACTGACGATCCGATAACACCGCCCCGGGGCTATCGCCCCGCATCCTCGTAAAGGCCCCGGACCTCCGCGGGCATCTCCGCCAGCCGCTCCCGGGCCCGCTCCGGCGCCAGGGCCTCCAGGGACCCGTCGCGATTCTGGACGACACAGCCGCTCTCCACGACTATCCGGTGGCGGCGCTTCCGCACTTCCTTGTCGGGATGGCAGGCGATCTGGCAGTGGCCGCAGGTCAGGTACAGGGGATCGCGCATGAGAAGGTGATAGTGGCCGCCGGCAATCCGCGGCCAGCGCCCGTATTTCTTCATGGCGGTCACGATGGCGGGCAGATAGTCGTCGTCTTTCTCCGGGACGGGGAGCCGCCCGGGGGACCAGGTGGACCACTTTCCCGAAGGGTGGAGTCCCGTGAAACCTCCGCAGACATACTCGCAGCGCAAGTAGTTGCGGCGCTTCGCGTAGGTGAAAGCGTGTCCGCCCAGGGTGATCGTCGTCTCCTCGTCCGGGTCCATCATGCCGGATGCGCACAGGGCCTGGCAGAGGCGGCAGCGGTCGCAGTAGTTCTTCTCCGGCGCCAGGGGCTCCGTGGGCAGGAGTTCCAGCGTGGTGACGACGGCGCCGAGGATGACGGCGGCACCGCGTTCGGGATGCAGCACGTTCCCGGAGAGGCCAAAGGCGCCGACGCCGGAGCGGACCGCGAGGTAGCGGAGCGATACGTCGGGGTGCATGTCGATGGCACCGCGCCCCGTATCGGCCCGATAGACCTCGTTGGGCGCCACGGGGACGGAGGGGAAGCCCTTCTGGGACAGGTTTTTCGCCAGGCCCAGGGCGATGCCGCCCGCCTGGTTGTTCGTCCGGAAGTTGTCCCGCTCGTGGGACAGGCGATCCTTTTTGCTCAGGAACGGCTCGATGAGGGACGCGTCCAGGGGAACCGCGAAGGACACGGCGGACTTCGCCTCCGGCAGCACGTAGGAGAGGTCCGTCGAGGGGGGGCCTCCACGGAGAGTTTCGACCGTCACGACGCCGGCAGCGCAGGCCCCGTCCTTCATCACATAGTCCATCACGAAGCGGCTCATCTTCTCTTTCATCACCCTTCCTCCTTTCTCCGGCCGCGGCTGTCAGCGGCCGGCCGGGCAGACGGCCAGGCAGCGGACCATCAGGTAGTTGTTGTGCTGGGTCATGCCCATGATGCCGAGGCGCTCCGTCATGCTGGTCCTGGGGTTCGGGCTGTCCAGGGATCCGTCCACTTCCCGGTAGCCCAGGACGACCAGGGACTTCACCGAGGGCATGATTATGGTCAGTTCCGGTGTCCGGGGCGACTTGTAATCCCCTGCGGCAGCGAAGCCCACGACATCCGCGCCGAGATCCAGTCCATGCTTCCGAATTTCTTCCTTGCTCATCGCGTCTCCTTTCCCGCAACCGCCTGCACAACGCCTTTTCCCTTTCCCCCGAGGCGACTGTAGCGAGGTTTACTCATGTCATCCGGCGGCCGTTTCCGAATGGTCCCGCCGAACATGAATTTCGCGTACGAAACAAAAGGTCAAAAATTTTTACGCCTGGAGATCCCGGAGCATGCGCTTCAGGAGCAGGCGCTCCTCCGGCCGCAGGCAATCCATGATTTCGTCGTTGGCGCCGTCCCTGGCCCGGATGAGTTCACCGGCGGCTTCCCTTGCCTTGTCCGTGAGGGAGATCCGGAGGGTCCGCCGGTCGTCGTCGGCGATCTCCTTCACGATCCAGCCGGCCTCCGCCAGTCGGTCCAGGAGCCCCGACAGCGTTGCATAATCGAGAGTCAGGCGCCGGGCCAGCTCCCCCGCAGAGACCCCCTCGCCCTCGTGCAGGGCCAGGATCACCAGGCTCTGTGGCGGTGTCAGGCCGTACGGCTGCAGCCGCTTCTTGAATTTTCCATGGGCCTTCTGGTAGGCCTTGGACAGGAGGAACAGGATGCAGTCTTCGTACGGGGGTGCCATGGATTTGCCTCTTATGTTTCGTGTGCTAAATATCAAGCCGACGAAGTCGTGTCAACGGGATTTCCTTTCCCTTCGCCGTAATCTCCAGCAAGGGGCGGCGTCCGGTGCTTCGGATAGGGCGCTTTCTCAAAGGAGTTGCGGCGGACCGAGCCCCGGGACGGATTTTCATGGTTCCCGGCTGGGATCTATGCTACACAAACGCGTCTGCCCTCCCCCCGGGAGATGCAGGCTGGGAAAAGCGTCGCAGGGATCAGCCGGGTTGTTCCATTCATCTCAAAGGAGGTAGCGTATGGGAAGCATTTTTCAACTGAAGGTGGAGGACGGCATCGGAGTGGTCACCTTCGACGTGGCGGGCGATGCCATGAACACGTGGACGGAGCAGGCTTTCAAAGACTATTTCGCCCTCATGGACGATCTGGCGAAGGAGAAGGGTCTCAAGGGGATCCTCTTCATCTCCGGAAAGCCCGAAAACTTTCTCGCCGGGGCCAATCTCAAGATGATCTCGGAGCTGGAGAAACCGGAAGAGGTCCGGGAGGTGCTCGACACGTTCCACGGAGCTTTCGGGAAGATGAACGCCCTGGGAATCCCCATCGTGGCGGCCATTCACGGCCACTGCCTGGGAGGCGGCCTCGAGTTCGCCCTGGCCTGCACGGCCCGGATCGCCAAGGAAGGGAAGAACACCGTCATCGGCCTGCCCGAGTGCAACGTAGGGCTCTTCCCCGGCGGCGGCGGGACCCAGCGCCTGCCGAGGCTCATCGGCTACGGCGCCTTCGAACTGATTCTCAAGGGAACGATGCTGCCGGCGGCCAAGGCCCTGGAGATGGGCATCATCGACCGGTTGATCCCGGCCGGCGGAGACCTCCTGGCGGAGGCGAAGAAGTTCCTGGCGGAGATCGTCGCCGGCAAGGCCGAACTGAAGCGGCCGGCCCAGGATTTCTCCCAGGTCGATGCCGTGGCGGACATGGCCAAACAGGGGGTCCTCAAGGCCACCAAGGGCCGCGAGATCCCGGGTCCCATGCTGGCCCTGGATTCCATGCACCGGGGGCTAAAAGTCTCCCTCGACGAGGGCCTGAAAATTGAAAAGGACAACTTCGTCAAGGTGGTCATGGCTCCCCAGTCGAAGGGCAGCATCAACACATTCTTCATCAAGGGCCTGACGGACAAGCCGAAAAACATGATGTCGAAGGGATTCCAGCCCAAGGCCCTCAAGAAGGCAGCCGTCTTGGGCTTCGGCACCATGGGCCGGGGCATCGTCATCGAGATCCTCCGGAACACCCAGATCCCCGTGGTTGTGAAGGACGTCGAAGCGGCCCTCCAGCCGGGGAAGGATTTCGTGCAGAAGATCCTCACCGGCATGGCGGAAAAGAAACGCCTCAAGGAACCCGTGGATGCCCTGATGGCCCGGATCATCGCTGTTTCCAACTACACGGCGGATTTCAAGGACGTGGACATCGTGGTCGAGGCGGTCTTCGAAGAAATCGGGGTCAAGGAGCAGGTCTACAAGGAGCTCTGCCCCGTCGTCCCGGCGGACTGCGTCATCGCGAGCAACACGTCGTCGCTGGCCCTCGACAAGATGGCCCCCTACGTGACCAACCCGGAGCGCTTCGGCGGTCTCCACTTCTTCTCCCCCGTCTGGATGATGCAGCTCGTCGAGGTCATCCAGGGTGCGAAGACGACCCGGGAGACCGTGGACAACCTGCTCAACTTCGTGGCCCTCATCCGCAAGCGCCCCATCACCTGCAAGGACAACCCCGGCTTCGTCGTGAACGCCCTGATCTTCCCGTACATCATCAATGCGTTCCAGTACGTGGAGGAAGGGAACTCCATCGAGAAGGTGGACAAGGCCATGATGAAGTTCGGCATGCCCGTGGGGCCCGTCCGGTTGACGGACGAGGTGGGAATCGACGTCCCCGCCAAGGTCCTCAAGGGCATGGGCATCAACCAGAAGACGCTGGAGGCCGTGGTGGCCGACGGCCGCTGGGGCCTGAAGAAAAACGGAAAGGGCTTCTTCGTGAAGGACGGCTCCGTGGACCCGACGGTCCTGCCTCTCATCGCAAAGGCAGCCACGCCTCGCGAGCGCAACGATGAGCAGATTCAGGAAGGCATCATGGAGGCCATGCTGAAGGTCGGCAAGGATCTCCTGGACCGCAAGATCGTCGACGACGTCCGGATGATCGATGTCGGCATGATCTGGGGCGTGGGATTCCCGCCGGACAAGGGCGGCCCCATGAAGTGGGGGGACCTGACGGGCCTCAGCAAGAAGCTCTTCGGGAAGAACTTCTACTGAGACCGGGCGGCGTGATTCACCCGTAACGACCGGGGCCGGCGGGAAACCGCCGGCCCTTCTTTGTTCCTGACCTGTGCCATAAAGGCGCTGAACGGCCGGTCCGGAAGGACTCTTCCCTCCCCGTCATCCATGGGGGCGCGGACGGAATGGAAACAGGTCGAATCGTTGGTTGCAGCGCATAAAATAAGCTGACCTGTTTTCTTCGGTTTTCTTCACGACCGGATCATGACGAGCATCATCTTGAAGGACTTGACGGCCTGGAGCGCATGGGGCTCGCCGGCGGGCATGATGATCATTTCACCTGCCTTCAGCCGGTGCGGCCTGCCCGAAATGGAGATTTCCGCCTCGCCGTCCAGAACCAGAACCAAGGCATCGAAGGGCGCCGTGTGCTCGCTCAGACCCTGTCCTTCGTCGAAGGCAAACAGGGTGACCGTCCCGGTTTTCCGCCCCAGTACCTGCCGGCTCACCACGGAGCCCTCCTGGTAGGCCGCCAGGGCCGCTGTCTCAAGCACCCTGCCCCGGAGATCCGCCTCTTTCGCATCGATTCGTTCCATGGTTTTACCTCCATCAGGAGAAGGGGGCAGGCTTGAAATCCGCCCCTGGAATTATTTCAGGATTGCCGCCAGGTCCGCCTCCGCCGTTGTGATGGGCATGAGGCCGAAGTCCTTCACCAGGACATCCAGAACGCCCGGCGATACGAAGGCCGGCAGGGACGGCCCCAGGCGGATGTTCCGGATCCCCAGGTGGAGCAGCGTCAGCAGGATCGCCACGGCCTTCTGCTCGTACCAAGACAGGACCAGGGACAGGGGCAGTTCGTTCACCCCCACGCCGAAGGCCTCCGCCAGGGCCTGGGCGATCTTCACGGCCGAGTAGGCGTCGTTGCACTGGCCGACGTCGAGGAGCCGCGGGATCCCGCCGATGTCCCCCAGTTCGCGGTCGAAAAACCGGAACTTCCCGCAGGCCAGGGTGAGAATGACCGTGTCGGCCGGCGCCTTCTCGACGAACTCGGTGTAGTAGCTCCGCCCGGGCCGGGCACCGTCGCAGCCTCCCACGAGGAAGAAGTGCCGGATCTTCCCGGCCTTCACCGCTTCCACCACCGCGCCCGCCACGGAGAGGACCGCGTTCCTCCCGAACCCGACGGTGACGGACTTCTCCCCTGTCTCCTCCGTGAATCCCGGCAGGGACAGGGCCTTGTCGATCACCGCGGAAAAGGACTCCCGATCGAGATGCGGGATGCCCGGCCACCCGACGGCTCCGGTGGTGAAGATCCGGTCCGCGTATTCCTCCCGGGGCTTCTGGAGGCAGTTGGTCGTCATCAGGATCGCCCCGGGGAAGGCGGTGAATTCCCGGTGCTGGTTCTGCCAGGCCGTCCCGTAGTGGCCGTACAGGTGCGGATATTTTTTCAGGCCGGGATAGCCGTGGACCGGCAGCATCTCGCCGTGGGTGTACACGTCGATCCCCTTTCCCGCGCTCATGCGGAGGATCTGTTCGAGGTCCATCAGGTCGTGGCCGGAGACGAGAATGGCCTTCCCCGGCCTCGTTCCCAGGGGCACCTGCGTCGGCACCGGATGGCCGTAGGTCTCCGTGTGGGCCGCATCCAGGATCTCCATGGCCCGGAGGTTGATCGCACCGCATTTCAGGACGAGTCCCAGAAGATCCGGCACGCCGAGGCTTTCGTCGAGCGTCGACGCCAGACCCTCGTGGCAGAATCCGTAGACGGCCTCATCCTCCCGGCCCAGGATTCGGGCGTGGTCCGCATAGGCGGCAACGCCCTTGAGCCCGTACGTCAGGAGTTCCCGAAGAGAGCGAATGTTCAAATCGAGGCTGTCCGCCGTCGGGATGCCGACCTCCTCCCCCTGGCGGACGAGACCCTCCAGGGAATCCGCCGGGGCGAACGAGAAGGCCTTTCCCTCCGGTGGTGTGCCGCCCGCTCCAAGAATCTTCTCCCGGAGGGCGTCCCTTCTTTCCGCACATTCGCGAACCAGCGCGGCGATCCTCTCGGGATCGAAGTTGACGTTGGTCAGGGTCGCAAAGAGAGCCCGCACGGTAAACGGGCCGGCCCCGGAATCGACAAGTCCCATCCGTCGGGCCGCGAGCACGGTCCCGGAATATCCCTTCAGGGCATGAACCAGCAGGTCCTGCAGGACCGCCACCTCGGGAGGCTTTCCGCACACACCGCCTTTTTCACATCCCGTTCCTTTCGCCGTCTGCTCGCACTGAAAACAAAACATGGCATCCTCCTGTCCCGGCGCATCGGGGGCGCCGTCCGTTTTCGGAATACATAACCCGCTGCGCCGCGGCAGTCCTTGACTTAAATCAAGAGTTCTGCTCTTTTCCTCCCACGATCCCCATGAAAGGAGCCCCCGATGGAAACCGCCTCCTGGCTGACAGGACAGATCCGCGAATTCGCCCGGACAAGCCCGGACAACTCCCTCAGGAATCATGGCGGCGAGAGGGCCTGGCAGGAGCCGCTCGTGGGGTTCGCCGGCGGGGCCGATCCCCTCTTTGTCCGGCTGAAGGAGGACATCGGTGATTTTTACTGGACGCCCGGGGAGATCTTCAGCCTGACCTTCCCGGACCGGCCCTTTCTGCCGGAGGACCTGACCGTCGCCAGCTGGGTTCTTCCCCAGACGAAGGCGACAAAGGAAGACAACCGGCACCTCGACGAGCGCCCCTCGGAGCGCTGGGCCCGCTCCCGGAAGTTCGGCGAAGAGTTCAACGTACTGCTCGCCCGCCACGTCGTGGACCGGCTCCGGGAAAAGGGGATCGACGCCGTGGCCCCGTCTCTCGGCTCCCCCCTCTGGGGATGGCGGGAGTCGACCCGGTACGGGTTCTCCTCCACCTGGTCGGAACGGCATACCGCCCATGCAGCGGGCCTGGGCACCTTCGGCCTCTGCGACGGCCTCATCACGCCGGCGGGAAAGGCCATGCGCTGCGGCTCCGTCGTGGCGGCATTTCCGTCTTCTCCTCCGGCGCGGCCTTACCGCGATCATCATGCCTGGTGCCTCTTCTTCACCGATGGAACCTGCGGAAAGTGCATTCCCCGCTGCCCCGCCGGGGCCATCACGGAGCAGGGGCACGACAAGAGCCGATGCCGGGCCTTCCTGTTCGAAACGGTGGCACCTTACACGAAAGAGCGGTTCGGGTTCGAAAGCTATGGCTGCGGCCTCTGCCAGACGGGCGTTCCCTGTGAATCGCGCATTCCCTTGAAGGCATGAAAGCGCATCACACCATCGGCCTGCTCCGGAGCGGCCGGCCCGTTACCCTTGCCGCCCTGGGCGATTCCCTGACCCGGGGCTGGATGGTCCGCAGGGGATACCTCGACTACCTGGCGGAGATGCTCCGCCGGGAGTACCCGGCCTGCGATCTCCGGATCGTTAACGAGGGCCTCCCCGGCGATACGGCGGACTGCGGCCTGTACCGGCTCGAGACGGACATCCTGGACGTGAAGCCGCACTGCGTCCTCGTCCAGTACGCCATCAACGACGCCTCCCTGGGCTTCACGACGGGCCAGTTCAAGCGGACCATCCGGGGCATCGTCGAGAAGATCCGCCGCGCTGGAGAGGCAGAGATCGTTCTTGTCACGTCCAGTTTCATCGGCGACAACCGTGAGAACGGCATCGTGGAAGAGTATTACGGAGTTCTCGCGGACCTCGGAGCGGAGGAGGGACTGCCCGTCGCCCGAGTGCACGAACACTGGAAGCGGAAGGTCGCCGAGGGGGTGGACTGGCGCTCCCTTGTCCAGTTCGACTTCGTCCACCCCACCATGGAGGGTTACCGGTACATGGCCGAGGCCGTCATGGAGATTTTCCGGGAGGATCACGCGGAGGGACTGCAGGAAGCCCCACAGCGCTGATGGAATCACGGCGGCGGCGCGGTCTGCGGGCGGCGCCGAACAGCGGATGAATTCAAAGGAGAAGCAGATGCCCGTAACAGACTTGATCTCGACGCCCGAGGACCGGCGGATCCTGCGACGAATTCTTACAGCCGGCCGGCATGGAGCCGGGAGCGCCGATGGAGGGGAGCTGACCGCCCGCCTGGGCCTCCTGTTCCTGGGCGCACCTTATGAAGCGTCCACCCTTGAAGGAGGGAAGGGCTCCCGCGAACCGCTCGTGATCAACCTGCAGGCCTTCGACTGCTTCACCTTCGTGGAGTCCGTGACCGCCCTCGCCCTGACGATCCTCGTCGGCAAAACGTCGTTCGAGGCCTTCGCCGAAAATCTGGAGCGCCTGCGTTACCGCCGGGGAATCCGCGGGGACTATGCATCCCGCCTCCATTACTTCACCGACTGGCTCGGCGACAACCGGCGGCTGGGCATCCTTCGCGACGTGACCCGGGAGCTGGGCGGGCGTCCCCTTCCGAAACCGATCCGCTACATGTCGGACCATTCCGGATCCTACCCGCCCCTGGCCGACGGGACATTGCTGAACGCGGTGCGCCGGGCCGAACGCAATCTCTCGAGGCGGTGCCGGTATTTTCTTCCGAGGGACGTCATCGAAGAAGCGGAACCGCTGATCCGGGAGGGAGACCTGATCGGCGTCACCACCGCCGCAGAGGGCCTCGACGTCGTCCACGCCGGCCTGGCCGTCCGGAGGAGCGACCGCCTTCACCTGCTCCACGCATCCCGGCCCGGGGGTGGGGTTGTAATTACGGGAGAACGCCTGCACCGCTACGTCGCCGGACGCGGGGACGCCACCGGTATCGTCGCGGGCCGGCTGAGACCGGCGCAGCAATAGACTCCGGCATCCCGGGTCTCGACGGGCCGGCCGGTTTGCCACGGGACGGGATATCGAGAAAGCGGAAGATGTTTTTTTTACATGAACCTGCCGATGGGGAGAGAGGAAGACCGCGTTCCATCAGGCCTGAAATCGGGGAAAACGGTTTCAGGTCCGATGGAACGTGAATGTTTCGGTGGAAACGGACGCTGCCCGGACCTTCAGTCCGCAGCTCCCGACTCCGGCGTTGCGGACTCTGCGGCGGCGTACATGCCCCGTTTCACTTTCCGGACCTTGCCCCGTTTCTCGGCCGCGTAAATGACGCCCCAGATCTGCTGTTCCGAGAGGCCCGTACTGGCCTTCAGGTCCGACGTGGTGACTCCGGAGGGGTTTTCCCGGATCAACTCCAGAACCCGGTCCGTGTTGGAGGATCCCTGAATCCTGCGGCCTCCCGCCCGTCTGTTTCGCATCGCCGTTTTGTCTGACTTTTTCTCTTTCCCTGCCTTTTTCGCCCTGACTCCCTTCCCGGCTTTTATGGCCTTTTTCGGTGTCCGGCCTTTTCTTCTCCTGGGCTCCTCGCGCACTTCCTGCGCCACCGACAGAATCAGGCTCTGGATCTTGTCGAAGTACGTCTCGACAAACGCCTGGCTGCCTTCTATTTCGATTTCCATGGAAGACGGATTGAACTTGATACGGTAGTTTCCGCCCATACTTACGCCTCCTTTTCATAGTAGTTCATTGTATGTTTTGTGGGAGAGTAAATAACGGATTGAGTTTTGTCAAGATAAATATCTGCTGATATTGAACGTTTATAAAACTCAATGGCAATATCGAGATTTCATCGGCAACTCACAGGCGTCATATCAATCTCGCATATCCCGTCGGATCAGCGAAACGAATCCTCCGGTTACAGAAGCAATGGTCGAGCAGAGGATTTATAGTCCGATGCATCCGTGCATCATGGAACTCAACACAGCCATGCGGATTTCCTTGACAGAAGAACCATGGAGAAGTCAAGAATGCGTCCAGCATCCGGCAGCTCAACCGGATGCATTCTTGCGAGGGGTGGGGTTCATGAATCGAAAGGAATCTTTTTCCGAGCAGTTTCTCCTCGGCGGCTCTCCGCAGCATGACGGGTCTTCCCTGTCGTCGGTCCTGCGTACGGACCGTCATGCGGAGGGCTGGAACGGAATCCCTCACGGCGGCTTTGCCATGGGTGTCTTCGTCGAGCTGGCGCTCCGGGCCATGGGAGAATCGTCGTCTTCATTCCCGGACCCCTGGACGGCCGATTTCCGGCTTGGGGGAGCGAGCCTGCGTCGCGGAGACCGGGCCGACGTGAAGGTCGAAGCCACGGAGAGGGGTGCGGAGGGCGCCATCACCGTTCCGTCGTCGGATGATCCCTATATGACGGCGGTTTTCCTCCGCGGCGAGACCGACCAGGAGTCCCTGGCGGCATTCCGTTCCCTTCTCCCATCCTCCCTTCCCGATCATGAACGGGACGGCATCCCCCTCCCCTTCTATCGGGAATGCCTGGTCTGCGGCACGGAAAGGGAAGTCCCCGGCCTCAAGCGGCGACTCTTTCTGGCACCTCCCCCTGCGCGGAAAACCGTCTTCACCCGGGCCGGCTTCGATGAGCGGGACAGAGAGAGTTTCGATCGATTTCAGAAGGATGGAATCACTCACCCGGTCGCCCCCCTGGCTCTCCTGGATGAAATCCTGGGCTGGGGCGGTTTCATGCTGGCGGGCCAGGGAGGCGTCACGGTCCGGATCCGTTTCACGTTCCTTCGCCGGATCCTCGCCGGTGAAAAACTGATCTTTCTGGGCCGGGGCGACCGCGTGCGGGGCACATCCCCCTCGCGCATGCTCTTTTGGGCATCCGGCGGTGCAGCAGCCGTCCATCCCGACGGCGGTCTGGAGCCGGTGGCGACGGCCGCAGGCCAGTTCATGGTCGTCCCGGAATTGACAGAGCAGATGAAAACGACACTCCTCCCCCGCGAATGGACGGACCGGGCCTTCCGCCTTGCCGGCCCCGGGAAATAAAGCGGACCTATTTTCCGGGACGTTCAAAAATGGCTGGATGCAAGGCGCCCGCAGGCTTGAGCCGTGAGTCGTACACATACGTACTTCGAGCGGCGAAAGACAAGGGCAACGAAGCAGACGGCCGTTTTTCAGCAGCCCGCCTTCCTCTTCTTCACCCCAAGGGCCGTTCAAAAACGTCCGGATGCAAGGCGCCTGAAATCCCGAGCCATGAGTCGTACTTTTTCGTACGTCGAATGGCAAGGGATGAGGGCAACGAAGCAGACGGGCGTTTTTCAACGGCCCGCCTTCTCTATTTTGTCGAAGTGGTGCAAATCCGCATATGCGCTGAACTGGCCGCCCCAGCGCCAGCCCCGTTCCAGGAAGGCCCGGACGACGGGGTGGCCTTCCGACAGCGTGCCCGGCACCTCCGGACGCCAGGATGCGCCGGGAGGGGTGATCCGGCCGTCGCGGTAGAGCACGGGGTTCAGGAAAGGGTTGATGTCGACGGCCCGGCCGAAGGCGTGATTGGAAAGGCGGTCCGTCCCCTCGACGACGCGGTAATTGAAGGCGGAGGAGTTGTTGTCCGCCATGGAGGCGTCGTCGGACCAGCCGTAGCGGACAACGGGCACGACACGCGCGACGGGAAAGCGAAGCGTCTGCATGAGCCGGAAGATATACAGCACCTCCGCCTCCAGGGTCTCGTGGACGACCAACTGGCCCCGATGATCCCGGCCGTCCAGGCCGAGGTACTCCACCTCCAGCAGGCGAAGGCTGCGCAGCACCTCCTCCGGCGCGGCCGTCCCCGCCACGGCCTCGCCAAACGTCATGGCGCTGTCCGCGATCACGCCCGCCGGCCCGCTCCCTGCCCTCATCACTCCTCCTTCAGGCATTTCCCGGCGCAGGAAACCCCCGACAGGGAATGCTCCCGGAAGGAATCCAGGACCTTCTCCACGGCCCCGGCATCGGCCGATACGTCGCGATAGATCTCCCGGATCAGGGCCTCGTTCATCCGCAGGAAGTCCGTCTCCCTGGCTGTAATGATGGTCCCCGCCATTTCCACGGTTCCCGGGCTCACGAGGATCTGTTCCTCGCCTTCCCGGAAATAGGCCTCCGGCCGGCCCTGCCGCCGGGGAAACAGAAACAGGGTCCAGCGGCCGTCGCGGAAGCGGCCGAGCAGGTTCATCATGGGCTTTCCTGGCGCCGGGGGGACGCGCTCCAGGGCGTCGACGACCTCGGTGAGCATCCGGGAAAGCGGCTCCTCGCGGGCGCCCTCCAGCGTCAGGAGCGTCCTGCCGGCGTGGGCTCCGAAAGACAGGAGGATCCCCTCCCGCTCGTGCACCGGTTTCAGGTTCCAGACAGCCGGTGAGTCCTTCTCCACGGGCAGCGCCCCCGACGGGACGGCCTGGAGGTGCAGATGGTCCGGAGCGGAGGCACCCGACAGCGGCCCATTGAAGAACACGGACCACACCGGGGAGAGCCTCCGGGCGAGGCCCGGCAGGACGCCGAGGATCGCCCGGACGTCCTGGAGGCGGTGTTCCCGGTGCACCACGGTCAGGTGGCGGGGAAAAATCGGGTAGGGGTTGCAGAGGATCCACCATTCGTCGAGGTACAGGATGCTCTCCTGCTCCCGCGGCCGGTTCTCCGGACAGAGGAAGCAGGGCCGCCGGGCCACGGCGGCCGGATCCGTATCCGCGTTCGTGCTGTTGATCCGGCCGGGATTGAAGACGACATTCACCGTTCCGCCGTCCAGCCCGAATGCCCGTTCCCAGACGCTCGCCAGGGCCACGCTGTTCTCCGCCAGGAGCGGCCAGGTCATCATCTGCCCGGCGTGGAGGCGGAGGCACAGGTCGGGAAGGGATTCCCCGCCTCCATCCCCGGGGTAGGCCATCGTCTCGTTCGCATCGTCCATTCGTTCCATCAATGCTATTCCTTTCGCCTTTCCATGGTCCGACGGTTCTTCCGCCGGCGGGCCGTTATTTCGAGGGTCCGGAGCCTGTCCTTGTAGGCGTCGTTCCGGTTCGCCGCCTCCACGGAAAGGGCGGCGTCGGTGTTGCCGCCCCACCGCCGGCACAGGTAGAGGGATTCGTAGATCCGCCCGATCCGGTAATCCCGGGAGATCCGCAGGGCCACGGCGTAGTCCTCCCCGTAACCCACGTCGGGAAAGCCGAAGCGCCGGAGCACAGCCGTGTCGAAGGCCCGGGGCGCCCCCAGGCCGTTGATCCGGAGGGCGTTGTTCCGGCCGTTGCCGGGCGTCCATTCCCTGTGATCGATGAGTCCCGGAGGGATTTCCTCGAGCCGCTCGTTCACGAGCCGGTAGGAGCCGACGACCATGGCGTATGGGCCCTCCCGGAGGAGGTCCACGATCCGCTGCAGCGCGTCCGTCCCTTCGTAGAGGTCGTCCGAGTCGAGCTGGACGGCGTAGCGCCCGCAGAAGGGAGAGCGGACCGCCTCGTTCCAGCAGCCGCCGATGTTCAGATCCGTCCGCGCCGGGACGATGTGCCGGAGCACCGGGTTCCGCCGCGCCAGGCCCGCCAGAACCTCCGTCGTGCCGTCGGTGGAGTGGTTGTCCACGACCAGGACGTTGAAGGGAAAGTCCGCCTTCTGGCCCAGGGCGCTGTCGGCGGCCTCCGCCACCGTCCCTTTCCGGTTCTTCACCGGGATGATCACGCTGGCCAAGACCGGAAAGACCTCCCGGGACCGGGGAACCGGACGGAAGACCGGCGGGAGGTACGCCCCGAGCCGCTTCAGGTGGGCCGTCGCCGCCGCTTCGAATTCCAGCTGGGCCTCCCGGTTCCGCGGATCGACATACTCGAAGTGCCGCTCCGCCGCCGTTCCGGTCTCTATTGACGGCATCCCGGCCGCCGTCCGGGAAAAAAGAGCGCGGTCCAGACGGCGGAGCCCGTGGTCCAGGGACAGCTTCAGCCGGAGATCGTAGAAGCCGGCGGCCCGGAAGTCCGGGACGGAGCCGTATTTCCCGAGAACGGACCGGCAGGCGGCCATGGACAGCAGAACGGCCGGCCCGAAGTCGAAACCCTCCCGAATGCTCCCCCGCCGGCAGGCGATAACCGGATGATCCACCCATCCGCCGGGGCCGGACTCCCGGTAGCCGCCGTAGGCCATCCCCGTCCCGACCCGCCGCAGGGCCTTCCGCAGCGCCGAGAGGCTCCCGGAGAGCGGCAGGACCACCGAATCCGGATCGAGGACCGCCAGGGCCTCCTCCGTCCGGACCGCCTCGGGGATCCGGTTCCAGGTCCCGCCGGCATGGAGGGATTCGACCCGCAGGGAATCGACGCCCGGCCGTTTGAGCGGCGGGCTGTTTCCTCCGTTGAAGACGAGAATCCGCACCACCTCCGGTTCGGCGGAAAAGGCATCGATCATCCGGGCGGATGATTCCCGGCTCCCCTGCGGCAGAATGACGGTGATTCCGTTCATGATCCCGATGCTCCCGTGCTGCGATCCCGGGCCTCCTTCAGCGGCCTCCGAAAACCGGGTGGCGGGCCGCGGCGAAGGACACGATGCGGCTCCCCAGGGCGCCGTAGGAGTATCCCGCGGCCTCGGCGGAGCAGGCCACGCTGGCGTCGGCACTGATGTCGGCGTTGGGATTCACGTCCAGGACGTAAAAGACGCCGTCCCGGAGGCGCAGGTCGATCCGGGCATAGTCCCGGCATCCCGTCGCCCGGTAGGCCTCCCGGGAAACCGCCGCCAGGGTCTCCCGCTCCGCCGGTTCGAGGGGCGCCGGGAGCAGGGTCCGGATGGCCGTATAATGGAAGGATCCGGGGACGAACTTGGCCTCGAAGGTGCAGAGGCGGTCCTGAAGGCGGCCGATGTCCGAGTAGTCCATCTCCACGGCGGGGAGCATCTCCACGGGGCCGTTGCCCCACAGGACGGCCCGGAACTCGCGGCCGTCGATGAACTCCTCCACCAGGGCCGGCTGGCGCCAGGTCGAAACGACGAAGTCCACCCGGTCCAGCAGCTCCCTCTCGGTCATGACGACGGCCTCGGCGGTGATCCCGGCGCTGCAGTGCTCGCGGAGGGCCTTCACGATGGCCGGGAATCGCCTCCAGCGTCCCCGCTCCGGCACCGCGAACAGGGCGCCCTCGGGAACGGGGACGCCGCGCTCCCCCAGGAGGTTCCGGACGCGGCCCTTGTCTTCGCAGAACGCCAGGGCCTCCGGCGCCGCGCCGGTGTAAACGAAGCCCGCCCCGCCGATCCGCCGGGCCGCCTCGGCCTCGCTCCGTTCGATTCCGGGAATGGCCTCGCACCAGTTGAAGACGATCCACCCGGCCGGGTCCAGGTTCGACAGGGCATTAAAATCTTTCTCACCCCGGACGGAAACCTCCCGGACCCGGTGGCCTTCGCCTTCCAGGGCGGCAGCGAGCCTCCGGGTCTCCCGGAGGACCTCCTCCTGCGCGCCGGCGTCCCAGGATTCGTCGAGGTTGTAGACCAGAAGCACCGGCTCAGGCGACAACATGAATCCCCCTTTCCGCCAGCGCCTCCCGGCACCGTGAGAGCAGGTCCTCCAGGCGGGGAAAACCGCCGTGCCGGCGGGCCGCCTCGGCAAGGTTCAGGAAGCCCCGGGGGATATGGTCCAGGAACTCCCGCTTCCCCTTCCGGAGCCCCAGGAATCCATAGGCCCCCATGGCCTGGAGGAGCCGCTGGACCGAGGCCTCCCGGAAGCGGGACGCATCGTCCCCGGCAATCTCCGGCAGCCCGCCGAGCCCGGCGTACCAGAACAGCATCTCCATTCGCTCATCCTCGGCCAGCGGCACGTAGGGATCGTACAGGAGCGATCCGAGGTCGTAGAGGGGATTCCCGAGGCGCATCCCCTGGAAGTCGATCAGAACCGGCTCTCCCCGGAGGATCATGACGTTCTTCGACTGGAAGTCCCGGTGGACGAGGCAGGGCGGGACCGCAAGCAGCCGCTCCGCCAGGGCCGACAGCTCCTTCTCCAGGGCCTCCCACTCCCGGCCGCCCGGCCGGATTCCGCAGACGGCGTAAACGAACGATTCGAGAAAATACTCCCGCTCCCAGCGGTACAGGTCCGGCCCGAACGAGGCCATCAGGCCCAGCTCTCCCGCGGCTTCCTCCGGCCGGGGATACCCGTGGAGATGGTGCGCCGCCTCCAGAACCTTCCCGTAGAGGGCGCGGCGGACCTCCCAGGGGGCGTCCCGGAACGACCAGAGATCGGCGTCGCCGGCATCCTCCAGGAGGACGAAACCGCGCTTGGGATCCTCGGCGAGAATTTGCGGCACGGGGACGCCGATTCCCAGGAGGAACCGGGCCGTCGCCGTAAAAATCGTGTTTTCCCGGCCCTCCGGTCCGTACTGCATCATGACCGTCGACGATCCACCGGGTCCCGCCACCCGGTGGAAGGACCGGTCCGACCCTCCGCCCGCCAGGAGCGTCAGTTCAACCGTCTCCTCCGCTTTCAGGGACAGGACCTCTCGCAGCCAGGATGCCGCTTCTTGAGAAAACATCGTCATCGTCTAAGAAAACCTTCCATTCCCGGGCAAACGGAACGAAGGGCCGTTCGCCTCGCCGCGCTGTGCGCTATTTGCGGAACGCCCCGGAACCCCGGGAGGCAAACTCCTCATCCAGCCGATTGTAGGCCTCGACCGTGCCGATGTCGTGCCATGACCCCTCATCAATGATCACCGAGCCGACGGATCCCGGCTGCCGACGGATCATCTCCACGAAAACGGGGACCACCGACTCGATCCGCCCCGGCTCCAGGCGATCGAGGAAGGCCCGCTCCACCGCGTAGATCCCGGTAAACAGGCACTGCCGCGTCCCGGGATTTCCCAGGATCCCCCGCATGTCGCAGATCCGCCCCTCCCCGTCGACGCTGACGTTCCGGAGGCCGCCGGAACTGCGGAGTGCCAGCATCGCCTCCGGCCGGCTCCGGAAATGGGCCGTGAGGAGCCTCTCCAGGGGAAGGTCGCTCACGACGTCCCCGTTGTACACCAGGATCGTTTCGTCGTCGCTGTCCAGGAGAACCTCGATGTTCTTCAGCCCCCCGGCGGTGTCCAGGAGCACCGGTTCGTGGCGGAACAGAACGGGAAGGCCCCGCCAGGTCCCGTCCGGGAAGGCGCGGGCGTATGCCTCCGCCCGGTGGTGGGTGTTGACGATGAACCGCTCGACGCCGGCCGCCCGGAGGTGCTCCATGGCGTACGTGATGATCGGCCTTCCGCCCAGGGGAAGAAGGGGTTTCGGGCATTCCTCCGTCAGGGGCCGGAGGCGCATCCCCAGCCCGGCGCCCAGGATGAATGCGGTTCTAACGGATGGCTGTTCAGTCATAAAGCCTCGTCAGGGACGTCCCCGGGAAATAGCGGGCCAGGATCTCCTCCGCCCGGTCGCCCCGCCAAGCCAAGGCGGCGGCCCCGATCTGGCAGAATCCGACCCCGTGGCCCCAGCCCGCTCCATGGATGATGAAACGCTCGGGCGGACCGGACGGCGGGCCTTCCGTTTCCACGATAAACGCGCTACTGTAGAGGTGGCTCCGGGAGAGCCAGCGGCGGATCTCCAGCTCCTTGCCCACGACGACGGTCCGCCGGGAACCCTCGACGCGCAGGCGGACGATCCGCCCCGACGGCCCCCGCTCGAGAGGCACGAGATCCAGGAGGTCCCCGAAACCCAGTCCCGATTTTTCCTCCAGGATCGCCTGCAGTTCCTCCCGTCCGTACTCCACCTTCCAGCGGAAAAAGTCCGGCGTCTCGCGGTCGAAGTCGGGAAGGACGGTCTTCAGGATGTCCGGATCGCGGACCCGGCAGCAGGCCTCCGGCTCCGAGCGGATCCAGCGCTCCGCCTCCTCCTCGTTCGAGACGACCGGGAAAGAAGCCGGTCCGTCCGCCACCGAAACGAGGTAGGGGACATGGACATCCTCCCAGGCGCTCTGGAAACGCTCCGTCCGGCCGCCGCAGCACTTGGAATAGCGGGCGTCGCAGACCTCGCCCTGCCAGGTGAGGACCCGGCCCCGGGTCGCCGCAACGGCCTCCCGGGCCTTCTCCGTCACGGCCCCGACGCCCTGGTAACGCTGGCAGTGGTCGTCGGCGCAGACGTCGAAGTGCTCGTGGTCCTCCCGGCCATACCAGCGCCGGATCTCGGCGATCCCGGCATCGTCACAGCCGGCGGCCGCGTCCGCTTTCCGCTCCGGAGATTCCCGGAGCCGCCCCGCCTTCCGCTCCAGCATGGCCAGGATCCAGCTCCGGGAGAGGACCGCGTGGGCCTTGAGAAACTCCGGGGGTGCTGCGGGGCTCATCTCCGATGAGACGACGCTCTCCAGGTAGGCCTCCAGGGGGATCTCGTTGACGGCGGAGAGCAGGCCTTCCCTGCACTCCAGGACGAGGTCGCCCTGGAACGCCTGCTCCCGCCTGCGCTCCCAGTGGAACGCAACACCGATGGTCACGTCCCGGAGGACGAAAGGGGCATCGCCGGAAACCCGGCACCGGATGCAGCGGGCGACGACCGGGGCGCCGTCTTGTCCGCCGCTTAAAACCACATGCTCCCCGTCCGCAACCGCCCGGAACGGACCGGCCGGAAAATCCCGTCCATTCACGGAAACCGTTTCCCGGAAGGCTCCGGTTACGGTTTCTGCGCGGCCGATGATGCCGACAGTTATGGCGGGTTCCATCCGGATCATGCTCCCTCCCCGTTCCGGCCGCAGGCGGAATGCGGCGTCAGGCAGACTAGGGTCTTTTTGCGGGTCCGTCAAGGCTGGAAATGTAATGGACGCATCGTCCCCGATCAACTATAAGAAACGCGGCCCTCGGCGGGGAGGCGGCCCCGGGGCGAAAGGAGACGGCGGGAAAAAATCGGAATTCAAATCCGGTTGCTTTCCGTTTTCGACAGCGTTTTTCCACCTCTGCGGCTGTTCAAAAAGGGTTGAATGCAAGGCGCCCGAAGTTCCGGGCTGCGAGGCGTACTTTGTCGTACGTCGAGCGGCACGGGACAAGGGCAACGCGGCAGACGCCCTTTTTCAACAGCCGCACACAGGGAATACCCTATGGAGAACCAACCCCTTATCGGCCTCAACATGTCCGTCCTGGAGCAGGAAGGGGCGGACGTCCTCCGGGTCCACCTGGACTATCCGGATGCCGTCGCGGCCGCCGGCGGTTGGCCCCTCTGCCTCCCGGCGCTGGATGATCCGGACTTCCTGCGGGAAGTCCTGCCGATGCTCGACGGCGTGCTCTTCGTCGGTGGCGCGGACTACGATCCCGGACATTACGGGGGACACCCCCAGCCGGCGGAAGAGCTCGTTGCACCCCGGCGCGACCGCTTCGACCTGGAGCTGGCCCGGCGGGTCCTGGAAAACACGGACCTTCCTGTCCTGGGGATCTGCGGCGGCTGCCAGCTCCTCTGGATCGCCTGCGGGGGCGGCCTTGTCCAGGACATCCGGACCGAATGGGCGGTCCCCGGCGGCGGCCCGCCACTTCCCCACGCAGGAAAAGACCGTACCGGGATCGATCCGGGCCCGTATCGCCATGACGTTCTCCTCACTCCGGACAGCCTCGCCGCCGCCGGTGTCGGGAATCCTCCCGGCAACAGGGTCGAGACCAACTCGTTCCACCACCAGGCGGCCGACCCGGCCCACCCGGCCCGTCACCTTATCGTATCGGGGAAGTCGGAAGACGGTATCGCGGAGGCCGTGGAGCCCGGCCCCGACACGGACTGGACGCGGTCGGGACGGTTCGTCCTCGGCGTCCAGTGGCACCCGGAGCGGATGCGGGACGAGGAGCCCCAGCGGCGGCTCTTCGAGGCCCTCGTCGCAGCGGCCCGGATCCGGAAAACGCGGATGCAGAACGGGCGATAGCCTGTCCGGGACCGTCCACGCAGGCAGGCAGCGGAAATCCTCACGCCAGGAGAAACGACGCGTCCCATGATGAACCGCCTCCGCATCGCCCAGATCTATCTCTCCCCCCGGATGCTCCTGATGCTCGTCCTGGGGTTCGCATCGGGGATGCCCCTGGCCCTTTCCGGAGGGACGCTGACGGCCTGGATGGTGGCGGAGGGCATCGACATCCGGACCATCGGCGTCTTTTCCCTGACAGGCCTTCCCTACGCCTTCAAGTTCCTCTGGTCCCCCCTGATGGACCGGTACGTCCCGCCCTTCCTGGGCCGCCGGCGGGGCTGGATGCTGGTCACCCAGATCCTCCTGGTCGTTACCCTGGCCGCCCTGGGCTTTTTCAACCCCTCGTCGAACCTGCCCCTGGTCGCCCTCCTGGCGGTGGCCATTGCTTTCTTCAGCGCCAGCCAGGACATCGTCCTGGACGCCTACCGGACGGAGTATCTTTCTCCACAGGAGCGGGGCGCCGGCGCCGGCGTCTGGATCATGGGGTACCGGCTCGCCATCCTGGTCAGCGGCGCGGCGGCCCTCATCCTGTCGGACCACCTCCCCTGGAGGACCGTCTATGTCCTCATGGGCGGCCTCATGACGATCGGCTGCATCGCCACGCTGATCGCCCCGGAGCCCCACCCGGAAGACAGGGAGGGACGGGCCGTGGCGCCGCCCGCAAGCCTGCGGGAAGCGGTGGTCCAACCCCTGCTGGAGTTCTTCCGGAGACCCGGATCGCTGGAGATCCTGCTCTTCGTCGTTCTCTACAAGATCGGCGACGTGGCGGCGGCCCAGATGACGACGCCCTTCATCCTGCAGCACGTGGGGTTCTCCCGGACGGAGCTGGGGGCCGTCTTCAAGGGACTCGGGATGGTGGCCACCATCGCCGGGACCCTCGCCGGAGGTGCCCTGATGATCCGCTGGAGCCTGAAGCGATCCCTCTTTGTCTTCGGCATCCTGCAGGGGATCTCGACCCTCTCCTTCATCCTGCTGGAGTTCACGGGCCGGCAGATCTGGGCACTGGGAGTCGTGATCGGGATCGAGAACGTCACCAGCGGCATGGGCACGGCGGCCTACACAGCCCTCCTGATGGGCCTGTGCAACACCCGGTTCACCGCCACCCAGTACGCCCTCCTGAGCAGCCTGATGGCCGTGAGCCGCTATGTAACCGGCGCCCCGACAGGATACCTGGCCGCGGCCGTCGGCTGGCCCGCCTTCTTCATCGTCTGCACCCTTCTGGCCGCTCCGGGGCTGCTCCTGCTCCTGCGCTACAAACGCTGGGGCGTCAACTCCGAGCCGGACGCAGGTCCTCCTCCCGGTGATTGATCGCCGGATTTCTCCCGCTGATTTCTTTTGGGACGGCAAAAACGGAAATAGGGAAAGTGTCCCTGGTTTTTTTTTAGCCTTTGGACAGGTCTTCCCGGGCGATGAGGGCGGCCCCGAGGGCGCCGGTGAGCTGGCAGGAGTGTGCGATCCGGATCTCCGTTTTGAGCTCCTTCTCCAGGGCCCGGACGACCCCGCGATTCTTCGCCACGCCGCCGGTGAGGACCACGGGCGGACGGACGCCGAGACGGGAAACGAGCCCGGCGACACGCTTCGCCACGGACTGGTGGATTCCCGCCAGGACATCCGGCACGGCCTCCCCGCGGGACAAGTGGGAGATCACCTCCGACTCGGCGAAGACCGTGCAGATGCTGCTGATGGAGACCGTGCGGGCGCTGGTCTTCGAGACCTCCGCTAGCCTTTCGACCTCCAGCCCCAGGACTCGGGCCATCACCTCCAGGAAGCGCCCCGTCCCGGCGGCACACTTGTCGTTCATGACGAAATTCCGGACAAAGCCCCGGTCCGGATCCACCTCGATGGCCTTCACGTCCTGGCCGCCGATGTCGATGATCGTCCGGGCCTCCGGCATCCGGTGGAGCACCCCTCGGGCGTGGCAGGTGATCTCGCTGACCTGCCGGTCCGCCCCTTGCCAGGTGACCCGCCCGTAGCCGGTGGCGATCGTCCGCCCTACGTCCTCCGGCGCGATTTCCGCCTGTGCGAAGGCCTCCCGGAGCGCCCGCTCGGGTCCCGTCGTGCCGGTTCCCACCGGGATAACAGCCTGACCTGCCACTTCCCCGTTGTCCCCGAGAATGACCGCCTTCGACGAGGCGGAGCCGATGTCGATGCCCAGCGTATACATGCGTCAGATCATCTCCGCGAAGGACTGGAGGCGCGTCCGGGCCTGCTCCAGGGACATCCGCGGCTCCACTTCCAGGTGAAGGACGGGGATGCCCGCTGCCTCGAATTCTTTCCGGTAGAGGGGATAGTCCATCTCCTCGGGATCGCAGAACTGCATCATCAGGACGACGAGGCCCCGGGCCCCGGAATTCCGCACGAGGTCCAGGAGGATCCGGTTTCTCTCCTTTCCCGGATCGAAGGCCAGGGAGCAGCCCTCGACGAGGGACCAGCGGCGGGCAAGGCGCTCCAGGGGATCGCCCCCGTCGGGCACGTCGGTCCGGAAGGCCCTGGATTCCTGGGCCAGGTCGTCGGCCGCGATGTCCAGGCCGACCTCTGCGAACAGCCCGAGGAGGCCCTCCGGCTCGGCCATGATCCCCGTCAGAACGACCCGCTTCCCAGATACGGCCTCCTCCGGCAGCGACTGCAGGAGGCCCGTCAGCTCGCCGACAAGGGCGGCATGGTCCGCCCGGTCCATGAAATAACCGCTCTTCGCGACGGCGTGGCGGATCCGGGGGGATACGAGGGACGAATGCCGGGGCGCTTCCTCGAAAAAGGCCCGCATGACCCGGCGATGATCGTTGAAGATCACGATGGCCTGGTCGAGGTCCTGCGCCGTAACCGCCCGCCCGGCGATCTCCGCCAGCCGGTCCCGGACCTTTTCATACTCCGCCCGGAGATACGCCACTCCCTCGGGACTCCGGCGGTTCTGCGGGTGGACCACCGGCACGAAGGGGATGCCCGACCGGGCGGCCCGGAAATTCTGGCCGAAGAAGGTCAGGCTCTCGCAGAGGGCCGGAACGATCATGGCGGCGAGGTCGTCGTAGACGCCCCGGAGGGCCAGTTCCAGGGCCGATTTCACCAGGGGACAGGCGAAGGGTGGGAAATAGTGGCCCGCCATGGACGCATCCGCCGTCCCGCCCCAGACGCCCACGGGAAGCATCCCCGCGGCATGAACGATCTCCTCGGGGGCGTAATAGGGCAGGACGCCGACCAAGGGCTTCCCCTTCTCCCGCTTCAATCTCTGTGCGGCTTCGCCGGGACGGGCGGCGGTTTCCTCCAGTTCGGACAGGATCGCCCGGATTCGCTTCTCCCCGGTCATCGCCCTGCCTCCTTCCGGGACTCCATCATCTCGACAAGGGCCTGGACCCTCGTGTCGAACTGGGCGGCAACGAAGATCCGCGGGTCCGCCTGGTCCCCGTCGAAGGTGATGTAGGGCACGCCGGTTTCGGCGAAGACCCGCCGCTGCGCCTCGTAGGTCGTGAAGTCCATGACCTTGCAGCTCCGGTTCATGTGATAGACCGCGCCGTCGCAGCGGCCCTGCCGGATGATCTCGACCCGCTTCTCCACCGCCTTCTCCAGGCTCATGTTGTTCGCGATGGAGGCGTAGGCCCGGGCCATGCCGTCCAGGTCGCCCGTCTCGTACTGGACGGCCCAGCCGTCGGGGTAGTTGGAGCCGGTGATGTTGATGCCCCAGGAGCGGAAGGCCTTCGCCGTGTGGGCGAGCTGCGGCCAGCAGGCGATGCCGTCGAACATGATCCGGAACTTCTCCGCGGCATCCCGGAACGGCCCTTCGCCACGGGCAATTTTCCCCTCCATCTCCCGGATCCACAGGCGGAGGACCTCCGTCGTCTCGGCGCGCCCTCGCATGAAGACCATCAGGGTCAGATAGTTGTAGAAGTCGAAGCCGTTCGCCGGCGACGGAACGTGGCCCACAAGTTCGAAGGCCCGCTTCCACAGCCGGGCGTTCTCCCGGGAGATCTCCATCACCTCCCGGAACCGTTCCTGGTCGAACGGGCGGCCCGTCAGGTCCTCCAGCTGCCCGACGAGGCGGTCGAACTGGGCCCGGATGTACCGCACCCGCGCATCATCCACGGCGCCCTCCGGGTTGTAGGGCATGTCGATCATGAACAGGGGAACCCCCAGCTCCTTCGCGAGGTTTTCGTACCACTTGACGATCATGGTGCAGTAGTTGTTGCAGCAGACGACGAAGTCAGGAACCGGCGCCGGCGGCACGTCATCGTCTCCCTCTGCCCCTTCCAGGAGGTAACCGAAGTTGACCCGCATGTACCCGCAGACGTCGGCGTGATAGCCGTACCCCTCGGCCCGCTCCAGGAACCCGAGGGCCCGCTTCCGGGCCGAGATGACGGCCGAGTGGTTCTCCGGGTAGACGAGGGGCAGGTCCATGGTCTCGAAGAACTCCTGGGGCACGATGGCCGTGGACCAGCCGACGGGCCTTCCGGCGGCCTTGGCCGCCGCCGCGTCGGCATAAACCTTCCGTGCGTAGTGATCCAGGAGCTGTTTGGAAGTAACGTTCTCGCTCATTCTTTACCCTTTTCGTTCGGGACGGCCCGGTCTCCGCACCGGGCGGACCGTTTCCATCCTGTTCCT
The DNA here is from genome assembly GCA_013177825.1 of Syntrophaceae bacterium. NCBI lineage: Bacteria > Pseudomonadati > Thermodesulfobacteriota > Syntrophia > Syntrophales > Syntrophaceae > Syntrophaceae bacterium. The sequence continues at coordinate 99,091 of JABLXX010000005.1, forward strand.
TCGCACCCTTCACCGCCGCTCCGGCAGTGCCACGTACAGTCGGGCCCCGTCGTGGAGGGCACCTTCCAGGCCGAGGACGAATCCGTTTTCGTCCCGGACCGCCACGTCACCATCGAGCGCAGGCTTGTACAGGTCGCCTCCGGCGGCGATCAGGGCGTGCTTTACCGCCAGACCCCGGTAGATCGTCATGGGCCGGTCGTTCACGAAGACCCGGATTCGCTCCTTTTCCATGAATTTGCCTCCCCGCTGCCCGCATCAGGCAGCGAACCTCGATCAGGGTGCGGCGGAAGCCCTTCAGATTCCCCTCACCTCGATGCGCCCCTCGATGCGGGGCCGGACGGGGGAATGTTTTTTCAGGTAGGCCGCCGCGACGTCCCGGAGGTCGTCTCCGTACACGACGTTCTTCCCCTCCCGGAACACGGTGAACTCGTCTCCCCCCGCCGCCAGGAAGTCGTTCGTGACGACCCGGTACGTCTTTTCCGCCGCGAGGGGCCGGCCGTCGATCTCGACGCCCACAATCCGCTGTCCGGCAGGCCTTGTCAGATCGGCCGTCACCCGGAGTCCGGAGATCTGGAGGCTTCCGCGGCTCCCGCGGGCGCTCTCTTCCAGGATCTGAAGCACCTGTCGCCCCGTCAGGTCCATGGAGACCAGGAGGTTGTCGAAGGGCAGGAGGGTGTAAAGAATCTCCAGCGTGACGGCCCCCCGGGAGATGTCCGTCCGGATGCCGCCGCTGTTCATCAGGGCGATGTCGGCCCCTGCGGCCTCCCTCATGGCGTCGGCGATCAGGTCGCCCAGGTTCGACTCGCCCCGGTAATTCCGCGTCAGGTCGACCTCCGTCGAGCCGACGACGGCGGCGAAGCGGTCCCGGATCCGGTCGTCGTAGGACGCCACGATCGCGGCAATCGCCGGATCGAAGGAATCCTTCGGCCCGGAATAGACGGCCTTCAGCTCGTTTTTCTCCGTGAAACCCGTGATCCGGCCCTCCTCCGGATCCACCTGCAGTTCGAGAACACCCAGGTACTGGCCGTAGCAGCCCGCCTGGACGATCACCGTCTTCCCCACGACGACGGGGTCCATCACGGCCGTGTGGCTGTGGCCGCCGACGATGACGTCGATACCTTCCACCTCCCCGGCGGTTTTCCGGTCCGCGTCGAGCCCGCAGTGGGAAAGGACGACGACGAGGCGCGCCCCTTCCGCCCGGACCTGCCGGATCAGCCCAGGCAGGACGTCCTTCGGCTCCCGGAACGTCAGCCCCGCCACGTTCCCGGGCTTCGTCGTCCAGGCCGTCTCGGGGGTCGTGATCCCAATGACGGCGATCCGGATCCCCTTCCGTTCCGCGATGATCCATGGCTTCACGCCCGGCAGCCCCTTTCCCTGCCCGTCGACAATGTTCGCCGCGAGCCAGGGCGTGCGGGCCGCCGTCCGGAGTTTCCTCAGGGTGTCCATCCCCCAGTCGAACTCGTGGTTGCCCACGGCCATGGCGTCGAAGGCCAGCGCGTTCATGATCTCCGTCACGGGCGCCCCCCGGAAGACGTTGGAGATCGCCGTCCCCTGGAACATGTCGCCCCCCGAAAGGAGCAGCGTTCCCTGCGGGTTTTTCGCCCGCTCGTCCTCGATCATCTGCGCCAGCCAGGCGGCCCCGCCGACGGGCCGCTCGGGGTCCACCGTCTTGACGACGCCGGGCAGGATGTGGCCGTGGGTATCGTTGACGTGAAGGATCGTGAGCGCGACGGTGGGTCGTGCGCCCGCCGTGCCGGCAAGCGTGCAGACGGCCGTCAGGCAGAGGAGAAGGATCAGTAACAGGGCCGTCCCTGGAAAAGAACGGATCCTGCCGGTTCCCAGTGCCGATTTCTTCCAATTCATGAGCTCTCCCTTGGAACCGACGTTTTTCAAGCCCGGCATTGCCGGCCGGTCGAATCGTTCACAGGACGATCCGGACGGCCGGGTGGTTTTTCAGCATCTCGTAAAGGCTTGTCCGGACATTCTCGTCCGCCACGGTCAACTCGACATTCAGGCAGCAGTAACGGCCAGTGGCGCTCGTATTGGAAAGCGCCACCGTATGGGGAAGATTCTGGACCACCTGAGTCACCGCCTCCCGCAGGGCCGCCTCGTCGGGGCCTATGATCTTGTAAACCCATTGGCACGGATACTCAATGACGGGCTTCCGATTCTTTCCACTCATGATGTGTCGCTCCTTTATCCGAGGCGGGCGGGACCGCGGCCTGCAGGCCTTTATTGCATGAACGGGCTTGCACTGAAAAGCACTATGATGCGTAATGCCCATGACCTGGAGGGAAGGCATCAACATTTCTCGGAATATTTCGAATCCAGCATCCATGGAGGGAGCCGGCGGGATCAACGCCGCCTGCAGGCGGCCGGCCGAACCGCTATTTGGCCATGCACGTCCCTCCATCCTGTGGTAGAAAGCGGTGCCGGAAATGCCGGAGGAGCTATGGAATCGACGTTACCCCAAACCCCCGCCTGCCTGGAGATGGAGCGTCTCGGGGACGCCTGGCCGTGGAAATGCCGGCAGGCCCTGGTCGTGCGGGCTGATGGATGGAAGGCGACGGAAGGCATGATGTGTCTCTGCTCCCGGGAGCATCTTCGTTCGCCCTGGCGCTTCGATCCCGGGAACCTGCCGGTCATTCTGGGGAAACACGGCCTTGCCTGGGGGCGGGGGATTCATCCACTGACGGAGGAGGAAGAGCCGCGCAAACGGGAGGGCGACGGGACGGCACCGGCGGGGATTTTCCGGATCCGGCGGGCCTTCGGGCACGCGGCACCGGAGGAAGTCCCGTGGATCCGGCTCCCTTACCGGCGAATCGCACCGGAGACGTTCTGCATCGACGACCCGGTATCGGCCTCCTACAACCGCATCCTGGACGGCGCGGGCATCGAGCCGGACTGGAAGAGCCGCGAGGCGATGCTCCGGGAGGACGGTCTCTATCGCCTGGGGGCTGTCATCGAGCACAACGCCGATCCCGTCCTGCCGGGGGCCGGCTCGTGCATTTTCCTGCATCGGTGGCAGGGACCCGCATCGCCGACGGAGGGATGCACGGCCCTGGCGGAGAAAGACCTGGAGCGGGTCCTGCGCTGGCTCGAACCGGAAGCGCAACCGGTCCTGATTCAACTGCCGGATGTGGAATACGAAAAAAGGCGCGCCCCCTGGAGCCTGCCCTGAATCAGTCGGCAGAAGCGCCGAAGGCAGACGAAAAACGAATTACCCGATCCTTGCTTCCACAGCCATAAAAAAAGGGCGCGGGCCCATGACCCTCCGGCCATTCTCCCGCGCCCTTGTCTTTTTTTACCGACCCGGCTTTCCTACTGGATGCTCCAGGTCGTTCCGGACGGACCGTCCTTCAGCACAACATGCCGGGCCGCCAGTTCCTTCCGGATCTCGTCGGCCCTGTGCCAGTCCTTGTTCTCCCTGGCCTCCCGGCGTCCGGTGATGAGCCGCTCGATTTCTGCCACGTCCAGTCCCCGCTTGGCCGCTTCCCGCTCCCGGTCCTCCAGGAGGTAGCGGTCCGGATCCACCAGGAACAACCCGAAGACCCGGCCGAGCCTGTCGAGGGTCTCCCGGGCCTGGCGCAGGACCGCCATGGAGGCAGGCGTGACGCTGAAGGCCTTGTCCAGGAGGTAGCCGTTCAGGTGGCGGATCACGTCGAAGACGTAGCCCAGCGCCCGGGCCGTGTTGAAGTCGTCGTTCATGGCCTCGGCGAACCGCTCCGGCAGACGGGTCAGGACCTCCGCCAGGTCCTTCTCCTTCCCGGTCAGCGACGACGGGGCGGCCTCCGCCGCGCCCTCGCCCGCCTTCAGGGCGTCCTGAAGCGCCTTCAGCGTGCTGTAGCAGCGGTCCATGCCCTGCCGGGCCTCGGCCAGCGACTCCTCGGAGAAGTCGACGGGGCTCCGGTAATGGCTCTGGAGCATGAAGAAGCGCAGGACCTCCGGGGCATAGCGCCGGAGCATCTCCTCAATGGTGAAGAAGTTCCCGAGGGACTTGGACATCTTCTCGGAATTGATCCGGACGAAGCCGTTGTGGAGCCAGTAGTTGGCGAAGGGCTTTCCGTAGGCGCCCTCGGACTGGGCGATCTCGTTCTCGTGGTGGGGAAAGATCAGATCCTCGCCGCCGCCGTGGATGTCGAAGGTCTCGCCAAGAAAGCGCTGGCTCATGACGGAGCACTCGATATGCCAACCCGGCCGGCCGGGCCCCCAGGGGCTCTCCCACCAGGGCTCTCCTTCCTTGCTGGCCTTCCAGAGGGCGAAGTCGAGGGGGTTCCTTTTCCGCTCGTTCACGTCCACCCTGGCGCCCGCCAGCATGTCCTCCAGGTTGCGCCCCGAGAGCTTCCCGTAACCCCGGAATCCCTCTACGGAATAGTACACGTCCCCGTCCATCGCGTAGGCAAGGCCCTTCTCCTCCAGGGTCCGGATAAGGCGGATCATGCCCTCGATGTTCTCCGTCGCCTTGGGCGTCACCGAGGGCGGCTCGATGCCGAGAGCCCCCATGTCCTCGTTGTGCCGGGCGATGAAGCGCTCCGAGATGTCGCCAATCGTCGCTTTCTCCCGGTTGGCCCGTTCGATGATCTTGTCGTCCACGTCGGTGAAGTTCTTCACGTAGGTTACGTCGAAGCCGGCGTATCGGAAGTAGCGGGTGATGACGTCGAAGACGACGGCGGAGCGGGCATGGCCGATGTGGCAGACGTCGTAGGCGGTGATCCCGCAGACGTACATCCCCACTTTCCCGGGCACGATGGGTTTGAATTCCTCTTTCCGTCTCGTCAGGGTGTTGTAGAGTTTCAGGGACATGAAAACTCCTCCATGAGCAGGCGTCCGGTCAGGAAATTGCCCTGGCGCCTGCGGGATGTTCAAAGCGGAATATCCGCGCGGGTCCGGCCCGGGCAATGAAACACCGGTCGGCGCCGCGGACGGGCCTCAGGGGAACACGGACAGCATCCCCAGCCCCGCGTCCTCCGGGAAACCGCACATCAGGTTCATGTTCTGGACAGCTTGTCCCGAGGCCCCCTTCACGAGATTGTCGATGGCCGAGAGAACGATGACCCGCCCCGTCCGCCCGTCGGCGACGACGCCGATGTCGCAGAAGTTGGTTCCCTTGACCGACGAGATGTTGGGAACGCTGCCTTCCCGGTAGATCCGGACGAAGGGCTCCCGCTCGTAGAAGCGGCGGAAAAGATCCGTCAGGTCCGCCGTGGACAGGCTCCTCGTCAGGCGGGCGTAAAGGGTGCTCAGGATCCCCCTGTTCACAGGCAACAGATGGGGGGTGAAAGAGAGAAAGATATCCCGGCCCGCCAGAACGCCGAGTTCCTGCTCGATCTCCGGTGTGTGCCTGTGCTGGCCCACCTTGTAGGCCTTGAACCCTTCATCAACCTCGCAGAAGAGCGAGCCGATCTGGGCCTCCCGTCCGGCGCCACTCACGCCGGACTTGGAGTCGGCAATGAGTGTTTCCGTATCGATCAATCCCTCTTTCAGGAGCGGCGCAAATCCGAGAATGATGCTGGTGGGGTAGCAGCCCGGATTGGCGACGAACCGGGCCGCCTTGATCTCGCTCCGGTACAGCTCGGGGATGCCGTAGACCGCTTCTTCGATAAGGCCCGGGGCTCCGTGCTTCTCGTACCAGGCCTCGAAGGTCTCCACCTTCCGGAGGCGAAAGTCGGCGCTCAGGTCGACGACCTTCTTCCCGGCATCGAGAAAATGCGAGGCTACTTTCATCGCTCCGCCGTGGGGAAGGGCCAGAAAGACAAAGTCTACCGCCCCGGCCACTTCTTCCGGCGAGGCGTCCAGAAAGACAAGGTTCGTCCGGTCCGTAAAAACGGGATAGAGATCGGAAACGGCCATTCCCTTGTACTGGCGGGACGTGACTGCCGCGACTTGCACATGGGGGTGGTTCAGAAGGATCCGCAGCAGTTCCTGGCCCGTGTATCCGCTTGCTCCATAGATTCCAATTTTCATGTTTCCGCCATCCGGATTTTCCGGTGTCGATGAACACCGGACAATGGGAAAAGAATGCCCGGGAGGGGGCGAAAAAAAAGGGAGGCCCGAAAGCCTCCCTCTCCGTTACCGTTTGGAGAACTGGAATCGCTTCCTGGCCCCCGGCTGACCATACTTCTTCCGTTCCTTGATGCGGGAGTCCCGGGTCAGGAAACCAGCCCGTTTCAGGGTGGAACGCAGCTCGACGTCGTAATCGATGAGCGCTTTCGCGATTCCGTGCTTGACGGCTCCCGCCTGGCCGGCGCTTCCGCCGCCGTTCACGTTGATGTAGAAATCGAAGCGGTCCTTCTTTCCCGTGATCTCCAGCGGCTGCTGGATGAGCATTTTCAGGCTGTCCCGGGTGAAGTAATCGTCAAAGTTCCGCTTGTTGATGATCATCTGGCCGCTGCCTTCCTTCATGTAAACCCTGGCGATGGCCGTTTTCCGCTTGCCTGTTGCGTAAAAGCGCTTTTCCATGTTCTTCTCCAGATCGAGTCTTCCCTGCGATTCCCTACAGCTCGAGTGTCCTGGGGCTCTGGGCCTCATGCCCATGAGTGCCGCCCTTGTAGATCTTGAGCTTTCTCAGCATCTGCCTTCCCAGGGTATTCTTCGGAAGCATGCCCTGAACGGCAATGCGGAGCACGTCCTCCGGCCGGGTCTGCAGCAGTTTACCTGCCGTGATGGACTTCAATCCTCCCGGATAGCCGGAGTGGGAGTAGTACATCTTGTCGGTGAGCTTCCGGCCCGTGAGGACCACTTTCTCCGCATTCACGACGATGATGAAATCCCCCGTATCCACATGAGGCGTATAGATCGGTTTGTGCTTGCCCCGCAGCCTTGAGGCGATCTCGCTGGCCAGCCGGCCCAGCGTCTTTCCTTCGGCGTCCACAACGTACCAGTCCCGCTGTACGTCTTCTTTCCTGGCACTGTATGTTTTCATCGGATGCTCACCAGCCATATAAAATTGAAAGGTGGAACCTACGCAATCCAGGTGGGTTTGTCAAGGAAAAACCTTTCCTGCAACGCTTCCGGGACCACGGAGGAACCGGCCGAAGATGTCTGTCCTTTCGGCGCCGATACGGCCTAGAGACCATACAGGGAGAGCTTGACCGCATAGACCCGGTCCGGCTCCTCCACTCCATTGGCCAGGTAGGACACGTTGTCGGAGAAGCTGACCTTGATTTCCCAGCACTGCCGCCGGTACTGGACGCTGTATGTTCTCTCCACATCCTTGTTGTCCAGACGGTTCCGTCGATGGACATACATCACGTCCAGGGAAGGCGTGATGACGGCTTTCAGGGTCAGGTTCAACTCTTCCAGCGTATCCTTCGTGTACCGATACCCTGCCGTGATCGAATCTCCCCGGACATCGGACAGGGTCAGATCGTAATTGGTCTGCTTCCATCCCCCTGTGCTGACATCCAGTTTGTTTCTGGCCGCAAAGTTCAGATAGGAAATCGGCGTCAGGTCGAGTTCCATATCCATCACGCTGAAGGGCCGGTTTCCCGTTGTCCCCAACTCAACCGTCCGCTTCGCCTCGATGATGTCGAATGTCTGGGCCAGCTTCAGGCGGACCCACTCCTGGTAGGTTGTCTTGCCCGTCTTTCTGTCTTTGCGGCGAGCCGTAAGGGTGTTCGTCAAGGCGTATGTAACCGTGTTCTTCTCGCTGACGGAAGCGGCAAAATCGGGAATGTCCGTCTGCGATACGTTCGGGATGTACGTATAGGTTACTTCCGGCTTGATGGCGTGGCGGACCTTGTCCACGCCAAACAGGTTGATGTCGAATATTTTCTGAACTTCCGACGAGAAGGTGGCTCCCGCCTGAAAGAGCTGGCGCTCCCCCTGGCGGGTGTCCGTGGTGAGGCTGACGTCGTCGTCCCGGCTCCAGAATGTTCCCTCCCAGCTCATGCTGGGCGTGAACTGGATCCGTCGGAAGAGGGTCATCGGCATGGAGATGGTCGGTCTTATGTCCAGCAGGTGCCCTTTCTGCCCGGTGTTCCGATAGAAGTAGTCATAGACACTGCCGAGTTCGTAATACAGCGGCGTCTTCAGGATCTGCTGCTTCGAGGTGGTGAAGGATATTTCCGGGTACCTCTGTAGTGTCGTGGCATTGGTCGACTTCGTAAAATCGTCGGTATAGCGGATGGCGGCGGTCAGGTTGGCATTGGCCCAGTCCTTTACATAGCGGACAGTGGAATCGAGTTGGGGCAGGGATTCGTTGGCCAGGAAGGAAACCCTGCGGAACCGGTCCGACTGATCGCTGGAGTAGGAGCTGAGGAAATAGTTATGGGACGAGAAATCCCGGAAGTACCAGGAATCGGACACCTTGGCGATATCGGCCCGGATGTAGCTCTGGTTCTCGAACCGGGTCTCGTGATTCCACCATAATGCCCATCTGCTCTGACCCGGCTGCCAGTCACGGAGCTTGTAACTTACATCCTCGTAGACACGCTTGCGGTCGTCGAGGAAATCCCCGTAGATCGTACCGAAGGATCCGCCCGCCGTGACGTAGCGCACTTCCAGGCCTTCCTGGGTACCCCGCTGGGTCATGACGCGCGTGTAAAGAGTGGCATCGATGTTTTTCGCTGCGGCCCAGTAGAAGGGAACCTGAACGTCCACGCCCAGCTTATCTCTCGAGTAGGACATGTAAGGCAGAAGGAATCCGCTCTGACGCGTCGTTTTTACCGGAAACATCAGGAAGGGGGTATAGATTACGGGCTGTTTTCGGACCTCGAAACGCCCGTGATAGAGCTTGCCGTACCCGTCGAGGGTAACGTCGAGTTCCCGGCCGGTAAACCGCCAGTCCGGCGTGTCGCCGTCACAGGGCGTGGCCGATGCATTCTCGATCCAGTAAGTGGCTTCGGCCCGCTTCTCGATCCGGTCCCCCCGGACATACATATGATTTTTCGCCAGGAACAGGCGGCCGTCATAAATGACGCCCGTTTTGGCCTGGAGCTTGAGGAACCCCCTGTCTCCCTCCAGGATGTCTCCGTCGCCGAGGACCAGCACGTGCCCTTCCGCCGCGGCCTCGTCGGTGGTCCGGTCGATGCGGACAGTCTCCGCCACGAGGATCGTGCTGTCATACGTTATATAAACGTTGCCCGAAGCCAGATACGTCTCGTGATCTTCCTCGTAGCCGAAGCGGTCCGCCTCGATCTCGACGGGACCGCCTTTCCCGACGGTCGGGGCAACGTTCTCTCCGTCCGGATACAGGACATACCGCTGCCTGGTGTCCTGGACGGGAGAGCCGGGATCCGGCCGGGAGACGAAGAGGGGCAGTGATCCCGCCCTGGTGATTTTGAGCAGAAACGGCTCTCCTGGGGGAATGGAAATGGAGAACCGGCCTTCACGGTCGGTCCGGACCCGGATCCCGGGCCTTTGAACCAACTCCACCAGAGAGTCTGCAAGGGGCTTTCCGAAGGGATCCGTTACCGTTCCGGTAAAGGTGTCATGGACTGCCGTCGTTGAGGATTCCCTTCCCGTGTCCTTCATTTGCGGCTCCGGAGGCTGCCCGTCTTCTATGCTTTGCTTCGCTTCCGCCGCAGGACCGGCCTGCACGGATTCCGGCGGGGGAAACCCCGGAACTGCAGTCGCAGCCGCCGCGGATGCAATGGCCTTGAGGGGACACAGGAGATGAAAAACAAGGAAAAGAAAGAAGAAAAGCGGAATGATGCGTCTGGCTTTGCCTGCACCCATGGGGTCCCGATCCTGGTTGTAAGCGGATATCTTTGTACATTCCTGAATTTACGGAGGACTTTCCCTAGCATATTCTGCATCAGGAGGGAACAGCTTTTTCACGGCGCCGACCAGATAGAGGGACCCGGTCACACAGACCAGCCCCTGTTTCCCCGCGATCTCCCGGGCCTTCCTGAGGCCATCCCGCTGATCCGGGCAGACATCGACGGGAACCGGCAACACGCGGGAAGCGAGTTTCCGAAGCTCGCCCAGGGGGAGCCCCCGTTCCGACTGGGTTTCCGTGAGAATCACATGTGAGGCCACGCCGCGCATTTTCTTCAGCATGGACGCAACGTCCTTGTCCTCCAGCACGCCGAAAAGAAACACAACAGGCCCGGACGCCGACTCCCGTCTCAAGGCCCGACAGAGAACGGACATCGCCGCGGGATTGTGGGCTCCATCCAGGATGACCGGCGGAGTTCCCGGAATCGTCTCCATCCTCCCTTCCCATTGCGTCGATGCCAAACCGGATCGGACAGCCGCCCCATCCACCTGGAATCCTTGTTCGGCCATGACTTCCAGCGCTGCAAGGGCCACGGCGGCATTATCGATCTGATGCCGCCCCCGGAGCGGACAGGACAGGGAGCGCTCCCTCCAGATTCGTCCACAGTAAGAGAAGCTTTCCCCATCGGTCGATCGGACCTTGAATTCCCTACCGAGCCTGAATACCGTCGCCTGCCTCCGCCGGCCCTCCTCCTCCAGCACTTGCAGGGCCGAAAGCTGACGCACGCCCGTGACGCAAATCCCTCCTTCCCGGATGATTCCCGCTTTTTCCCCCGCGATTTCTCTCAGAGTCCTGCCCAGATAGGCCGTATGCTCCAACCCGATCGTTGTGATTACGGATACCACCGGATTTGGAACCAGATTGGTGGCGTCGAGCCTGCCGCCCATGCCCACTTCCAGAACGGCGACATCAACGCCGGCCCGGCGGAATTCGAGAAACGCCACCGCCGTGATGAATTCAAAATAGGTGAGGATTTCATCTCCAAGAGCCCCACGGATTTTGAAGACATGACGGGAGAAATCCTCCTCTTCGATCCAGCGGCCGGCAATCTGGATCCGTTCCCGAAGGTTCATCAGGTGAGGTGACGTATAGAGACCGACACGAAGCCCGGCGGCCGTCAAAACGGATGTTATAACAGCTGCAACGGACCCCTTGCCGTTTGTACCGGCAACAAGCACCGCCGGGCAGACGTCCTGGGGGCGGCCCATGCGCTCCAGAACGCGGCCCAGACGATCCAGGCCGAGCCGGATGCCCATTCCACCGAGATGCGAGAGATACTGGAGAGCTTCCTGATAGGACATGATTTCAGAGGTGTAACTGGAACGATAAGAAAAAAGCCACGAACCCGGCGGATAAAACACGCCCGTCCATGGCCTTTCGGAACCTGATGAAGATCTGACCGGCTACTCGACCTTGAAAACCTCGTCGCCGGGCCGCACCCGATCGGGCACCTTGATGCCGATGTAGTCGCCCGCTACGGCTTTTTCCACCTTCTGGTTGTTCACCTCCATGGAATCGATCGCCATCGTCAAATCCGTTGTGTGGCCGAAAAACTTTATGGATTCCCCGACCTTGAGTTCCCCGTCCGTGATCTTGACGGCGGCGACGCTTGGCTTCGCAAAAAATTTCACAACTTCTCCAATCTTGATATCCGCCATGGTACCTCCTTTCGTCGGTTATCCTTTTCGGGATCAACCCAGCTTTCTTGCCTTGGTTAACTATCCCCAAAGCGGGAAAAAGACAAGCAAAAAGAGAGGCAGGCGTGATCGGCCTGCCTCTCGATATTTCTCAGATAACCGGCCGGGGCTGTCCGGCTGCGTTCCGTCAGGCGGTTTTCTGCTTGGTCTTCTGGGGCTTCTTGGCCTTCTGGGCCTTTTCCTTCTCCCCTCCGACGAGTTCGATGAGCGCCATGGGGGCATTGTCTCCGGTCCGGTAACCGGTCTTGACGATTCTAGTGTATCCACCCTTGCGCTCCTTGAAGCGCGACGAGATCTGCTCGAACAGCTTCTCCACGACATCGCGGTCCCGCACATAGGCCAGAGCCTGCCGCCGGGCATGGAGATCGCCCCGCTTTCCCAAGGTGATCATCTTCTCGGCAACACGCCGAAGTTCCTTGGCCTTGATGTCCGTTGTCTCTATCTTCTCGTACTTCAAGAAGGAGGTAACCATGTTGCGGAACATGGCTTTCCGGTGGCTGGCTGTTCTTCCGAGTTTCGTTGTCAGTTTCCGGTGACGCATGAGTCCGGTCCTTTCCTCGACGGATGTTTAACTGTCACGGCCACCGCCGAGCTCATCCGCATCGGCGGCCCGGTTCCAGGGTGGGAATTCAAGCTTCATCCCGAAATTAAGGCCCATTTCGTCCAGAATCGTCTTGATCTCGTTGAGTGACTTCCGTCCAAAATTCTTTGTTTTGAGCATCTCTGCCTCGGTTTTCTGAACAAGTTCACCGATGAGCTTGATGCCCGCGTTCTTCAGGCAGTTGGCCGAACGCACGGATAGCTCCATGTCATCAACGCTGCGCAGCAGCATTTCATTGACGTCCCTCTCCGGTTCCAGTGCGGGCGCATCCTCTTCCTCCACCTCGTCAAAATTGATGAAGGTGTCCAACTGATCCTTGAGGATCTTGGCGGCATACGCCACGGCATCCTCGGGAAGAACGCTCCCATCGGTCCATACTTCAAGGATCAGCTTGTCGTAGTCCGCTACCTGGCCCACACGGGCATAGGTTACGGTATAATTGATCTTCTTCATCGGCGAGAAGATCGCGTCGATGTTGATCGTCCCTTCCGGCTGATCTACATCCCGCTCCCGCTTTGCCGGGACATACCCCTTCCCCATCTTCACGACCATGGAGGCCTTGAGCGGTGCTTCTCCCGACAGGGTGGCAATATAATGCTCCGGATTCAGCACCTCCACCGTTCCGTCTGTGACGATATCCGCTGCCGTGATGGTTCCACTCTTGGAGCGATCAATGGTAACCGTCCGGGGGCCCTCGCCGTGCATCTTGAACCGGACACCCTTGATATTGAGGATGATATCCGTCACATCCTCTTTCACACCCGGGATCGTGTCAAACTCATGAAGGACACCGTCGAACTTTACGGAAACAACCGCCGCTCCCTGGATGGACGACAGCAACACCCTTCGCAGGGCGTTGCCCAGCGTGATGCCGAATCCTCTCTCCAGGGGCTGGCAGGTGAACTCTCCATAGGAACGGGTATGCGTGCCCTCATCGCACTCGATACGTTTGGGCCGTATCAGACTGCGCCAATTGCTTTGCATAGACGTGATTTCCTTTCCGCCACTTTCAAGCCAAGCCGTCGGCCGTTATTTCGAATACAACTCGACGACCAGCTGCTCCTGCACGGGCATGGTGAGTTCTTCTCGGCTGGGAAGAGCCCTGACGCCTCCCCGGAAGTTCTCTTTATCCAGTTCGAGCCAGGAGGGAACTCCCCGCCTGGCCACCGTCTCCATGGCCTCGATAATTCTTTCCACTTTCCGGCTTCCCTCTCGAATTTCGATCGCGTCGCCGGTCTTTACAAGATATGAAGGAATGTTGACTGGTTTCGAGTTCACCAGGAAATGGTTATGTCTGACCAGCTGGCGGGCTTCCGTTCGGGAACTGGCGAATCCCATCCGGAAAACCATATTGTCCAGTCTACGCTCCAGAAGCACCAGGAGGTTTGTCCCGGTGATTCCTTTCTGCCGGTCTGCCACCTCAAAATAGCCGCGGAACTGCTTCTCCAGGATTCCATACATCCTCTTGAGCTTCTGCTTCTCTCTCAACTGGACGCCGTAATCGGAGAATTTCTTCCGAATCTGTCCGTGCTCACCCGGCGCATAACCGCGCCGCTCATATGCGCACTTTTCACTGTAACAACGGTCTCCCTTGAGGAAAAGCTTCAGCCCTTCTCTCCGGCACCGCCTGCATGCGGATTCCGTATATCTCGCCAACGGTTCCTCCCTCAGGTCATCTGCAAATGTTGTTGAAAATCTGCCCGGACGAAATTTGCCCAGGTCTTACACGCGCCGCCTCTTTGGCGGACGGCATCCGTTATGTGGAATCGGGGTAACGTCTCTGATCAGGCTGATGTTCAGGCCGGCAACCTGGAGCGCCCTCAGGGCCGACTCCCGCCCCGCACCGGGCCCACGCACATACACCTGAACGGTTCTCATCCCGTGTTCCTTGGCCTTTTTGACCGCATCCTCCGCAGCCATTTGCGCCGCGAAGGGAGTGCTCTTCCGGGAGCCCTTGAAACCCTGTACTCCCGCAGAGGACCACGCGATCACGTTCCCGCTGAGGTCCGTAATGGTGATGATCGTGTTGTTGAACGTCGACTGGATATGGGCAACCCCTTCCGCGATGTTCTTTTTTTCCTTTTTCTTGCCCGTCTTTCGCGCTGGCCTAGCCATGATTCCTCCGTGAGCGCTTCGTCTCTACTTCTTCTTGGCTCCGACACCCCGCCTGGGACCCTTCCGGCTCCGTGCGTTGGTTCGGGTACGCTGCCCCCGTACGGGCAGTCCTTTCCTGTGCCTCAGACCGCGGTAGGAACCCAGATCCATCAGCCGCTTGATGGCCATGGATATATCCCGCCGAAGATCCCCCTCCACCTTGTGATCCCGGTCGATGATATTCCGGATGGCGGTAATCTCCGCATCTGCAAGGACATCCGTCTTGGTCTCTGGAGCAATCCCCGCTTCCTTGAGGATCTGCAGGGACTTCGTCCGACCGATGCCGTAGATGTAGGTCAGGGCGATCTCCATCCGCTTGTTTTTCGGCAAATCCACTCCGGCAATGCGCGCCACTGAAAACCTCCTGGTACGAATTATCCCTGACGCTGCTTATGCTTCGGATTCTCACAGATGACCCTGAGCACGCCACGCCTCTTGACGATCTTGCATTTATCACAGATTTTCTTCACGGAAGACCGTACTTTCACGACACTCCCTCCCTGCTTTCAGGTTCCCCGACCTCTGATCGATCCGGGGAGATCCGTTGGCCTCTCATTTTGCCCGATATATGATCCTGCCCCGGGTCAGGTCATACGGAGACAGCTCCACAGTAACCCGGTCCCCAGGCAGAATCTTGATAAAATGCATCCGCATTTTTCCTGAAATGTGAGCCAGGACGCGGTGGCCGTTTTCCAGCTCCACCCGAAACATGGCATTCGGCAGCGGTTCAACGACCCTGCCTTCTACCTCAATGGGTTCTTCCTTTGCCATGGCTTCGTATCGGCTCCCTCAAATCCTCTGCTGAAGATTCTGTTCTCAATGAAGGCGGCTCAGGATTACGGGACCGTTTTTTGTGATGGCGATGGAGTGCTCGAAGTGAGCGGACAGCCTTCCATCGGCCGTCACAACCGTCCATCCGTCTTCCATCACCCGAACCCGCCATCCCCCCTGGTTGACCATGGGTTCAATGGCAAGCACCATTCCCGCCTTCAACTCGATTCCGCGCTTCTCTATTCCGTAGTTCGGAATCTGGGGTTCCTCGTGAAGCGTCTTGCCGATTCCATGACCGACGAAATCCCTTACGACGGAAAACCCCGCATTCTCAACATGTCTCTGGATGGCCGAGGAAATATCACCCAGTCGCTGACCGCCCCTCGCCTGTTCAATCCCTTTGTAGAGGCATTCTTCGGTAACGCGGATCAGCCTTTTTGCTTCTTCGGAAACTTCACCCACAGGAACCGTGATGGCGGCATCCCCATAGTATCCCTGGTACAGGGCTCCAAAGTCCAGCCCGACGATATCCCCGTCCTTGAGAACCCGGTCAGACGGCATCCCGTGGACGACTTCTGCATTCACGGAGGCGCACAGCGAAAAAGGGTAACCCCTGTATCCCTTGAAAGCGGGCTTCGCACCTTTTTTCCTGGCCAGCATTTCCGAGTGCCGGTCCAGATCCCGGGTCGTAATCCCCGGTTCCACCATCTCTTCCAGTTCGCCGAGGATTTCCGCCACAATTTGATTGGCGGTGCGAATCGTTTCTATCTCTGCCGGCGATTTCAAGATAACCATAACAGCCGTCTGGGCTTTCCGGTCTCAACGCCGCTTGGCCAGGCGGCCTTTTTTGAGGAATCCTTCGTACTGCCTCGTCAAAAGATGCGTTTCAATCTGGCCGGCCGTATCCAGGGCAACTCCCACGACGATCAGCAGCGCCGTGCCTCCGAAATAAAAAGGAACGTTGAAATTGCTGATCAGAATACTCGGCAGTACGCATACCGCGGACACGTAAATCGCGCCCCCGAAGGTCAACCTCGACAGCACGGCGTCGATATACTCGGCAGTCTTTTTCCCCGGCCTGATTCCGGGAATGTAACCGCCATACTTCTTAATATTATCAGCGACATCGACTGGATTAAAAACCACCGCCGTATAGAAATAGCAGAAGAAAACGATAAATCCGATGTACAGGAGTTCATAAGCCATTCTTCCCGGAACCAAGGCGTCGGAAACGACCTTCATCCACGGGTGGGCAATGAAGTTTGCCAGCGTCGCCGGGAACATGATGATGGAGGACGCAAAAATCGGCGGAATGACGCCTGCCGTGTTGACCTTGAGAGGCAGGTGCGTTGTCTGGCCTCCGTATACTTTTCTTCCCACAACCCGCTTCGCATACTGGATCGGGATTCGCCGCTGCGCACTCTCCACGAATACGATCACACCGACCACACCGACCATCAGGATGATCAGGAGGATAATGAAGAAAATTCCCATTTCACCGCTGGACATCAGTCGGAACGTGTTGAAGATCGCCGCTGGAGCCCGGCAGACAATTCCGGCAAAAATGATCAGTGAAATCCCGTTTCCGATACCCCTCTCCGTAATCTGCTCCCCCAGCCACATGATGAATGCCGTTCCTGCAGTAAGAGTGATCATGGTCATGAGTCGGAATCCCCAGCCCGGATCTAGAACGATCGAGGCACCGGTGGGGCCGGCCATGTTCTCGAGTCCCACCGCAATTCCGAAGCCCTGGATGATACTCAGCAGGACCGTCCCGTAACGGGTGTACTGGGTGATTTTCCTTCTTCCCGCTTCCCCCTCCTTGGAGAGCCTCTCCAGATGAGGAATGGCGATCGTCAAAAGTTGCAATATGATGGAGGAACTGATGTAGGGCATGATGCCCAGCGAGAAAACGGAAAAGTTACTCAGTGCTCCTCCCGCAAACATGTCAAAGAGCCCCAGGAGGGATCCCTTGGCGTGCTCAAAAAACGCGGCCAGCGCCACGGAATCGATCCCCGGGGTCGGGACATGGGCTCCGATCCGGTAAACCGACAACAGCAAAAGGCTGATCAGAATCCTTTTCTGTAGTTCCGGGATCTTCGGGATGTTTGAAAACCCGCCTAACAAGTTCAGGCCCCCTCGACCACAGAGCCGCCGGCAGCCTGAATTTTCTCCCGGGCCCCCCGGCTGACCATCTCAAGCTTCACAGACAGAGGCCGGTCAAGCAGCCCTTTGCCCAAGACCTTGACACCGTCCCCGAGGCGACGGACAAGCCCGCTCTGAACCAGCAGCGTCTCGTCGACGACGGTTCCTTCCGGGAATCGGTTCAACTGGCTGATATTGATAATGGCAATGTCCTTGCGAAACGGATTGCGGAATCCTCTTTTGGGAAGCCTGCGGTACAGAGGCATCTGCCCGCCTTCAAATCCCGGATTCCGGCTGCTCCCGGAGCGCGCATTCTGCCCCTTGTGGCCGCGGCATGACGTTCCTCCATGGCCGGACCCTTCCCCCCGGCCGACGCGTTTCTTTTTCTTTCGCGAGCCTTCGGCAGGCTTTAATGATCCCAGATTCATCAGCTTCGGACCTCGATTTCTTCCACCGCCACCAGGTGGATGACCTTCTGTACCATTCCACGAATCGCCGGCGTATCTTCCAGGATAACGGCCCGATTGATCTTTCCCAGCCCCATCCCTTTAAGAACTTTTCGATGAGCCTCCGGCCGGCCGATATAGCTTTTCACCTGTGTGATTTTCAGTTTCTTCTCCACGACCGCACCCCCCGGATTATCAGGATTTTCCTCGCAGGGCCGCAATATCCTCCGGCCGCCGCAACTGGGAAAGGCCCTCCAGTGTGGCCTTCACCAGATTGTGCGGGTTATGGGACCCCAGGCATTTCGTCAATATGTTATGAACACCGGCGCATTCAAGGACGGCTCGGACGGCTCCACCGGCAATCAATCCTGTTCCTTGAGAGGCCGGCTTCAGGAGAACTCTTCCGGCTCCATATTCCCCGATCACCTCGTAGGGAATGGTCCCCTGGATAACGGCAACGGGAGCCATGTTTTTCTTGGCCTGCTCCATTCCCTTGCGAATCGCTTCCGGTACTTCGTGCGCCTTCCCCAGGCCGGCTCCCACCGAACCCTTTCCATCACCGACGACGACGATGGCACTGAAGCGGAATCTTCTTCCGCCCTTGACGACTTTTGCCGTGCGGTTGATGGTGATGACGCGGTCGAGGAGCTCCGACTCCTCCATCCCTCTCTTTTCCAAGGATCCCTTCCTTCCTTCAAACTCTCGGCTCATATTAGAAATCCAGACCGGCATCTCGTGCCGCATCGGCCAAGGCTTTCACCCGGCCATGAAAGAGATAAGCTCCCCTATCGAATATGACCTGCCGGACCCCCAGATCCATCAGACGGCTCGCCACAAGCTTGCCGACCTCCCTGGCTGCGTCCTGCTTGTTCAGGTCCGTCACGCGGCCTCGAAGATCCGTATGAAGCGTGGATGCTTCAACCAGCGTTCTACCTTCCTGATCATTGATGGCCTGTACATAAATGTGCTTCGAACTGCGGAAAACCGAAAGCCGTGGCCTGGCACCCGTGCCGAAGATCTTGCCCCGCACTCTCTTCTTCCGCTTATCCCTGACCCGCTGAATCCTCTTGGACGACAATGGTTCACCTCTCTGTCGCGGCGCCTCGGCGTTTTTTACTTGGAGCCGATGGATTTCCCAACTTTCCTTCGCACGGCCTCTCCCGTATACCGGATCCCTTTCCCTTTGTAGGGCTCTGGCTTTCGAAGCGACCGGATCTCGGCGGCCACGCGGCCTACCAACTGCTTGTCAATACCCGTGACAAGCAGGTTCACCTGCTTGTCAATTTTTACGTTTACCCCTTCCGGAATGGCGTATTCCACAGGGCTGGAGTAGCCGACAATGAGTTTCAGCCGGTTGTTTTCAACCAGCTCGGCCCGATAACCGACACCCGCGATCTCCAGGCCCTTTGCAAATCCGGTGCTGACTCCCGTCACCATGTTGGCAACGAGGGTTCTCGTCAATCCGTGAAAGGATCGATCGAAACGGTTGTCTGTGTTTCGCTGGATCGTGACTTGCTTGCTCTCCACGACCATCTGAATCCCTTTGGGAATCGACGCTGAAAGGACCCCCTTCGGGCCCTCCACCCGGACGGCATCTCCCTCTTGATGAACCTTGACCCCGTCGGGGAGCGCTATCGGTTTCTTACCAATCCTGGACATGGAATCCGTTCTCCTGCACCTTAGCTTTCTGCTTCGTTACCAAACGCTGCAGATGACCTCGCCACCCACGTTCTGTTCCCTCGCCTCCCGGTCTGTCATAACGCCCTTGGACGTGGACAGAATGGCGATGCCATAGCCGTTCAGAACCTTCGGAATTTTTTCACAACCCACGTAAACCCTTCTGCCTGGCTTGCTTACCCGCTGAATTCCGGTGATGACCGTTTTTCTGGGATCGGGATACCGGAGATAAACCCGAAGGAACTCCATCCCGTCGCTGTCCTTCTTCACATCGAATCCACCGATGAATCCGGACCGCTTCAACACCTTCGCAATATCCAGGTTGATCCGGCTTAACCGGACATCAACACTCTTGAAATGTACCCGGTTGGCATTTCTGATCCGGGTTAGCATATCCGCAATCGGATCCGTCATCCCCATCGTGAAGACTCCTCGAATATTTCGTTACCAACTGGATTTGATCACGCCCGGTACATCCCCTTTAAGGGACAGATTCCGGAGACAAATCCTGCACATGTCGAATTTGCGGTAGTACGCCCGCGGCCTTCCGCAAATGGGACAACGGTTATACTGCCGAACCGAGAATTTCAACTTCCGTTTTGCCTTGGCAAGCAGGGACTTCTTCGCCACGCCCGATCCTCCCGAACTCCTCTTTTTGTTTCTCTCAGTTTCTGAAGGGCATCCCCATGAGCTTCAACAGGTATCTTGCTTCATCGTCCGACCTGGCGCTCGTCACGATCACGACATTCATCCCCTTGATCTTGTCGATCTTGTCGTAATCGATTTCCGGGAAAATAATCTGCTCTTTCAGCCCCATCGCAAAGTTCCCTCTCCCGTCGAAGGACTTCTGTGAAATCCCGCGGAAGTCACGGACCCTGGGAAGCGCTACATTGACAAGCCGGTCGTAGAATTCATACATCCGCTCGCTTCGGAGGGTTACACAGCAGCCAATGGACATCCCCTGCCTCAATTTGAAGGTGGCAATGGATTTCTTGGCTTTTGTGATGATGGGCTTCTGACCGGTGATGAGGGCAATCTCCGCGGCTGCGCTTTCCAAGATCTTCACGTTCTGGATCGCTTCTCCCAGTCCCATGTTGATAACGATCTTTTCAATCCGCGGAACCTGCATCTTGTTCCGGTACCCGAACTCCTTCATCAGAGCCGGGATCACTTCCTTTTCGTAATATGCCTTCAGTCTTGCCATCGCCATGACCCTATGCATCCAATATTTCTCGGCATTTTCGGCAGATGCGGACCTTCTTTCCATCCTCCAGGACCTGGTGTCCGATTCGGACACCCGTGTTGCATTTGCTGCAGAGAAGCATCACGTTGGAGGCATGGATGGAACTCTCCTTCTCTAGAATTCCGCCCTTGCCCTTCGCATCCGGTCTCTTGTGTCTTTTGACGACATTTACTTTCTCAACAACGACCCGGCTTTTTTCACCGACCGTCTTGAGGATTTTGCCGGTCTTGCCTTTTTCCTTGCCGGCAATGACCTTCACCATGTCGCCCTTCTTCAACAACATATCATGCATTGATCGATCCCCAGAATTTACATGCGGAGCCGGTTCAGAGAACTTCCGGAGCCAGTGAGATGATCTTCATGAACTGTTTGGCCCTGAGTTCCCGCGCCACAGGTCCGAAAATGCGGGTACCGATGGGCTCCATCTGATTCGAAATCAGGACGGCGGAATTATCATCAAATTTCAAATAGGAACCGTCCTGTCGCCGGACCTCCTTCACGGTCCTCACCACCACCGCTTTCATCACATCGCCCTTCTTCACCTTGGAGTTCGGAAGGGCTTCTTTTACCGAGACGACGATGACATCCCCCACCCGGGCATATCTTCTCCTCGAGCCTCCAAGCACCTTAACACAGGCAACCTTTTTGGCTCCCGAATTATCGGCGACATTGAGGATTGTCTGCATCTGAATCATGACTTCACCCCGCTGGACTTCATTCCGCTTCCTGCCGGTCGCAGTTACTTGGCTTTCTCAAGAACTTCCCGCATGCGCCACCGCTTCCTCCGGCTTAATGGCCTGGATTCCACGATCAGTACCCGGTCTCCGATTCCGCATTCATTCTTTTCGTCATGGGCCATGTACTGGGCATACTTTCGAATGTACTTTTGAAAGACAGGGTGCTTGACCAGCCTTTCGGAACGGACGACGATCGTCTTGTCCATCTTGTTGCTGACGACGACCCCCTGAATGGTCCTCTTGTTATCCCGCTCCCCCATGCTATCCGATCGCCTCCTTCTCCCTCAACACCGTCTTGACCCGGGCGATATTCTTCCTGACGTGTACCAGCGAGGCAGGCGACTCAAGCTGGCCGGCTGCATGACGCATCCGAAGACGGAATTGTTCCTCCCGGAGGTCCTTCTCCTTCTGCTTCAACTCGTCAGGCGACAATTCCTTGATCTCTTTATTCTTCACTGGACAACTCCCTTGTCAGGAACCGCGTGCTTATGGGAAGCTTATGGGCTGCAAGCCGGAATGCTTCCCGAGCCACTTCACTGGCGACGCCTTCCATTTCGTAGAGCACCGTTCCGGGCTTGACAACCGCCACCCAATCTTCGGGAGCTCCCTTCCCTTTTCCCATACGGGTTTCCGCAGGCTTCTTTGTAATGGACTTATGCGGGAATATCCGGATCCAGATCTTTCCGCCTCTTTTTACGTGCCGCGTCATAGCGATACGAGCAGACTCAATCTGGCGGGCTGTTATCCATCCGCATTCGGTAGCCTGAAGACCGAATTCTCCAAAGGCCACGGTGCTTCCGCGCGTTGCCTTTCCCGACATCCGGCCCCGTTGAAGCTTCCTGTATTTTACGCGTTTCGGCATTAACATCGCTATATTCTCCCTGTCCCGCCCGATCTTTTATCTCTTCAGGTTTTCACTGCCTTCCCCTGAAGCAACGGGCCCCCTATGCCTTTGGCTGTTCTTTCTTTCCCGGCAATACTTCTCCGTTAAAAATCAAGACCTTCACACCGATCTGTCCATAGGCCGTACGTGCTTCGGCAAAGCCCCAGTCAATATCGGCCCGCAGTGTATGCAGGGGAACCCTTCCTTCCCGGTACCACTCGGAACGAGCCATTTCCGCTCCCCCGAGCCGTCCGGCGCACATGACGCGAATGCCTTTCGCTCCAAACTTGAGAGCCCCGGTTACGCACTTTTTCATGGCCCGACGGAATGCAACACGACGCTCAAGTTGGAGGGCGATATTTTCCGCCACGAGCTGCGCATCCACTTCCGGCTTACGAACTTCCAGAATGTTTACGATCACTTCGCTCTTGGACAGCTGCTGCAAATCCTTTTTGAGCTTCTCTACTTCCGCGCCCTTCTTGCCGATGATGATACCGGGACGGGCTGCAAAAATATTTACCTTGGCCTTGCTGGCTGCGCGTTCAATCTCGATCCTCGACACGCCGGCCTGATAGAGTTTCTTCTTCAGGAAGCTCCGGATCCGGATATCCTCGTGAAGGAGGTCATGATAATTCTTGTCGGCATACCACTGCGAGCGCCATGTCTTGATTCCCCCCAGCCTGAAGCCGATCGGGTTTACCTTCTGCCCCAACGGGTCACCTCCTTGCTCTTTATCGCTCGTCCAGGACGACAGTTATATGGCTCATCCGCTTTTTGATTCCGGCCGCCCTGCCCTGGGCTCTCGCCCGCCATCGTTTCAGGGAAGGTCCCTGATCCACGAAGATTTTCTTCACGTACAGGACGTTCTCGTCGATGTTCGGGTTCTGCTTGGCATTCGCGAATGCTGACTTGAGAACCTTGTCGACCATGCCGGCGGCGTTTTTCCGTGCAAACTTCAGGATGTTCCGCGCGTCTTCCACGTTCTTGCCGCGGATCAGATCAACCACCAGCCGCGCTTTTTGCGGCGATATTCGAACGTATTTCGCAGATGCCTTCGTTTCCATGTATCGATCACTCCCGACAACCGGCCTCGACCGGCGACGTTCACTTCTTCACTTTCGATTTCCGGTCCCCGGCGTGGTTGAAGAATGTCCGGCTCGGAGCAAACTCACCCAGCTTGTGCCCCACCATGTTCTCCGTCACGAAAACAGGAATGAATTTCTTCCCGTTGTGGACGGCGAATGTCTGGCCGATAAACTCGGGCGTGATCGTGGACCGGCGCGACCATGTTTTGATGACCGCCTTGCTTGCCGAAGCTTCAACTTGCCGAACCTTACGGATCAGGCTTTCTTCGACGTAGGGACCTTTCTTGATTGAACGTGCCACCGCTCGCTAACCCCTTTTCTTGACGATGTACTTATCAGATCGCTTGTTTTTTCTCGTCTTGTGCCCCTTCGTCGGAATGCCCCAAGGGGTACAGGGATGTCGCCCTCCGGAAGACTTTCCTTCGCCGCCACCCATGGGATGATCGATTGGATTCATCACCACTCCTCGTGTGTGCGGACGTCGGCCAGCCCATCGGGAACGGCCTGCCTTGCCGATACTGATGTTCTCGTGATCCGTATTCCCAACCTGCCCTATGGTTGCCCTGCACTCGAGTCTGATTTTTCTGACTTCCCCAGAGGGGAGACGCACCTGCGCATACCCTCCTTCTTTTGCCATCAACTGACCGTACGTGCCTGCGGAGCGGATGAGTTGCCCACCCCGACCGATCTTCAACTCGATATTGTGGATCAGGGAACCCAGAGGAATGTTTTTCAGGATAACGGAGTTGCCCGGCTTGACGTCCGCTTTCTCGCTGCTGACGACCGTGTCTCCCACCTGAAGTTTATCGGGGGCGAGAATGTATCGCTTCTCTCCATCGACATACTTCAGAAGGGCTATTCGCGAGGAGCGGTTCGGATCATATTCGATGGTTGCCACCTTCGCGGGAATATCCGTTTTATCCCTTCGGAAATCGACCAGCCGATAGCGCCTCTTATGGCGACCGCCGACATTCCGGCTTGTCATCCGCCCTTTGTTGTTCCTTCCCCCTGTCCTGGGTAGCGGTTTCAGGAGAGACTTATCCGGATCCGAAGAAGTGATTTCCCGAAAATCCGAGCAGGTCTGGAACCTCCTCCCGGGTGATGTGGGTTTGTATTTGACGATTCCCATGCTTCCGTTCCTCTCCCCTTACACCCCTTCGTACAGTTCGATGCGACTGCCCGGGGCCAGAGTAACAACCGCCTTCTTCCAGGATTTCCGCCGGCCCAGGATTTTTCCCGTGCGCTTGCGTTTTCCCTCGATATTCAGGACATTTACGTTCAGAACCTTCACCTTGAACAATTTCTCGATGGCCTGGGTGATCTCGATCTTGTTTGCCCTCGGATCCACTTCAAAAACATACTTGTTGGCCTCTTCCTTTGCGACGGTGCTCTTCTCCGTCAGGATGGCCTTCTTGACGATTTCATAGTGTTCCATTATGAAAGCAGCGCCCCCTCTATCTTCTTAACGGAAGGCTCCAGCAGAACCACATGCTGGTACTTCAGGATATCGTACACGTTCAGACCTTCCGAACGGATCATCTTGATCTCCGGGATATTCCGGGATGACTTCTCAAGGACCACATTGGCCTGATCCAGGACAAACAGGGCCGTCTTCAGACCGAGACGGTCAACGACCGCCTGGAACTTTTTCGTCTTGATCTCCCCCAGAGGAAAATCATTCAGAACGATAATCTTTTCTTCTCGGATTTTCAGGCTCAGAGCTGACCGAAGAGCGGCTCGGCGCATCTTCTTGGGCATCTTGAAGGAATAATCCCGCGGGTGGGGACCGAAAACGACGCCACCTTTCCTCCATATAGGGGAGCGAATATTTCCCACGCGGGCTCGCCCCGTGCCCTTCTGGCGCCAAAGCTTGCGGCTGCTTCCATGGACATCGCTCCGCTCCTTGGTCGACGCCGTACCGCTGCGACGGGCGGCCATCTGCATCCTCACCACATCATGAAGAAGAGCCTCGTTGACATCCGCACCGAAAACAGCGTCATTCAACTCAAGCTCCGAGACCTTCTTGAAATCTATATCGTACACATTCACCAGCGGCATGGTTTCACCCCGGAACCGGCTAACTCGCCAATTTTTTCGATTTTTTTATCAGGATATAACCCTTCCGGCTTCCAGGGACCGGCCCCTTTACAAGCAAAAGATTCTTGTCCGGTCGCACCGCAACTACCGTGAGGTTCAGGACAGTCTTATGAATGCCCCCCATCCGGCCGGGAAGACGCGTCCCTTTGAAGACACGGGATGGATCCGCACTGGCGCCGATGGACCCTGGAGCCCGGTGAAACATGGATCCGTGGGTTGCCCTCCCGCCGCCGAATCCGTGGCGTTTGATGACGCCGGCGAACCCTTTGCCTTTCGTCACTCCCACGATATCAACATAATCGCCGGCGGCAAAAAGATCCACTTTCAGTTCCTGACCGATCTCGCAGGGCTCCGGAAATGCCCTGAACTCCCTGAGGACCCTGAAGTATCCGCGGTCTGCCGCCCGGAAGTGCCCCTGCAGCGGTTTCGTCAGACGGCTCTGTTTCACCCGGTCAAAGCCCAACTGAACGGCCTCATAGCCGTCCTTCTCTATGGTCTTCTTCTGAATGACCACAGACGGCGTTACCTCGATGACCGTCACCGGAACGGCAACGCCATCCTCCGAGAAAATCTGGGTCATCCCCAGCTTTTTACCAATCAGTCCTGCACTCATGTCCATCCCAGTCTTCCGCTGCCGGAACAAGCGAACGTCCGTTCGCCGCCCCGGACTGTTACAGTTTGATCTCCACGTCCACTCCGGCGGATAAATCCAGCTTCATGAGAGCATCCACCGTGGACTGGGTCGGCTCGATGATGTCGATGAGCCGTTTGTGCGTTCGGATCTCAAACTGCTCCCGTGATTTCTTGTCCACATGGGGGGACCGGTTGACGCAGAATTTGTGGATGTCCGTGGGAAGAGGAATCGGACCGGCCACGCGGGCACCCGTCCTCTTTGCAGTCTCCACAATATCTCCGACGGATCGGTCAAGCAGCTTGTAATCGTACGCCTTCAACCGAATGCGAATTTTCTGATCTTTCATGTGCCGCTCAATAACCCTTCATCTATTCGATGATCTTGCTCACTACGCCGGCGCCAACCGTTCTTCCGCCTTCCCTGATGGCAAAACGAAGCTGCTCTTCCATGGCGATGGGTGTGATCAGTTGAACTTCAATATTGATGTTATCCCCGGGCATGACCATCTCCACGCCTTCCGGCAGGGTGGCAACGCCGGTCACGTCGGTGGTACGGAAATAGAACTGGGGACGATACCCGCTGAAGAAAGGCGTGTGCCTTCCACCCTCTTCCTTTGTCAGAACGTACACGGCTGCGTTGAACTTGGTGTGCGGCGTGATCGAATTGGGCTTCGCCACGACCTGGCCTCTTTCCACATCCTCGCGCTTCGTACCCCTGAGAAGAACACCGATGTCGTCTCCCGCGCGCCCCTCGTCCAGGGTCTTGCGAAACATTTCCACACCGGTGCAGACGGTTTTGAAGGTCGGACGGATCCCAACGATCTCGACTTCTTCGCCGGTACGGATGATCCCGCGATCAACACGGCCCGTAACAACGGTCCCGCGTCCCGAGATGGAGAAGACATCCCCGATGGGCATCAGGAAGGGCTTGTCCGTGTCCCGTGTCGGTTCCGGAATGTAATTGTCGACTGCATCCATCAGCTCCCAGATCGACTTCACGTCCTCGGAATCGACGTCATCCGATTCCAGAGCCTTCAGGGCCGATCCGCGAATGATAGGGATATCGTCTCCAGGGAACTCATAGTTGGAGAGAAGCTCCCTCAACTCCAGTTCCACGAGATCCAGCAGTTCAGGGTCGTCCACGAGGTCAACCTTGTTCAGATACACAACGATGCAGGGGACCCGCACTTGCCGTGCCAGAAGGATGTGCTCCCGTGTCTGGGGCATCGGACCGTCGGAGGCGGCCACAACGAGAATGGCACCATCCATGTGGGCAGCACCGGAAATCATGTTCTTGATGTAGTCCGCGTGGCCGGGGCAGTCGACATGGGCATAATGCCGCTTTGCCGTTTCGTATTCCACGTGGGCGACATTGATGGTCACTCCCCGTTCCTTTTCCTCAGGGGCATTGTCGATGGAATCAAAGGGCCGAAATTCAGCGAATCCCTTCCGCGCGAGGTGCTTCGTCATCGCCGCGGTGAGGGTCGTCTTGCCGTGGTCAACGTGTCCAATGGTACCGACATTGACGTGCGGTTTGGTCCTTTCGAATTTCTTCTTTGCCATCTCGCTGTACCTCCTTATGCTCTGAATGGTTCGATTTGTTTTCCTGTAAGCCCCTTGATTGTCGTTCTTTCCGTCACGCCTCTCGGCCCACCCGCATTAATCCATGATTTCAAAAACGGTAATGGGCAAAGGCCTTGTTGGCTTCGGCCATCTTATGGACCGCTTCCCGCTTCTTGATGGCGGCGCCGCGGTTGTTTGCCGCGTCGATCAACTCCGCCGCCAGTTTCTCGCGCATGGTTTTCTCGGCGCGGCCCCTGGCATTGGCGATCAGCCAGCGGATGCCCAGGGCGAGGCGTCGATTCGCTGGCACTTCAGTCGGAACCTGATACGTGGAGCCGCCGACTCTTCTCGACTTCACTTCGATCATGGGCTTCACGTTATTGACGGCCTTTTCGAAAACCTCAACCGGAGGAGCGTCTTTGATACGCTTTTCAATAATGTCGAATGCTCCGTAGAGAATGGACTCCGCCGTACTTTTCTTGCCCCGCTTCATCAGGCTGTTGACGAACTTTGCCACCAGCCGGTTGTGAAACTTCGGGTCCGGCAGGATCTCTCTCTTGGTCACTTCTCTTCTTCTCGGCATGGAACGGTCCCCGTATTAACTGGGTTTCTTGGATCCGTACTTCGATCTTCCCTGCCTGCGGTCCTGTACACCGACCGCATCAAGGGTACCCCGGACAATGTGATAGCGGACACCGGGAAGATCCTTGACCCTCCCCCCCCGAACAAGAACAACCGAATGCTCCTGAAGGTTGTGACCGACGCCGGGAATGTAGGACGTCACTTCATAGCCGCCCGTCAGGCGAACCCTCGCCACTTTGCGAAGCGCTGAATTCGGCTTCTTCGGCGTCGTGGTGTAAACCCGGACGCACACTCCCCTTCTTTGGGGGGAACCGGCAAGAGCGGGCGAATTCGATTTTCTTTTCAGCTCGGTCCTTCCCTTCCGGATCAGCTGGTTAATCGTCGGCATGCTTCCCTCTCGAATGGTTGTTGACCCTGGATTTGCGGGCCGTTCAAAAAGATCGCCTCAATATCAATTGACGACCTCGCTGTCAAGCACTTTCTCCTCTCCCGCGGCTTCTCCGTCCGGATTTTCAGCCTCGGGAAGCTCTTCCGCTGTCTTGATCCCGAGCCTCCGGTAAATTCCAAGCCCCGTTCCCGCCGGGATCAGCCTACCCATAATCACGTTTTCCTTGAGTCCCCTCAGATAATCGATTTTCCCTGCCAGGGCCGCCTCTGTAAGCACACGCGTTGTTTCCTGGAAGGATGCCGCAGAGATGAAGCTCTGCGTGGACAGCGAGGCCTTGGTGATTCCCAGGAGCAGGGCCTCTCCGGTAGCCGGACGGCCGCCCTCCGCCAGAACCCTGGCGTTTTCCTCCTGGAACCGGAACCGTTCCACCTGCTCGTCCGCGATAAACGTCGTATCTCCCGGATCATTGATCCGGACCCGCCGGAGCATCTGGCGCACAATGATTTCCATGTGCTTGTCGTTGATCTTGACTCCCTGGAGACGGTACACTTCCTGTACTTCATCCACCAGATAACGGGCCAGCTCCTTCTCTCCCTTGATGGTCAGGAGATCGTGAGGGTTCTGAACCCCGTCCATGAGGGCTTCCCCGGCCTTGATCCGGTCTCCCTCCTGCACGCTGACATGCTTGCCTTTCGGGATCAGGTACTCCTTCTCCTCCCCGATATCGGGAGTGATGACCACCTTGCGCTTCCCCTTGGCATCCTTTCCATAGACCACAACTCCGTCGATTTCACTGATGACGGCATATTCCTTCGGCTTGCGTGCCTCGAAGAGCTCCGCAACCCGGGGAAGACCGCCCGTGATGTCCTTGGTCTTGGTGGTCTCCCGCGGAATTTTCGCGAGAATATCGCCGGCCCGTACAACGTCTCCCTCGGTGACGACGATGTTCGCTCCAACGGAAAGGAGGTGGCGCGCAACGGCAGTTGTGCCTGGCACCTTGGCTGTTTTGCCTTTCTTGTCCTTGATGGAAATGCGGGGCCTCAGATCCATGCCCTTGAATTCGACGATCACCTTCCGGGACAGGCCGGTTACCTCGTCAACCTGTTCCTGCATGGTCTTCCCTTCGATGATGTCGCCGAATTTAACCGTTCCCTCCACTTCGGAAAGAATCGGAATCGAGAAGGGATCCCATTCGGCAATCAGAGTCGACTGCTTTTCCTGCCCGGTCTTGGGATCCTTACCGGGCCCGAAGACCTTCTGGCCCTCCCGGATCTTGAGGTGTGCTCCATAAGGCACAGGATAGCGGCCACGGGCCCTCCCCTGGTCGTCCACGACATGGATCTCCCCGTTCCGGTTCATGACCACCAAGTCCGAACGCCGGACCTTCTCATCGATTTCTCCCTGGTCCGGATCCACCACGTGGAGACCTTCAAACCGGATCGTCCCGTCATGCCGGGCCTCCAGCGTCGAGTGCTCCTCAAATTTGGCCGTTCCACCGATATGGAAGGTCCGCATGGTCAACTGCGTCCCCGGTTCACCGATGGACTGAGCGGCGATGATACCCACCGCTTCCCCGATGTTCGCCAGATGACCGTGGGCGAGATCCCGGCCGTAGCACATGGCGCAAACCCCATAAACGGATTTGCAGGTCAGAACGGAACGGATATTGACCCTCTCGATCCCCACATTGTCGATCTT
The DNA here is from genome assembly GCA_013177825.1 of Syntrophaceae bacterium. Classification (NCBI taxonomy): domain Bacteria; kingdom Pseudomonadati; phylum Thermodesulfobacteriota; class Syntrophia; order Syntrophales; family Syntrophaceae; species Syntrophaceae bacterium. The sequence continues at coordinate 129,212 of JABLXX010000005.1, forward strand.
CTCGGCCAGAGCTTCATCGATCTCCTGATTGGCCGGGATGATTACTTCACCGGTGAAGGGATCTTTGACTTCTTCCAGCGTTACTCTGCCGAGGACGCGTTCTCCGGCGGTCTCGATGATCTCGCCGCCTTCCATCAGAGCGGAAACGAAGATGCCGTCGATGGTTCCGCAGTCCGTCTCTGTAATGATGCAGTCCTGGGCAACGTCCACGAGCCTTCGGGTAAGATAACCGGAGTTGGCCGTTTTGAGGGCCGTGTCGGCGAGCCCCTTCCGGGCACCGTGGGTGGAAATGAAGTACTGGAGAACCGTCAGACCCTCCCGGAAATTGGCCGTGATCGGAGTCTCGAGGATTTCCCCGGAGGGTTTGGCCATGAGGCCGCGCATTCCGGCCAGCTGCCGGATCTGGACAGCGCTTCCCCGGGCACCGGAATCGGCCATCATGTAGATCGGGTTGAAACTTTCCGACTTTTTCCTGGCTCCCTCCTTGCCGTCCAGAATTTCTTTTTCGATCCCGCCCATCATCTCCAAGGCAACCCGTTCCGTTGCCTGCGCCCAGATGTCGATGACCTTGTTGTAGCGTTCTCCGTCCGTGATCAAGCCATCCATGTACTGCTTCTGGATCTTGAGGACTTCCTTGTCCGCCTTCGCCACGATCTCCCGCTTATTGGCCGGGATCACCATGTTGTGGATAGCGATCGAACATCCCGAACTGGTCGCGTACTTGAATCCCAGGTCTTTCAGACGATCCGCCAGGAGAACCGTCGTCTTGTCGCCCAGATTGCGGTAGCAATGGTCGATCAGGTTCGCCAGCTCCTTCTTGTTCATGACCTTATTGACGAGATCGAAGGGAATTTCCTTGGGAATGATCTCGAAAAGGAGCATGCGCCCTGCGGTCGTTTCCTTCAGCACGCCTTCCAGGCGCACCCGGATCTTTGCCTGAAGGTCCACTTCACCTGAATCGAGGGCGCAGCGCACTTCCTCCGGTCCGGAGAAGGTCATTCCCTCTCCTTTGATCCCGGACCGGTCCCGGGTCAGGTAATAGATCCCCAGAACGATGTCCTGGCTGGGAATGATGATGGGCTTGCCGTTGGCCGGCGAGAGGATGTTGTTCGTCGACATCATGAGGACCCGGGCTTCCGTCTGGGCCTCGATGGAGAGTGGAACGTGGACGGCCATCTGGTCCCCGTCGAAGTCGGCGTTGAACGCCGTGCAGACGAGGGGGTGCAGCTGAATGGCCTTGCCCTCAATGAGGACGGGCTCGAACGCCTGGATACCCAGCCGGTGCAGGGTGGGAGCACGGTTCAGCATGACGGGATATTCCCGCACCACTTCGTCCAGGGCATCCCAGACCTCGGCGGATTCCCGCTCCACCATCTTCTTGGCGCTCTTGACGGTGGTTACATACCCCCGATCCATGAGCCGGTTGTAAACAAAGGGCTTGAACAGCTCAAGGGCCATTTTCTTGGGCAACCCGCACTGGTGAAGTCTCAGATCCGGCCCGACGGTAATGACCGAGCGTCCCGAATAATCGACTCGCTTCCCAAGGAGATTCTGACGAAACCGCCCCTGCTTCCCCTTGAGCATGTCCGAGAGGGAACGGAGCGGCCGTTTGTTCGTCCCTGTGATCGCCCTGCCCCGCCGGCCGTTGTCGAACAGCACGTCCACGGCCTCCTGCAGCATCCGCTTTTCGTTGCGGATGATGATTTCCGGGGCGTTGAGCTCCTGGAGCCGCTTCAGCCGGTTATTCCGGTTGATGACACGGCGGTACAGATCGTTCAGGTCGGATGTTGCGAACCGACCGCCATCGAGCGGTACCAGGGGCCGCAGGTCCGGCGGAATGACCGGCAGAACGGTCAGGACCATCCATTCCGGCCGGTTCGCCGATTTGCGGAGGGCCTCCACAACCTTCAGCCGCTTGATGAGTTTCTTTTTCTTCGTGTCGGAGACGGAGGTCTTCAGTTCATCCCGGAGTTCCTCGTAAAGCTGCTCCAGATCAATCTCCTCCAGGAGTTTCCGGACCGCCTCCGCGCCGATTCCCGCGACGAAGGAGTCCGCTCCGTATTCCTCGCGCTTCCGGAAAAACTCCTCCTCGTCTAGAAGCTCTTTTCTCTTGAGGGGGGTATTCTTCGGTTCCAGAACGATCCACGATTCGAAATAAAGAACTTTTTCCAGTTCCTTGAGCGTCAGGTCCAGAATGTTTCCAATCCGGCTGGGCAGGCTCTTCAGAAACCAGATATGCGCCACGGGTGTCGCCAGGGTGATATGCCCCATGCGTTCCCGGCGAACCTTCGATTGAATGACTTCGACGCCGCACTTCTCACAGACGACGCCACGATGCTTCATGCGCTTGTAACGGCCGCACAGGCACTCATAATCCTTCACGGGACCGAAGATCTTGGCACAGAACAGGCCGTCCCGTTCCGGTTTGAAAGTCCGATAATTGATCGTCTCCGGCTTCTTCACCTCTCCCTTGGACCACGAAAGTATTTTTTCGGGCGAGGCGATGCGCATCCGGATCGCGCTGAAGCGGATGGGATCCTTCGGTTTTTCGAAATAGCTGAACACGTCTTCCACGGATTACTATTCCTCCGTTTGCCTGTTGGGGGCGTTCCCCGTCACTCTTCCTCGATAAGATCCACGTCGAGGCAGAGACTCTGCAACTCCTTCACGAGGACGTTGAACGATTCGGGGAGCCCCGGTTCCAGCGTATGCTCGCCCTTCACGATCGCCTCATAGATCCGGGTCCGGCCGGCTACGTCGTCGGACTTGACCGTCAAGAACTCCTGCAGCGAGTAGGAAGCGCCGTAGGCCTCCATGGCCCAGACTTCCATTTCCCCCAGACGCTGGCCGCCGAACTGAGCCTTCCCGCCCAATGGCTGCTGGGTCACCAGCGAATAGGGACCGATGGAACGGGCATGGATCTTGTTGTCAACCAGATGGTGAAGTTTCAGCATATAGATCATGCCGACCGTGACTTCCTGGTCAAAGGGTTCTCCGGTGCGGCCATCGAACAGCAGGGTCTGTCCCTTTTCAGGCAGGTTGGCTGATTTGAGCATATCGCGGATCTGGACTTCCTCGGCCCCGTCAAAAACTGGCGTGGAGACGGCAATCCCCTTGCGGAGTCGCTCGGCAAAATGGAGGATCTCCTCGTCGGTGGCCCCGTCGACGAAACGGTCGAACTCGGGAGTGGAATAGATCGTCTTCATTTCCCGCTTGAGTTCATCGGTCGGGGTCTTGATCCGGCAAAGGTCATGGATCTTCTCTCCCAGGCCCTTGGCCGCCCATCCCAGATGGGTCTCCAGGATCTGTCCCACGTTCATGCGGGACGGAACGCCAAGGGGATTCAGGATGATGTCCACCGGGGTCCCGTCGATGAAATAAGGCATGTCTTCTTCCGGAAGGATACGCGAGAGGACGCCTTTGTTGCCGTGTCGTCCGGCCATCTTGTCACCGACCGACAGCTTCCGCTTGATGGCCACATATACCTTGACCATTTTGATTACACCGGGCGGCAGTTCGTCTCCCGCCTTGAGTCTCTCTACCTTCTCAGCGAAATACGCCTCAACGAGATCGATCTTCCGATCCAGATTCGCCATGAGGACGCTGATCTTGCGCTCCGTTTCCTCGTCTTCCGGCAGGGTGACCCCTTTCCAGAGGCTGAAAGAAGCATTCTCCAGGAATTCCGATGTGATGGCATCCCCTTTCTTAAGAACGATCTTTTTCTTCTTCGGATCGACAACCTTGGCCCCGGAGATTTTCCCCTCCAGCATGGAGGCGATCTTTCTTCTCACATTCTCCGTGATGATCCGGATCTCGTCGTCCCGGTCCTTGAGGATCCCCCGCACGGCCTCTTCCTCGATATACTGGGACCGGGAATCCCGCTCCGCTCCCTTTCGGGAAAAGATCTTGGCGTCAATGACGGTCCCTTCCACGCCCGGCGGCACACGCAACGAAGTGTCGCGGACGTCGCTCGCCTTCTCTCCGAAAATGGCCCGAAGCAGCTTCTCTTCCGGGGAAAGCTGGGTTTCTCCCTTGGGAGTGATCTTGCCCACCAGGATGTCACCGGGTTTCACCGAAACGCCCATCCGTACGATCCCGCTGTCGTCCAAATTTTTCAGCGCATCTTCTCCGACGTTCGGGATGTCCCGGGTGATCTCTTCTTTTCCCAGTTTCGTATCCCGGGCCATCGTCTCGAATTCCTCAATATGGATCGAGGTGTAGACATCTTCCTTGACGATTCGCTCGCTCACCAGGATGGAATCCTCGTAGTTGTAGCCACCCCAGGACATGAAGGCCACCATCACATTGCGGCCCAAAGCCAGCTCGCCGTTGTCCGTGGCCGGACCGTCGGCGATAATGTATCCCGCCCGGACCTCGTCTCCCGGATTGACGATGGGTTTCTGGTTGAAGCACGTATCCTGGTTGGAGCGCTGATATTTGGTCAGATTGTAGATATCGACGCCCGTATCCGTTTCGTCCTGATCATGGACGCTGCAGCGGATGACGATCCTGGAAGCGTCAACACTTTCCACCGTTCCATCCCTGCGGGCCGCCACGACCGCACCGGAGTCCCGCGCGACGACAGACTCCATGCCGGTCCCCACGAGGGGCACTTCGGGCTGCATCAGCGGCACCGCCTGTCGCTGCATGTTCGACCCCATGAGGGCACGGTTCGCGTCGTCGTGCTCCAGGAACGGAATCAGGGCCGCAGCGACGCTGACCAGCTGATTGGGCGAGACGTCCATCATGGTCACGTCGGAAGCGGCCACCGCCATGTAGTTCCCACCCTTCCGGGCGGAAATCAGGTCGTCCTGGAAGTTGCCTTCCATGTCCAGATTGACGTCGGACGGGGCGATGATCCGGCTTTCTTCCTCGATGGCCGTCAGAAACTTCACGTCTTCCAGCACTCTCCCATCATCCACGAGGCGATACGGCGTCTCGATGAAGCCGAACTCGTTGACCCGGGCATAGGTGCTGAGCGAAACAATGAGGCCGATGTTCGGCCCTTCCGGCGTTTCCACGGGACAGATCCGCCCGTAATGTGTGGGGTGAACGTCCCGCACCTCGAACCCTGCGCGCTCTCTCGTCAGGCCGCCGGGCCCCAGAGCGGACAGGCGGCGCTTGTGCGTGATTTCGGAGAGGGGATTCGTCTGGTCCATGAACTGGGACAACTGGCTGCTGCCGAAGAACTCGTTCACGACGGCTGAAACCGGTTTGGCGTTCACGAGATCGTGGGGCATCATGGTCTCGATGTCCTGGAGGCTCATTTTCTCCTTGATGGCCCGCTCCATCCGGACAAGACCAATGCGGTACTGGTTCTCGATCAACTCTCCCACGGAACGGACGCGCCGGTTTCCCAGGTGATCGATGTCGTCAACGCTCCGGTCCTGAACCCCGTTTTTCAGGTCGATCAGGTATTTCACAGCCGCCAGGATGTCCTCGTTCCGGAGAACGGCGACATCCGTAGGGACATCCAAGCCGAGCTTGTAATTCATTTTTGCCCGGCCGACGTCCGAAAGATCGTATGTTTCTTCTTCGAAGAAGAGGCTGCGGAAGAATTTGAAAGCCGTTTCGGGAGTCGGCGGATTGCTGGGACGCAGTCTGCGGTATATCTCGATGATCGCGTCTTCGGCCGAGTCAATGCGGTCCATGATCAGGGTATCCCGAATGGACGCGGACGTCGTGTCTTCATCCAGGTGAATCAGGCGAATTTCCGGGATGCCCTTCTCCCGAATCGCCTCCAGCCCCTGGCCGGTCAATTCCTCGTTACACCGCAGTAGAACTTCACCCGACTTGGGATCAAGAATGTTCGAGGCCAGAATCCGGCCCATCATGTCCGCTTCCTCGACGGGAATCCTCTGGATTCCCGCTTCGCTCATCCTCCTGATCAGCTGCTTGTTGAGCTTTCGTCCCCGTTTGACAAGGACATCCCCGCTTTTCGGGTCCTTGACATCCTCCAGTACCTTTTCCCCGATCAGGGATTCGTCCACATTGACAAACAGCCCCTCCGCGTCCAGTTGCACCTTCTCCACGCTGTAAAAGTAATTCAAGAGGAATTCCGTCGAATTCCCCATGGCTTTCAGGAGGATGGTGACGGGCATTTTCCGGCGCCGATCGATGCGGACATAAAGAATGTCCTTGGAGTCAAACTCCAGGTCGAGCCAGGACCCGCGAATCGGAATGAGCCGCGCGGAATAGATCAGCTTTCCGCTGGCAAGCGTCTTCCCCTTGTCATGATCGAAGAAGATGCCCGGCGAACGATGAAGCTGGCTGACGATCACGCGCTCCGTCCCGTTGACAATGAACGTGCCGTTCCTTGTCATGAGGGGGATCTCCCCGAAGTAGATCTCCTGCTCCTTGATATCCCGGATCGCCCGGTTGTCACTGCTGCGGTCCACATCAAACACCCGGAGCTGGACGACGATCTTCAGGGGCGCCGCATACGTCATGCCCTTCTGGACACACTCATTCACGTCATAACGGGCTTGACCGATTTTATAACTTACGAATTCAAGTGTGCATTTTCCGCTGAAGTCGGAAATTGGAAAGACACTCCTGAACGCGCCTTGAAGGCCGTAATTTTTCCTCTTGTCCGGTTCTGTATCCCATTGCAGGAATTTATCGTACGACCGCAACTGGATATCGATCAGATTCGGAATGTCGAGGATCTTTTGTATCCGGCCGAAACTTTTTCTGAATGCTCCCATAATTCCCCTTCAGAAGTCCGTGTTTCAGGGTGGCAGGCTGAAAACGGGGGCGCAGGAAACCTGTTACCCCCGTTACATTCAGGTTTCCTGCTACTTTACTTCCACGGTACCGCCGACTTTTTCGATTTTGGCCTTAATATCCGCGGCCTCATCCTTGGAAACGGCCTCCTTGACAGGCTTGGGCACTCCTTCCACGAGGTCCTTGGCTTCCTTCAATCCCAGCCCCGTAATGGCGCGGACTTCCTTAATGACCTGAATCTTCTGGTCTCCAAACCCGGTCAGGATCACGTCAAACTCCGTCTTCTCCTCGACGGGGGCTGCGGCCGCAGCAGGACCGGCGGCCACCGCCACGGCAACAGGCGCGGCCGCTGAGACTCCAAGCCGGCTTTCCAGCTCTTTGACCATCTCGGAAAGCTCCAGAACGGTCATGTTCTCGATAAACTTGATTACGTCTTCCTTCGTGATGTTCGACATGTTCAACCTTCCTTCCTGTATGATGCGATGAATGTTTTTTTTACGAAGCGCTTTCCTTCTTGTCCCGGTATGCCGCAAGAACCTGAACCAATCCGCGGGACACGCCGCTGAGCGCCGTTACCAGACCCGTCTGGACACCGATCATGACGGACAGCAGTCTCGCCTGAAGAACCTCCCGACTGGGCAGTTCCGAAAGGTCGCTGATTTGCTGCGCCGTCAGAACCTTGCCTTCCAGCATGCCCGTCCGGAGTTCCAACTCGGCATTTTTCTTGGCGAATTCAACAAGCACCTTGGTAGACTCAACCGCATCGCCGGAATTCAAAGCCATGACGAGGGGTCCCTTGACCTGCCCCTCCAGAGCGCTGAAAGGGGTTCCTCTGGCCGCGATGCGCCACAAGGTGTTTTTGATCACCTGGACATCCGTGTTGGTCTTTCGCAGGGCGTTCCTCAACTCCGTCATCTTCGCCACATTCATCCCGCTGTAGCCGGCGAGGACGGCGAGTTTGGCATCCTTCAGCTGCTCGTGAAGGGAAGCGACCACCTGCTCCTTCGTTTTCCGATCCAATCTCCAACCTCCTTTCCTCTCAAAGTCACCTACGCCCGGGAAGCTTTATGATCGCTTCCTCAGGAAAGCCGGAGACAGGTATCATCATACAGGAAAAAATGACCAGCATGGTCTTTCGACCATCCTGTACGGAACACTCGAACCTCGTCTCGGCAGGCCGGGTATAACCCGATTAAACGCTTCCTGTACCTGCTGTCTCCGACTGTTTCTGACCGGTCAGTGATTATGTTGCCTTAACATCCTGGGGGTCCACCTTGATCCCGGGACCCATGGTGGTGGAAAGGGAAATGCTTTTCAGATAGGTCCCCTTGCTTGATGCAGGCTTCAATTTGATGATCGTTTCGATAACGGCCTGGATGTTCTCCATCAGCTTTTCCGGTCCGAAGGAAACTTTTCCCACCGGCGTATGGACGATTCCCGCCTTCTCCACCCGGAATTCAACCTTACCCGCCTTCAGTTCCTTGACCGTCCTTCCAACATCAAAAGTCACCGTACCAACCTTGGGATTGGGCATGAGTCCCCTGGGGCCCAGAATCTTACCAAGTTTTCCAACGCTTCCCATCATGTCGGGCGTGGCAATCACTCGATCGAACTCCAGCCAGCCCCCCTTGATTTTCTCGACAATGTCGTCCGATCCGACCACATCGGCACCGGCATCGGCGGCTTCCTTCTCCTTCTCTCCCTTTGCAAACACGAGAACCCGTACCGTTTTACCCAATCCGTTCGGCAGAACCACACTGCCACGGACCATCTGATCGGCATGGGCGGGGTTTACTCCCAGGCGAATGGCGGCATCCACCGTTTCATCAAATTTGGCACGGGTGGTGCCAACCAGGATCTCAACCGCCTCCTTCAGGGCATAACGCGTCCCCGGGGTGACCTTCTTTTTCACTTCCTGATAGCTTTTCCCTCTGCTCGGCATGACCGTAACCTCGTGAACGATTCTAACCCTTGATGTCGATGCCCATGGATCTGGCCGTCCCTTCGATGATCCGAACAGCGCCCTCCATGTTTACCGCATTCAAGTCGTTGAATTTCAACTCTGCGATTTCCCGGATCTGTTTCTCGGTCACCGCGCCCACTTTCTCTTTCCTGGGATTGTTTGATCCCTTGGCGATCTTCGCCGCCTGTTTCAAGAGGACGGAAGCGGGCGGTGTCTTGGTTATGAAGGTGAAAGACCGGTCGGCGTATACCGTGATGATCACGGGTACAACCATGCCCTCCTGATGCTGGGTCATGGCATTGTATGCCTTGCAGAACTCCATGATGTTGACCCCGTGCTGGCCGAGGGCAGGACCGATGGGCGGCGAAGGGGTCGCCTTTCCGGCCTTGATCTGCAGTTTGATGTTTGCGATGACCTTTTTTGCCATGTGGAAACCTCTTCCTGTGAAATACCCGGCAGGCATCGGGCCTCCGGGACTGGCGGATCAGCTCTGCACGACCTGAACGAAATCGAGTTCCACCGGAGTGGAACGCCCGAAAATGCTGACGATGACTCTCAATTTCCCCTTTTCCGGCTTCACCTCGTCGATGACTCCGTCGAAGTTCGTAAACGGCCCGTCAATGATCCGTACATGGTCCCCCTCCTCGAACTTGAACTTCGGCTTGGGCTTCAATGTGCCTTCATCGATGCGGGTGCGAAGGAGATCGACATCACCGTCGGGAATGGGAGACGGTTTATCCTTGCTGCCGATGAATCCGGTTACCTTCGGCGTTTCCTTGACGATGTGCCATGTCTGATCGTTGAGCTCCATCTGGACCAGGATATACCCGGGGAAGAACTTTCTTTTGGAGGTCCGTTTCTCACCGGAGATCAACTCGACTATATCCTCCTCGGGAATGAGAATATCCGCAAACGAATCCTGCATGCCCGCCGCCTGGATTCGCTCCTGAAGGGAGTGTTTCACCCTGTTCTCGTAACCGGAGTAAGTATGGACCACGTACCAGCGGAACGCCATTGAATTCAACCCAATATAAGCCGCAGGATTTTGACCAGGCTGAAATCCACCAGCCCGAGGAACAGGGACATGATGATCACAACCACCAGCACGACGGATGTGGACGCCAATGCCTGCTTCGGTGTCGGCCACGTAACTTTCTTGAATTCCGCTTTGGCCTCCGCAAGGAATACCTTTACCTTTTCGAAAGCCTCCTTGACCTTATCCATGAAAGGCTCCTGCCAGTGCGCTCGTCAAACTGAAACAGAAGAGATGGCAGGCCAGGAGGGACTCGAACCCCCAGCATCCGGATTTGGAGTCCGGCGCTCTATCCATTAGAGCTACTGGCCTTTCCCGAACATCGCACAGCGCAAGCCGGCTACTTGGTTTCACGATGGACCGTATGCGTCTGGCAGAACTTGCAATACTTCTTGAGCTCAAGACGGTTCTGCATGGTCCTCTTGTTCTTCGTGGTGGTATAGTTCCTCTGCTTGCAGTCGGTGCAGGCCAACGTAATGATGTTTCGCATAATAAATCCGACTTTCTGAAAAAATCTGGAGCCCACGACCAGGATTGAACTGGTGACCTCATCCTTACCAAGGATGTGCTCTACCGACTGAGCTACGTGGGCGATCATCATCCGGCAGCGCCGGATCCCTTCTCCCGTCCGTGACGGACGGTCGATCCGCAACCGCCTTCCTGTCTGGTCTGGAGCGGGAAACGGGATTCGAACCCGCGACCCTCAGCTTGGAAGGCTGACGCTCTAGCCACTGAGCTACTCCCGCTTGGAAACGCATGGTGGAGGGGGGAGGATTCGAACCTCCGTAGGCTCCGCCGGCAGATTTACAGTCTGCTCCCTTTGGCCACTCGGGAACCCCTCCGATATCTTATGCTATATGGAGCTGGCGATGGGAATTGAACCCGCAACCGGCTGATTACAAATCAGCTGCTCTACCGTTGAGCTACGCCAGCCTACTCAAATAACCGATTTTCAAAGAGAACTGCCGCAAGTCCCACGTTCCTTAAAAACATGCGTCATTCGCCTGTCAAACGCGAATTACGGAGACTATTCTCTGGTATGGTTTTTGTCAAGAATTTTTTATTCATCGACACGGGCAGCCCTGAGAACCATCTCATACAGGTCCCCTCCACGAGCATCGTTGACAACAATGAGAGGAAGGTCTGCGATCTCGAGCCGGAGAACAGCCTCTGGCCCCAAGTCTTCGTAGGCCAGAAGCGTAACACTGCGAATACATCGGGAAGTGACGGCAGCGACCCCGCCCGTGGCGGCGAAATAGATGCCCTGCCTCTTCCGCACGGCTTCCACAATCTCGGGGGATCTCTTTCCCTTTCCGATCATGCCGCGGAGCCCGGCTTCCAGCAACACCGGCGTGTAGGGATCCATCCGGCCGCTTGTGGTGGGACCGATGGATCCGATGATCCGGCCGGGAGGGGCCGGAGTCGGCGCCGCATAGAAAATCGTTTCATTATCAAGAGATACGGGGAGAGGCTCCCCTCTCCGAAGGGCCTCGACAAAACGGCGGTGCGCCGCATCCCTTGCGGTCAGCACCGAGCCGCTCAGCAGAATCCGATCGCCGGCGGACAATTCACGGCAGACGTCTGCCGTCAGAGGGGTCCGCAGCGATATGACGGATGCCTGCATCATCACAGAATCGCCTCCATGTGCCGCACCGCATGACACTGAAGCTGATAGGCAACGGGCAGGGATGCGATGTGGCAGGGCGCCATTTCCGCGTGAACGGCCAGGGCGGTGGTTCTGCCGCCGAGCCCCTGAGGACCGATTCCCAGCACATTGATGTCCGCCAGAAGGGTACGTTCCAGGTCGCGCAGGCGCTCATCCGAACCGTTCGGTTCGCCGATGGGCCTCAGCAGGGCTCTGCGGGCAAGGACAATCGCCGTTTCCATTGCGCCTCCGATTCCGACGCCGACCAGAACGGGGGCACAGGCATTGGCCGCCCCCTGCGCCACCTTCTGCAGCAAGTGCTTCCTGATTCCCTCCCAACCCGCCGCCGGGAGAAGCATGGAAACGCCGCTCATGTTTTCGCTTCCTCCCCCCTTCGGCATGACAACGAGCCGGATCCGATTCCCCGGGACGATCACCATGTGTAGAACCTCCGGCGTGTTGTCGCCGGTGTTCGATCTGGAGAGGGGATCGCAGACGGATTTTCTCAGGAAGGCGTCCCGGTAGGCCTGTCGGACCCCTTCTCTGACCGCCTGCGAAAAATCGCCCCCCACGACATGTACATCCTGGCCGATTTCCGCGAAGACGATGGAAAGTCCCGTGTCCTGGCAAAGCGGTAGGCTCTCCCGGCGGGCCACATCGGCATTTTCCAGAATCTGGTCGAGGATGGAACAGGCTACGGCCGAGGTTTCCGCTTCCCGGGCATCCCGTATCGCCTTCAGGAGATCCGGGGGTGCCTCCGTGTTGGCCGCGATGAACAGGCGGCGGACCGCTTCCGTGATCTCTCGACAGGGAATCTCGCGAACCGGATGCATCGTCACTCTTACATACCTCTTCGGAATTCCAAAGCTTTTCCCAAGGTCATCCGGTCCGTGTACTTCAGTTCTCCACCGACAGGAACGCCCTGGGCGATCCGGGTGATCGTCACTTCCGTCTGGCGGAGCAGTTTCGTGATCAGGAGGGCCGTCGACTCCCCCTGGACGTTGGGGTTGGTAGCCAGGATAACCTCCCGCACTCCGCCCTGAACGACGCGGTTGAACAGTTCCTGGAGACGGAGCTGTTCCGGTCCGATGCCGTCCAGAGGCGCCAGCGCCCCGTGCAGGACGTGATAGGTTCCCCGGTAGCTCTGGCTTTCTTCGATGGCGATGAGGGCATCCGGCTCCTCGACGACGCAGACAATGCTGCGGTCACGGGACGCATCGGCGCAGACGGGACAGACGTCCCCTTCGGAAAGATGGAAACATATGGAGCACAGGTGAATCTTCCGTTTGACGTCGACGATGCTGTCAGCCAGACGCTGGGCGTCTTCACTGGAGCCCCGGATGATAAAGGTGGCCAGACGAGTGGCCGTTTTCTCCCCGACACCCGGAAAGCGGGACAGTTCCTCGATCAGACGACGGATGGGAGGGGCGTAACCGTTCATCGACTTTCCCGTTTACGCCATCCCGGGGATATTGAAGCCGCCCGTGATCTTGGACATCTCCGTCGCCATCATCTCCTGGGATTTCCGCATCCCCTCGTTGACGGCGGCCAGGATCAGATCCTGAAGCATCTCCAGGTCGTCCGGATTGACGACATCCCGCTCGATTCGGATGGACAGAAGCTCGTTTCGTCCATTGACGACCACGGTAACCATGCCTCCGCCAGCGCTGGCCTCTACGGTTCTCAGGGCAAGTTCCTCCTGGAGCTTGGCCATTTTTTCCTGAATCTTCTTCGCCTGCTTCACGATGTTGCCGAAATTTTGAGACATGAATGTTCCTCCACCACCGCCGTCGTCGATTTATCTCGATATGATTTCGCGCACCTCTGCGCCTTCAAACAGATCCAGCACTTTTTGCAGCATCGGAGAATGAAGGGCTTCCTGCCTTTTCTGGTTTCTCTCTTCGCTCTCCGCCCTCTCCCTGCTCCCGTTGTTTGCAGACGTCTCCAGGGCCACCGATTCCAGCTGGACCGTCATCTGCCCGCCGAAATAGGTGCCCGCCAGTTCCTGAAGGCGGCTCTTTTGGAGATGGAGGTCTTCCAGAAAGACGTAATCCGTCGGGAAACCGATCACGATGCGCTGGTCTTCAACAGCCCTGACTTGACCGGACTGGATCTTCGACCAGAGCGGATAGCTCTGGTTCTTGATATACTGCTTCAATCCTTCCCAGAGCTTCGAGGGATCCCCGTCCGCCGGCATGGTTGCGGAATACGATCCGTTCGGCGTCCCGGCCCCCGTGCCCGTTTCGCTCGCTGCCGCGCGTCCGGCGGACTCCATCGCGGGAGGCTTCCGCTCCATCCTTCCCGCCGCTGTTTCCTCCCGCGCCCCGGACGGGCGATTCCCCCCTCCGCCCCCACCCGGGCCGCCGGACAGGCGCGATTCCATTCGTTCCAACCTCTCCAGAACCTGCCCGATGGGAAGCAGCGGCTCCAGATAGGCCATCCTTATCAGGATCGTTTCCAGTGTCAGGCGTGGATTGCCGCTCTTCCGGACATTCTCCTCTTCGGCCAGCAGCATATCTGCATAGCGCTGGAGTTCCTCCCGGCCGACATCCTGCACCTGCTCGGCCAGCCGGGATTTTTCCTCCGGGCTCAACTCCAGAACCTCCGTCTCCGCACCCAGGACCTTTACAAGAAGCAGACTGCGAAAATGATCCAGGAGGGCGCCGAAGAACTTGGCCATGTCCATTCCCGCATAGTAGCCGTCATGAAGCATCCGGAGGCATGCTCCCGCGTCCCGGCGGAAAACGGCATCGGAGAGCTGGGGCAGGAATTTCCGTTCCGTGAATCCCAGCAGCTCTTCCACCTGGCTGTCCTCGATGGACAACCCGGCATAGGCGATCACTTGGTCGAAAATGCTCTGGCCGTCCCGGATGCTGCCGTCGGCCGACTCGGCGATCCACCGGAGGGCCTGATCGCTCAGGCACACACCCTCCGCCTCGGCGATGGCTCTCAAGTTTTCGGCGATCCGACTGATCGGCGCACGGTGGAAATCGTGGCACTGGCATCGGGAGAGGATCGTGGCAGGGATTTTGGACGTCTCGGTGGTGGCGAAAATGAACAGGGTATGCTCGGGAGGTTCTTCCAGGGTCTTCAGGAGGGCGTTGAATGCCTCCCGGGTAAGCATGTGCACTTCATCGATGATGTAGATCTTGTACCGGCAGGACACAGGAGCGAACTTGACGTTCTCCCGCAGCTCCCGGACTTCATCGATGCCGCGGTTGGAGGCTCCGTCAATCTCCCGCACATCCAGCGACACGCCGTCCCGGATCTCTCTGCAATGAACACATTCATTGCAGGGCGTCTCCGTGGGTCCGTGCTCGCAGTTTACCGCTTTCGCCAGGATGCGGGCGACGGTTGTCTTGCCGACACCCCGGGGACCGCCGAACACGAGCGCGTGGGCCAGCCGCTGGTGTCGGATGGCGTTCCGGAGCGTCCTGACGACCGGCTCCTGTCCGACTACATCTTCAAAACGCTGGGGTCGCCATTTCCTGGCCAGGACGAGGTAATCCACAGGTGTCTTTACCGAAAATAAAAGGATAGCCAGGTTTACCCGCGGCACACGCCGGTTTCTGTTACCGCTGCTTCCTTCCGGACCTCACGGGGTTCACAGTCCGCCGTTGCACGGGACCCGGCTATCCGTTCCGAATGCTGAAGAATGCGTGTTCCCTCTCGGAAGGAACAACCGACTGCTTCATCTGCAGAGCATTGGATCATACGGCAGCGGAAGCAAGGATGTCAAGGATTTCGTCCGGGGAAACGAGCCGGCTTTTATCCGGGAAGCGCCCCGGCAAGGCAACCGTTCCTGCCCAGGCGGTCAACTTCCGACAATTAAAAGGTTAACCGGAAGTCAGCATTTTTTTTGACACAAAGAAACATCTGTGAGAAAAGAACGGTCCACAAATATGAAGGTGTGCCACCTGACGATGGAGGAATCATGGAAATAACGACCACCGTGGAACGAGACATCGTTACCGTGGAACGAGACGTCATCACCGTCATACCAAAAGGCCGGATCGATGCCGTGACGGCAGCCGATTTCGAAAAGGAACTGACCCGTCTCGCCGACGAAAACCACCGCTATTTCCTGCTGGACCTGCACGCCCTGGAATACATATCGAGCGCCGGACTCAGGAGCATCCTCGCCTTCGCCAAGACCCTGAAAGGAAAGGACGGACGCCTGGTATTCTCTTCCCTTCAGGGACCCGTCAAGGATGTCTTCCGGATTTCCGGCTTCGGATCCATCTTCAAGCTCTGCGAGACGAAAGAAGAAGCGCTCCGGGAGTTCTGAAGCCAGCCCCTTGCAGCGCTTACGATACAGGCGAAATCATCCGCGCATTCTCGTGGTGACGGCATGAAGGCATGGCTGCGTTGCAAGGCCTGCGGATTCATCGCAGAGGAAAAAGAGCTCCGCGACGTCTGCCCTGCCTGCGGCGTTCCCCGCAAGATGTTCGAGCCATACCAGCATCCTGTCTCCGAGTCGCGGCGTCGCATTCTGGACCTTCACCTGCATCCCGTGATCGTGCATGCCCCGCAGGCCCTGGCCTTTCTTCTTCTTGCCCTGACGGCGCTCCTGCTCCTGGTCCGGGGACCGCTGCAGGCGGACCTGGCGGCTTCCGTCCGGATCATGGCCGTCTGCCTGCCCGTCACGATCGCCGCCGCCCTTGCCTCGGGCATCATCGACGCCCGGGTGCGGTTCCGCAGGGTCGGTACGCCTTTCCTCAGGAAGAAGATCGTGGTCGGCGCCCTGTTCGGCGCGATCTCCCTGGCACCTCCGCCGATCGCTTATCTGCTCCCGCTCGATTCCACAGGAACGGCGGCGACACTCCTGATTCTGGAAGCGGCGATGCTGGCATGCAGCTCCGTCCTGGGCATCATGGGGGTAAGGCTCCTGGACGCGAAGTTTCCCGGATAGACCGCCACCCGCCCGATATCCCGCCGTTCCCTCGTTATTCTCATCCGGCCCCTCCGTCCTCGGAATCCCCGCCGCCGGAAGCAGGCGGACCCGTCCAGCGAACCGCCAGGACCGTGATGTCGTCGGACTGGGGCTCGGTATCCGCAAACGTCCTCACCGAGTCGACGATCCGTCCGACCAGACCCGCCGGATCCCGATCCATTTTTTCATCCACGGTCCGGAGCAGCCTTGCGTCGCCGAAAAAGCCTTTCTCCGGGTTCAGCGCCTCCGTCACTCCATCCGTGTAGAGAAGGATCTCGTCGCCCGGGACGAAGCGGATGCGCTCCGTCCGGTAGACGGCATCCTTGAAAACCCCCAGCAGGATCCCCTCCGGAACGGGGAGCCAACAGGCGCTTCCTCCCAGGGAGCGCAGAACCGGCGGGTTGTGGCCGGCATTGGAATACCGCAGTTCACCCGTACGGACATCCAGAATCCCGCAAAACACCGTGACGAACATGAGCGAATCGTTTTCCCGGCAGAGCTCCCCGTTGATCCGCTCCAGGATGTCCGCCGGGTCGATGTTCCGTCGGGCGATTCCCTTCATCAGGGTAATCGTGACGGCCATGAACAGGGCCGCAGGGATTCCCTTGCCAGACACGTCGCCGACGGCAAAGAAAAGGTGATCGTCGTCGACGAGGAAAAAGCTGTACAGGTCTCCTCCCACTTCCTGCGCCGGTTCCAGGGTCCCGGAAATCTCAAAACCGGCGCCCTCCGGGAAACGTTGGGAGCGCTTCGGAATGAAGCTCATCTGAATGTTCCGGGCGATCAGAAGCTCGCTCTCCAGGCGCTCCTTGGCGGCCGTCGTCTCCCGGAGATTCCGGATGTACTCTTTCAGAGCCAGACGCATCTCCTCGAAAGAAGCCGTCAGTTCCCCCACTTCGTCCTGCGCGTGGAGCGGCGGCAGAGGAACGTCCAGATCTCCCTTCGAGATGGCACCGGCCCGGAACGCCAGCTCCCGGACGGGACGCGTGATGTTACGGGAAACACCGACCACCAGGAGGAGCAGGGCGGACAGGCCGATCCCGGCGATGGCCATGACCGCCAGGGTCAGGCGATGAATGCCCGACAGCAGCTCCCGCTCGGGAATGACGACGCCGATGGACCATCCGGTGGACGGCAGCGGCGCATAATAAAGCCATGACTTCTCCGGGGTGAAACCATCCGGGGCCGGCATGAACCCGGTCTCCCCGCGGACCATGCGGCGTCCCAGCTCCCGGAGCGCCGCATCGCCCTTTTCCTCGGCGATGCTGAAGATGCTCTCCCGCAGGATCAGCTTCCGTTCCGGATGACTTACGAAGACACCATTGCGGGATAGCAGGAAGGCGTACCCGGAGGGCGTGATGGAGATGCGGGAAACAACTTCCACCAGCCAGCCCAGGGAGATGTCCGCCGTGACGACCCCCCTGAATTTGCTCCGTCCCCCGGGCCTCTGGAAGAACGGGGCGGAAAAGGTCGACATCATGATCCCCGCGCCGCCCTCGTCGAAATACGGCTCGCTCCAGCCGTCCTCCCTCATTTCCCGGGGAATCTGGTACCAGTCCCACTGGTCATACCGGTAGGACTCGTTTCCCAGATCCCGCCGCTTCAGGAAGCGGCCTTCCCGGTAGTAGAAGGGGGCATAGTACTTCCGGGCGGGGTCGAAGGCATACGGTTCGAAGGCCACGGCAGAGCTGAAAATGTCCGGATTGGATTCCAGCATGGAACGGATCTGGTCTTCCAACTCGGCCCGGCTCAGGGCCTTCTTTTCCAGCATGGACGCCATGAACAGGGGGGTCTTCTCGACGCCCTGGACGTACAGCTCGATCCGGTTGACGACGGACTGGGTCAGGTAGCGGGCGTTGTCCTCCACATAGCGGAGTGCCAGCTGGCGGGAATAGTAATAGCTGTACCCGAAGGCCGCCAGGAAGATGACGGCCGTTCCGGCCAGGATCGTGAGCGAAAGCCGGTAGGCAAGCCCCCGCCGCCTATTCTTCCCCGGGATCCTGGACATGTACGTCTCCGTAACTGGGAATGGATCGGATGATTCCGGCATCGGCGAGAGCTTGCGCCACCCGGTCATAGTCCACCCGGTCAAGACGCCCGGGCGGGCGGTTGAGGCCGGCCGGCCGGATAAGATCTTTCATCCGGGCGAGCATCCAGCGCTGGTGGGTCCTGCTGCTGTTGATCTTCGCCTCCTCCACGTATTTCATGACGATGTCCAGCGCCTCTTCGGGGTGTTCGAAGGCATACGACCACCCTTCCAGGGTCGCCGCGGCGAAGGACCGGCATACCTCCGGGCTGCGAAGGCAGAGCTCTTCCCGACACCAGATTCCGTCCTCGGGAAAGTTTAACCCGTGATCGGCCATGGCAAAAACCGAGAGTTCTTCCTCATTGAGGCCTGCATTGAGCATGGTATGGTACTCGTTATAGACCATGGCGGAAGCGGCATCGACGCCGCCCCGCAGGAACAGGTTCGGCGTGAAGGTCTGCGGCACAATGTCCGGATGAACATTGTATCTTCGGAAGAAGGCCAGTTGCTGAGCCCGGGAATGCTCCCACACGCTGACGGTTTTCCCTTCAAAGTCCGCAGGATTGAGGATCCCGCCGGACTTTCTGGCCACCAGCAGAACCCCCGAGCGCTGCACAATCTGGGCAACATGGACCAGCTTCAGCCCCCCGTTACGCAGTCGAATCCCCTCGGCCAGGAAAAGTGTCGCAAAGTCCGCCTTTCCCTTGCGGAACGCCTCTTCAGGGGACGCCCCGGGACCTCCGCGCAGCAGAACCAGGTTGATTCCACGGTTGCGGTAGAAGCCCTTTTCCATCGCCACGAAATGTCCGGCAAACTGGGCCTGGGGAAACCATTGGGGCAGGAATGTGACCCGCCGGGGGGATCCTGCGAAGGCGGAAGGAAGCGTGGCAAGCCAGAGGAATGCAATCACCACGGCCGTAACGGACAGCCTCCTTCCGAACGGCGATCTTGGCCCGCGGAGGACGGACAGCGCTGGCGACACGGATGGACAACCTTCAGGGGAAGAGATCCCGCGACGGAGACAACGGCGCATTGCCTGCCGCCGGCGGGGAAAAATGAAATGGCGGAGAGAGGGGGATTCGAACCCCCGGTACACCTTTTTGGGGCATACACACGATTTCCAGTCGTGCCCTTTCGGCCGCTCAGGCATCTCTCCGCTTAAAGATCAGAACCGGCATTTACTTGGAACGGGGACTTGCGCGTGGCGAGACCGTCGGCCGGATACGGGATGAATGAAATGGCGGAGAGAGGGGGATTCGAACCCCCGTGGGAGCTTTTGGCCCCCAAATCGATTTCGAGTCGATCCCGTTACGACCACTTCGGTATCTCTCCGCTCAATCTTGTTTCGGCTGTTCCGAAATGTCGTGGTTTTTTACCCTTTTCCCGCGGAAAAATCCACTCAAAATTTCTCCGCACCGTACCTGCAGAACACCCCCTGTCACCTCGGGCCTGTGATTGAAAAAACCGTCATCAAAAAGCCTCCACCGGGAAACGACGGCTCCCCCCTTTGGGTCGGCGGCGCCAAAGACGACCCGGCGGATCCTGGCATGGACAACGGCCCCCACACACATGACGCAGGGTTCCAGCGTAACGTAGAGGGTCGCATCCGTCAGGCGATAGTTACCCAAGGCTTCACAGGCCCTGCGGATGGCCAGGATCTCCGCATGGGCGGTCGGATCGAGGAGGCCCTGCGGCCGGTTGTGGGCCCGGGCGATCAGGGTGCCTCCGCAAGAAACCACCGCGCCGACGGGAACCTCTCCTTCCGCCTCCGCCTGAAGAGCTTCCTCGACGGCCAGGGCCATGAAGGCCTCGTCGCCGGGCCATGCAACCCCTTCCACCGGATCTTCTCCATCCATGAAAGAGCCCCGTTCCTCAACGCCCGGGAAGGGCGGTCCCCAGGGCCCGGTTCAGCTCCGCCAGGCGGTCCCGCAGGTCCGCCTGATCTCCCCAGTTCGCGGCTTCCAGGGCCGGCCTGGATTCCCGGAGACGCGCCACGGTCGATTCCAGATCGGCCATCAGCGTCTCCCAGTCCACCTTCGGCACGGCCGCCTCCGGCGATACCCGGGCCTCGACCGCCTCGCCCGGAACGAGGGTCACCTCCTCCAGGTAATCGGGAATGTGCGCCCGGATGCCGAACCGCTCGCGGATCTTTTCCGCCAGAACCTGCTGGGCCCCGTATTCTCCGTGGACAAGAAAGATCTCCATGCCTCCGGCCTCGAAGTGGGAAAGCCAGTCGAGGAGCTGGGACTGGCCGGCATGGGCGGAAAAACCGTTGATCGTGAACACCTTCGCCCGGACGGCCACGTCTTCCCCGAGCAGGCGGACCTTTTCCGCCCCGTCGACAATGCGGCGCCCGATCGTTCCCTGGGCCTGAAAGCCCACGAAGACGACGCTCGCCCCTTCCCGCCACAGATTGTGCCGGAGATGGTGCTTGATCCTCCCGGCGTCGGCCATGCCGCTGGCCGAGATGACGATGGCCGGGCCGTCCTGTGTGTTGATGTCCATGGAGGCCTCCGTGGTCTCCGTCAGGTGGAGATTCGGCACGGCCAGGGGATTTTCTCCCTGCTTCAACATCTTCTGCGACTCCTCGTCGAAATAGGAGGCGTTCCGGTTGAAGATCTCCGTCGCCCGGATCGCCAGCGGGCTGTCCACGTAAACAGGGATGCCCTTCGGAAGGCGCCCACTCTTCGCCAGCAGGTGGATGCAATACAGGATCTCCTGGGTCCGCTCCACGGCAAAGGCCGGAATGATCACCTTTTCGCCGCGCCCGTGACTGTAGGCGACGGCCTCCGCCAGTTCGTCAAGGCTTTCCTTCTCGTTCTTGTGGTCCCGGTTTCCGTAGGTTGACTCGAGAAACAGGAAGTCCGCACGGCTGATCACGGATGGATCGTGCATCATCAGCTGGGATGGCCTTCCGATGTCACCGGAAAACACGAGCTTCGACGGTTTCCCCGCTTCGGTGATCTCCATCTCGAGCATGGCCGCGCCCAGGATATGCCCTGCGTCCCGAAAGGTGACCCGGAGCCCCGGGAAGGGCTCGAAGGGCTGGTCGTAGGGAACGGCCCGGAAACGGGGAAATGTGTTCTCCGCATCCTGCCGGGTATACAGCGGCGACACCCGCTTCTCTCCGTGGCGGAGGCGCTTCTTGTTCTGCCACAGGGCCTCCATCTCCTGGATATGGGCGCTGTCGAGGAGCATGACTTCGAGGAGTTCCTCCGTCGGCGGGGTCATGTAGATCGGCCCCCGAAATCCAGCCTGGACCAGCCGGGGCAGGAGTCCTGAGTGGTCCATATGGGCATGGGTGATCAGGAAGAATTCGATCTTTCGTGGATCGTATCCGTTCACCTGCCAGTTGCGCGACTCGATGTCACGGTTTCCCTGGTGAAAACCGCAGTCCACGGCGAAACAGTGTCCCATGGCCTCGACGAGGAAGCAGGAGCCCGTCACCGTGCGGGCGGCTCCGAGAAACTTGATTTTCATCCGTTCATATCCTCCCTTGCCATCATTCGATTTCACACTGCGGGGAATAGAAAATCCGGATCGCAACCGCCGGTTGCGCGGCGTCCTACCCGGCGACGGCCGGCCACAGGGCCAGAACAACGACCGGAACGATCTCCGCCATTTCGCAGGAGGCCCCCAGCGTGTCTCCCGTGAAGCCTCCGATCCGGCGGCGGCAGATCGCCATCCATCCGGTCAGGACTGCGAGGATCGCCGCAGCGGCGGCCAGGCCGGCCCACCCGGCCGTTCCGGCCCCGCACGCAACCAGGAAAACGAGCGCCCAGGACGCGTGAACCGGCGAACCCTTCGCGAGAAAGGCCGTGGCCAGTCCCCCTTCCGGACGGGCATAGGGCAGCCAGGCCATGGACCAGACCAGGGCCGAGCGGCCGGCGACGGGCATCAGCAGGATTGCCTGGCTCCTCAGGGATACGGGAACGGCATCCAGAAAGGCCACCTTCAGCAGGATCGCCGCCACGACCGCCACGACGCCCATGGTGCCGATCCGGCTGTCCCGCATGATCTCCAGGACTTTCTCACGCGGCCGGGCGCTTCCGAAGCCGTCCGCCGTGTCCGCCAAGCCGTCCATGTGGAGGCCTCCGGAAACGGCGATCAGGAGAAGGACGGTACAGACCGCCGCCGGCAGAGAAGGCAGGAAGGCCATGGCCACCCTGTCCGCCGCCATGGCCGCGATCCCTATGAAGAGGCCGACCGGGGGAAAGAAAAGAATGCTGCCTGCCAATTCCCCGGGTCTGTCGGGGCGGCGTCCGAGTGGCAGGATCGTCAGGAAGCGGAAGGCCGCCAGCAGGGGCTTCATGCCGGGGACCGGGAAACGGCCGCTTCCTCGAAGGTGGCCATTTCGGTGAGGATGCGGACGGCCGCTTCCACCAGATTCATGGCCAGGGCCGCCCCGGTTCCCTCTCCGAGCCTCAGGTCCAGGTCCAGGAGAGGACGCTTCCCGAGGGCCTGCAGGGCGATGCGGTGTCCCTGTTCCATGCTCCGGTGGGAGGCGATCATGTACTGCGTGGATATGGGTGCCAGCCGGGCTGCAACCAGGGCTCCCGCCGTGGAGATGAATCCGTCCACCAGGACCGGCTTCCTCCGCGATGCCGCGCCGAGGATCAGCCCGGCGATGCCTCCGATCTCGAAGCCGCCCACGGCCGCCAGGACCCCGACCGGGTCGGAGGGATCGGGCCGGTTCACATCGAGGGCCTGCCGGACGACTGCCACCTTCCGGGCAAGCTGTCCGTCGTCGATCCCCGTCCCCCGGCCGGTCGCCTCGGCGGCGTCGGCGCCGCTGAAGACGGAAACCAGGGCGCTGCTCGGCGTTGTATTGCCGATACCCATGTCTCCGGTAGCAAAGACATCCGTCTCTTCGGCCAGTTCCAGTGCCACGCCGATGCCTTCCTCCAGGGAGCGGACCGCCTCATCCCGGCTCATGGCGGGTCCCCGGGAGATGTCCCGCGTACCGGAGCCCACCCTCCGCGAGAGAATCCGTCCCTCCCGGGCCAGGTCTCCCAGGTCGCCGTCGACCCCCATGTCGACCACAACAACCCGGGCGCCCGCCAGGCGGGCCAGGACATTGATGGCCGCCCCGCCCCCGACGAAGTTGCGCACCATCTGGACCGTCACTTCCCGGGGGTAGAGGCTTACACCGGAGGCGGCGACACCGTGGTCCGCCGCCATGGTTACCACCGTCTTCCCGGCCACGGGAGGAGGCATCCGGCCCGTCATGCCCGCCAGGTCCTCCGCCAGATCCATCACCCGGCCCAGGGCCCAGTGGGGCATCGTCAGCTGCTCGAGGCGCCGCCGGGCCCGGGCGCGTGCTTCCGGATCGGCGGGAGCGATGCGGGAAAACGTCTGTTCAAGGATCGTCATGGGCACGCTATAAAGTCATTGGGGGAAACCGTCAAGGGAAACCGCCGCACCGGCCGGTCGGGACCTCATCCGTCCCGCCGCGAATCGCCGCCCTTGATCATTGCGGCGATCCCGCTGACCATCAGAACCACCCGGTCCGCCCCCCGGGCGACGACCTGGTTGCACCGTCCGGCCAGATCCCGGAAACGCCGGGAAAGGGCGTTGTCGGGGACGATCCCCATGCCGACCTCGTTGGTCACGAAGATCACCGTCCCGGGAAGATCCGCACAGGCCCGGAGTACCTCCCGGCACCGCGCCTCCATTTCGTCCTCCGACAAACCGGAGGATCCGGCCGGACCGGCGGGCGCATTCACGGCTGCCGTCCCTTCCGCCCGATCGGACCGGAGCGTCTCCTCGTACAGCAGGTTGTTCACCCAGAGGGTCAGGCAGTCCACCAGGACGACGCCGCTGCCGGCGGCCCGGCGAAGGGCCCCGGGCAGATCCACCGCCTCCTCGAGGGTGATCCAGCCGGTCCCCCTTGCCCGCTGATGCCGCCGGATCCGCTCGGCCATCTCCTCGTCGACGACGGGGCAGGTGGCGACAAAGGTCCGCTTCCCCGCGATGGATTCGGCCAGTTCCTGGGCGTAACGGCTCTTGCCGCTTCGGCTCCCCCCCGTGACCAGGACGATTTCCGCCATCAGAGCCTTTCCTCCATGGCCAGCAAGGATGTTCGCAGATCCTCCTTGGAAAAGACCTCCACGGAAAGCCCCCCCCGGTACTCCGCCAGGAAGGGCCGGAGCGTCCGCCACGCCTCCTCCGGTACGGCGGCGGCGCTCCGATGGTCCCGTCCGTCCATCAGGCCGTGCAGATGGATCATCTCCACCCTCCGCTTCATCACATCGAGCGCTATGGCGAGGTCTTCCCCGGCGGCCAGGATATGGCCCACGTCCAGGCACCAGGAAAGACCGGACTCCTCCACCAGCGGCCGGATCCATTCGAGGGGATAGCCCAGGTTCTCCACGACCGTCCGGGACCGGTCCAGGCCCCCCGCCAGCACGTCCCGGAGCGACAAAGCCAGGCGCTCCCGCCATCCGCCGAGGGAGCAAGGGCCGTCCAGACCGCCCTCTTCCAGGTGAAGGACCCAGACCGTCGGTCCGAGCGGCCGGGTGCGGTCGCAGAAACGAAGAATCGTCTCGCAGGCACGACGGCGTTCCGCCCCGTTGGCGGCTCCCAGTGACAGGCCCGTGGGCAGATGGATGTTGTACGTCAGGCCCCGCTCCTCCCCCAGGGCGCCCATCTCGGTGATCTCGCCGGGAGCGGGCAGGTTGTCCTCCCGGCCGCTCTCGAAGAGGACGATCTCCACCTCGTCCACCAGGGGAGCCAGGAAGCGGATGTTGGGCAGGATCGGGGCCGGCACGATGTAGGAGGTCGTGCCGAGACGAAAGGGATATCGGCCCTTCAGGGCGGGCCAGGCTTCGAGGGATGGATCCATTCGCGCTCCCGTTTCGGTCAGGATCAGGATGAGGAACAGAACATTCTTGCAGGATCTCTCGGCGGATGCTAAACACGGACCGACTTCCCATGTCAAGAGCCGCCGCCTTCATGAAAGAGAATCCTGCCCCGATGCACCGGTTCCTGCGGACCACTTTCCCCGGCATCGTAATTGCCATCCTTTTTGCATGGGTCTGCTTTTCTCCCTCCCCGGCGGGGGCGAATCCGCCGCAGCGGATCGTGTCCCTGGCGCCGAATCTGACGGAGATCCTCTTCGACCTCGGCCTGGGCGACCGGGTGGCCGGCGTGACCCGCTTCTGCGACTGGCCGGCGGCGGCCGGGAAAAAACCGCAGGTGGGAGGCTACACCAATCCGTCCCTGGAAGCGATCGTCGCCCTCCGTCCAGACCTGGTGGTCATGACCGATGAGGGAACACCGCGGGAGATCCACGACCGCCTTGTCCGCCTCGGGATCCCTGTTTACGTCTTCCGGGCGAAGCGACTGGAACAGCTTCCGCAGGCTCTGCGGGAGATCGGGCCCGCCGTCGGAGCGGAGGCAGCCGCGAAGAAGCGCGCCGCCGCCATCGAAGACGCGCTGCGCCGGCTTTCGTCACGGGCCGGGGAGAGGAAGGGAAACATCCGGACGGCGCTGTTCGTCATCCAGCCGGAGCCCCTGATGGTCGCCGGACCCGGCACCGTCATCGACGACGCCATGACCGTTCTGGGCGTGCGGAACATCGCCGCCGGGACGTCGGCTCCCTACCCGAAAATGAGCATCGAGGAGGTCTTCCACCGGTCTCCCGATGTGATTTTCATCGGCCGCGGATCCATGACCGGCGCCGGCGGTTCGAAACTGCTCCGCCAGTGGAGAGCCCTGCCGGCCGTCCGCATGGGACGGGTGTACGTCATGGGGGAAACTCTGTACCGCCTCTCGCCGAGGCTCCTAGAAGGAATGGAAGAAATGGCAAACCTGCTGGAACGTTCCGGCGGGTCCGCCGGAAAGAGGTAACGGGATGGACTGGCTGACTGCTCTGATTCTGGGGATCGTGGAAGGCATCTCCGAGTTCCTGCCGATCTCGTCCACGGGACACCTGATCCTCGCCTCCCAGCTGATGGGGCTCGGCCACACGGAGTTCCTGAAAAGCTTCGAGATCGCCATCCAGGTCGGCGCCATCCTCTCCGTGGTGGCCCTTTACTGGCGGCGCCTGCTCGTGGATTTCGAGACGATGAAAAAACTCGTTGTCGCCTTCCTCCCCACGGGCATCCTGGGCCTCACCCTTTACCGGGTGATCAAGACGTTCCTCCTCGGCTCGCCGAACGTGGTGCTGTGGTCCCTGTTCCTGGGGGGGATCTTCATCATCGCCTTCGAATACCTGCACCGGGAGCGGGAGGATGCGACGGAGGACCTATCCGGCATCACGTACCGGCAGGCCCTGCTGATCGGCCTCTTTCAGTCCATCGCCATGATCCCGGGGGTTTCCCGTTCCGCCGCCACGATCATCGGCGGGCTGTCCCTGGGACTGCGGCGGAAGACCATCGTCGAGTTTTCCTTTCTCCTGGCGGTGCCCACCATGCTGGCCGCCACGGCCTACGATCTCCTCAAGAGCGGTACAGCCTTCTCCATGGACCAGATGGGATTCCTGGCCATCGGCTTCGTGACTTCCTTCGTTGTGGCGCTCCTCAGCATCAAGTTCCTCCTTTCCTTCATCCAGACCCACACCTTCATTGCCTTCGGCATCTACCGGATCGCCTTCGTCGCCCTCTGGGTGCTGATCCTGTAAGCGTAGACCAGCAACAGCTTCCTCCCTGCGGCCGTCCGGCCGGGAGAAACATTCCCCCTTTACCCGGCACCGGAATTCGCCTACATATTCCGGGAAACCGCCTGAGAGGAGCTCATGAGCCAGCCGGAAGACAGCTTCGAAGTCCGCCTGATGCAGCCGGAAGACTCAGCCGGCACGGTATCGCTTTACCGCGCCACCTACGGGGACGCCTACCCGATCCGGGAGATCTACGATCCGCAGGCCCTCCTGCACCAGCAGGAAACGGGAGAGATGTACCACGTGGTCTGCCGGGCGAAACAAGGTCCCGTGGCGGGCCACTGGGGCCTCTACCGGACATCGGCGCCGTTCCCGGGCATTTACGAGGCCGGGCACGGGATGGTTCTGGCGGAATACCGGGGCCGGGGTCTGAACGACCGGATCGCCCGGTACACCCTCGAGACGCTGATCCCCCGGCTCGGCATCCCCGCGGTATGGGGAGAAGCGGTTGCCAACCACCTCTTCATGCAGAAGACCTGCGCGGTGTCCGGCTACAGCGAGACCGGGATTGAGCTGGACCTGATGCCCGCGGCCTCCTACGAGAAGGAGAAGAGCGCCTCCGGCCGGGTCGGCGCGGTCCTTGTGTTCAGGCTCTATCAAACCAGGGAGCAGACGATCCGCCTGCCGGCCCCGTATGCGGGACTTCTCCGGGAGCTTCATCGGGAGGCCCACGACGCACCCCACGTGTACCGGAACGCCCCCACGGACGCGCCGCCGGGAGGTCCGTCGGAGGTGCAATCCGTTGCCTTCGAGGGGGCGAACCTGGCCCGCCTGACGGTCCAGGCCATCGGATCCGACCTCCGGGAAATTGTAAAGGAAAGAGAGAAACTCCACGCCGGCGGCGGAGCGACGGTCTTCCAGGCCTACCTCCGACTGACGGACCCGGGGATCGGATTCGCCGTCCGGACCCTGCGTGGTTGCGGCTATTTCTTCGGAGGTGTTCTGCCCCGCTGGTTCGACGACGACGGCCTGATGATGCAGAAGACCCTTCACGAGCCGAACGTTCCAGGCATCCGGCTGTACACCGACAAGGCGAAGAGGATCCTGGACTTTATCCTTCAGGACAGGGCGGAGGTGACGGCCCGCTGAGGCCGGCACCCGACGGAAGGCACATCCATGAGGACCCCGTTTCGCTGCATTCGCGATCTCCTGGCTGACGGAACCGGCTGCGCCGTGGCCCAGATCATTTCCACCCGCGGCTCGGCGCCGCGGGCCGCGGGGACACGCATGATTGTCCCGATTGCCGGCCGCCCTGTCGGAACCGTAGGCGGAGGCATCCTCGAGGCCAGGGCCGCGGAGATCGCCCGGGGCGTCCTTGAGACCGGCGAAGCCGTCCTGGAGACCTTCGTTCTCGAAGCGGAGAAGGCGGGCGATGCCGGCATGATGTGCGGCGGTACGGTGGAGCTCTTGGTTTATCGCCTGGAAGCGGCGGACCCGGACACACTTTCGCTCTACCGGGAAGCCGCCGCCATTCTCGAGAGTCGCGGCAGGGCCCGCCTCGTCACCAGGCTCCCCGGAGGAACGGCAGGGGGGCGCATCGCCCAGTGGCTGATCCGGGTGGATGGATCCGTCCTCGGTCCCCCGGAGCCGGAGGGAGGGCTCCATGCACGGGTGCCCGCGGATGCCGGATCGGGAGAGCCGCGGCTCCTGGCGGATGCGGGCGGGCGGTTCCTGCTGGAATCCCTTTACGGCGGGGAAACGGTCCATCTGTTCGGGGCCGGCCACGTCGCCCGGTCCCTGGCCCCGCTCCTGGAGATGACGGGCTTCCGGACCGTTGTCCTCGACGACCGGGCGGAGTTCGCCAACCGGGATCGGTTCCCCGGGGCGGATCGGATCGTCCTGCTCGACGCCTGGGATCGCGCCCTGGAAGGCCTGGACGCCGGGCCGAAGGGATTCCTTGTCATCATGACCCGTGGCCATGCCTTCGACCGGGACGTCCTGCAGCAGGCCCTGCGGACCGCAGCAGGGTACATCGGCATGATCAGCAGCAGGAGAAAGCGGGACGCCATCTTCGCCGCCCTGCGGGAGGAAGGATTCACGGAAGAGGACCTGAAAAGGGTTTATGCCCCCATCGGGCTTCCCATCGGCGCCGAGACGCCGGAAGAGATCGCCGTCAGCATCGCCGCGGAGCTGATCCGTCATCGGGCCGGCATCGAGTCCTGACGGACGAGGGGCCGCCGCTTTGTTTATCGTTTCAGGATTTCATCCAAGGCCGCCACAAAGGCCTCCATGGCCTCCCGGACGGACAGGGTCACCCGGATGAAGTTGGGAAAGCGGAATCCCGTCATGGTTCGGACCATGACCCCGCGGGTCATGAGCTTCCGATAGGCCAGGGTGTCGCTCATGGGAAGACGGATCATGATGAAGTTCCCCTCCCCGGAGACAAACGGCAGGCCCCGGGCGGCCAGTTCCTCCTCCAGATAAGCGCGGCTCTCCCGGACCAGCCGCCGGCTTTCCAGGACATGATTCCCGTCGTCCAGCGCCGCCACGGCCGCCTCCTGAGCCACCGCGTTGACGGAATAGACGACACAGGCACGTCGTATGGCATCCACCACCGGAAGCGACCCGGCCAGGTAGCCGATCCGCAGGCCCGCCAGCCCGTACATCTTGGAAAAGGTCCGGAACACGACGAGGTGGGGGTATTCGTCCAGGAGGGACATGCCGTCGGGATAATCCTCCCGCTCGACGAACTCGCAGTATGCTTCGTCGACAACCACGATCGCCCGGCCGTCGACAGCCTCCAGGAAGCGCCGCAGCCGGTCCCTTCCCCAATAGGTTCCCGTCGGATTGTTGGGATTGCAGACGAAGAAGATCTTCGTCCGGCCGTCCATCCGCGCCAGCATCCCCCGGTCGTCGAAGGCATAATCCCGGAGCGGAACGAGGCGCGCCTCCAGGCCTGAAAAGGTCGCCACCCACTCGTAGACCGCAAACGTCCGGTCCGCCGTGACGATGTTGTCTCCGGCCTCGCAGAAGGCCTTGATGGCGAAGGCGATGACCTCGTTGGCGCCGTTTCCGACGAGAAACTGCTCCGGATCCTTGCCGAAGCGGTCCGCCAGTTTCCGCCGCAGGTAGAAGGAATCGCCGCTCGGATACAGGGCGGCCCGGGGCGGGACAAAACGGCGGATCACCTCCTGTGTCGCCGGCGGGGGGCCCAGGGCATTCTCGTTGTTATTCAGTCGGAAGAGGCGGGAACAGCCGTAGAGCCGCATCAGCTCGTCGTCGGGCCGGCTGGGCACATAGGGCTCGAAGCTCCGTATGTAGGGCGGCAGCAGGCTCTCCAGGGAGAGAGGGCTCATGGGCGCCCCCCTCCTGCCGCGTACTGAAAGAGGACTACATCTCCCCGGCCGCCCGCGGGAAGCATCACCCGGGGACGGAATCCGGCGTCAAGAAGCAGGGGGGTAAAAGGCGCCTGCCAGGGACGGCCGAGATCGATTTCGAAGAAGAGTGCAATCCCCGGGATTTCCCGCAAAATGCTGCGAACGTGATCCTCCAGGTTGGAGGCGGCGTCCCGGCCCCACCAGACAGGTCGAAGCACGGCCCTTCCCCGGGACCTGTTGAAAGTGGCAGACAGGACGGAATACGGATAGGATGCCTCGCCCTCTTCATGGGTCAGCCTGACCTCCCGTGCAAAAGCCAGCCGCTCGCAGGATTCCCTCAGAAACGCCTCCAGGAGGGGATGGACCCAGGATACTCCTCCCTCATCCTCCCGGATCTGCCGGTAATAAACCGGGGTCTCAACCGCTCCATTCGCGGCGGTTTCGATCAGCGATCCCAGGATCTCGAAATACTCCACAGGCAGAAACGGCGACGGGAGGCGGCTGTAAATCCCTGAAACGTCCGACTTCGCGATCGCGGCGATGCATGCCTCGACAAGGTGACGACCCGTCGTCGCCCCCTGCGGCTGGCCGAACAGGTAAGGGCCGAAGAACTCCACCAGGCCCGAACCCTCACGCCACCAGGCAATCCCCCCTCCCAGGGAGCCCCTCGCGTCCTCCGCAACGGCAACTCCATATTCTCCCGACGCTGCCATATCGGCCAGTTTTCCCGGGATCAGGAAGTCGCGGGGACAGATCCCTTCCGGTGCATGGTGCAGCAGGAGGCGGGAGAACAGCTTCAGCGTCTCCGTGTCCGGTGTTTTCACGACCGGCGCGGACAAGGGTCCGGTAATGGGAATTTCACCCAGGTTGGTCTCCGGGTAAGCCTTATCTTTCCGAAAGGTGATCTCCAGGCGGTCTTCTTCGTAATGCGCCCGGATTTTGTCCACCATCCTGGCGGCAATCAGGAGACCCGTCTCGGCCGGTAGCTCTTCCCCGTCACAGGCCACCGACGACGTCAGATTGAAGGCCCGCATATTGAAAAAGCGCGTCTGGAAAGAGAACTTCAGCTCTGCGTAGTAGAACCCGTCCCGGCAGGTCAGCGTCACATTGTCCGCGGCGGCGCCCGGCCCGGTCAGATGGGAAAAGATCTCCTCCGATGCCAGCGTCAGGGAAAGGGCCTCCGCCTTGGCGAGGCCGAAGGAGAGGGCCGATTTCTCGGCAAAGGCCGTGACAACGGGAAGAAAGGCCGCACGGGGCGGAACCGTGAGCGAAACCTCCCGGTCCGGCCTGAAAACATGCATCATGTTCATAATTTACCCTGTTCTTTCCGCTTCCTGGAGGGGACGCCGCCCGGGCGCTCCGCTTGTGGTCGAGGCGCCGTCCCCGTCCGTCGCAAAGACCGCTGGGAACGGCCTGTCGGTCAATCCATGCCCGAGGCAACGCCTCCGGCAGCCGAGGGCAGATTAGCGCAGGATTATTCATTTCTCAAGGGGAACGGTCACATAAGCAGGGAAACGGATTTCAAATCCGTTGTTCCTTCCTTTTTTCTTTTCCTTTCGTGCCAAACCGAATCCCCTTTCCTTTTACATTCAGCGCATCGGCGCGGGGGCTGCCACGGGGGCTTCCGCCGTCGCGGACGTTTTTCCCGCGAGCCGTCATCGACGGTCTGTCAGGCTGGAGGGATGGGAAAAAAGTCCCAATTGCTCCTCTGGAAACCCCCGGTCGCGCCCCCGCGAACATTGGTCGGGGAGGGGGGCTTCCCGGAGCGCGAATAGCGGCTTTTTCGGGGTACCCTGCCGTCGCAGCGCAGCGCCCGCAAAGTCAATTTTCTGTAAAATAAAGGGGAAAAAGGTAGGAGGAACGGATTTGAAATCCGTCCCTCTATCCTCACAAAGAAGAGCCCCCCTCCTTCGAAAAGGAGAGGGGCTCGGGGAGGGGTGTGGCCTCGCATGTCCGCCGGACGGCGGGCAGGGTGGTGGGACTCTGCCTAGGCGATGTCCATCGGGGTCGCCATGGGATCCACCCAGCCTTTTTCGATCTTCCGGGGGATTTTCTTTCCTTTTGCCTTCTCTTCTTTCCGTTTCATGGTTTCTTCTCCTTTCCTCTCTGCTTTATCGCATTTTTTAACCGGCCGCTTCGCCGGCCTTATTTCCCAATCATGTGGGGATAGGACATAGGGTCCACCCACAGGCCGCCTCGCTTGACGGCCCTGCTGCATCTCTCACGGTTATTTTTTTTGATGGTTTCCGTCTTCCGCATCTTCCGACCTCTCATTCCCTTCCTTTTTTTTTCGATTGCAGGATAAATGATCAAGCAGGTTTGCACTATCGGGGAGGCTCCGAAATCGAAGAAGGAAGAGGAAGGAATCTTGACTCGGTCGGGGAGAAAAATCCGGATCGGTGTCTGTCCGATGACACGCCTGCGGGGTATCCAGGACAAAGGCCGGGCAGCGGGAAGACGGACGCCCCGTGACAATGCCCGCGCCCCGGGCCGGTCAATCATCCGGTGGGGCGCGGCCGGATCCCGGCACCCTCAGCCGACGAGCTTGTTTTGGACGGCGTAGAGCGTGATCTCGGCGTTGTTCTTCATCCTCATCTTCTCGAGGATGTGGGTTCGATACGTGCTGATCGTCTTTACGCTGAGGAACAGTTCATCGGCAATGGCGGAAACGGTCTTGCCCGAGGCGATCATGAGCATCACCTGGTACTCCCGGTCCGACAGGAGTTCGTGGGGCGGCCGGGTCATGTCGGTGCCGAGAAACTCGGTGAGGCGCTCCCCCAGGGTGGCGCTGATATACTTCCCGCCCTCCGCCACTTTCCGGATGGCCGAGATCAGCTCGTTGGGAGCGCTGGCCTTGGTCAGGTAGCCCGAAGCGCCCGCCCGGAGGGCCCGGATGGCGTACTGTTCTTCGGGATACATGCTCAGGATCAGGACGGGAAGTTTCGGCTTTTCGTCCTTCAGGTCCTTCAGGACTTCCAGTCCGCTCCGTCCGGGCATCGAGATGTCCAGAAGGACCACGTCGAGCTCCTTTTTCCGGACGCAGGCCATGACCTCCTGCCCGTTTCCCGCTTCGTCCGTTACCTCCATGTCGGGTGTATCCGACAGGACCTGCTTGAAGCCGGCCCTCACAATGGGATGGTCGTCGGCAATGAGGATGCGGATTTTCTTCATGCGGCATCTCCTCTATTCTCATAAGGAATTCGAACCTTGACAGTCGTTCCCTTCCCTTTTTTCCCCGTGATGTTCACGTCTCCCCCCCAATAGGAGACTCGCTCTCGCATCCCCAGCAGGCCGAATGAATCGGGCTTGGCCATCTGCTCCTCCGTGATGCCTTTTCCGTTGTCCTTCACGGTGAGCCGGACCTCTCCGCCGGTCAGCTTCAGGGAAACCTGGACCCGTTTGGCCTCGGCATGGCGCCAGACGTTTGTCAGGGTCTCCTGGAAGATGCGGAAGACCGCCGTGGACAGGTCCGGGTTGAGCTGCATGTCCTCGGGCTCCACCGTGACCCGGCACTGGATTCCTGTCCGCTTGAAGAACTCGCTCGCCTGCCACTCGATGGCGACGGGGAGTCCCAGGTGATCCAGCATTCCCGGGCGGAGGTCCATATAGATCCGCTTGAGGGTTTTCATGGTCATGTCCACGAGTCCCGACATGGCATCGATCCGTTCCCTGATTTCAGGCTGCTCTTCCGGGACCTTGCGGTTCAGGAGGACGAGGTCCGTGTTGAGGGCCGTCAGGAGCTGCCCCAGTTCGTCGTGGAGCTCTCTGGCGATGCGTGTCCGCTCCTTTTCACGGACCGACTGCAGGTGAGCGGACAGGTTCCGCATCTGCTGGCGCGACCTTTCCAGCTCGGTCTCGGCGCGCTTCCGCTCGGTGATGTCCTCGTAGGTGATGACGATCCGTTTTTCCTGGAGGCTCTCCCCCGTCCGGGAGGCGCTGACGAGACAGTCGATATCGGTTCCGTCCTTCTTGCGGCAGGGAAACTCGACGCTCACGGTCCGCTTTTTCTCCAGCGTGTTGTAAAGGATCTCGGCAATGGCCTCGTAGTCCGTGTCCGTCCGGTAGAGAATGCGGCTGCTCATGCCGACGATATCCCGGGCCCGCCAGCCGAAGACGGTCTGAACGCCGTCGTTGGCAAAGATCACCCGGCGATCCTGCAGGCCGATCACGGCATGGGGAATGGCCTCCAGGATCGAGGCCTCCAGGGCCTCCAGCTTCGCCAGCTTGTCCCGGGCGGCGCTCTGCTCCGTGATGTCCATGGAGTTGCCCAGGACGGCCCGCCGGCCCCTGTAGGGGATGAAGGTGACCGTTTCCATGATCCACCGGATCCGGCCGTCTTTCGTGATGATCCGGAACTCGTGGGGGGATCGCCGGTCTCCGTGAAGCATCTGGTGGGAGTTTTCCCTCACCTTGAAGCGATCTTCCGGATGGACGAGCTGCATCGAGTTCATCCCCGTCAGTTCCTTCTGGCTGTACCCGGCGTACCCGGCGGCGTTCTCGTTGACAAACTGGAAGACCCCGTCCTGAACGACATAGACGCCCGCCTGGGAGCTGTCGGCCATGGTCCGGTAGGCCTCCTCGGCGAGCTTGCGGTCCGTGATGTCCTCGAAGGTGATGACGATGTTCTTTTCCTTGAGGCTCTCCCCGATGCGCGAGGCCGTGATGAGGCATTCGATGTAACGCCCGTCCTTCCGGCGGCAGGGGAACTCGGTGCTGTGGGTGCGCTGGTTCTCAAGGGTTGAATAGAGCTCCTGGGCGATGGAGTCCCAGTCCCCGTCGCTCCGGTACAGGACCCGGGTGGTGGCGCCGATCAGCTCCTCCGCTCGCCAGCCGAAGACCCGCTCGACTCCGTCGTTGGCAAAAATGATGCGGCGGTTTTTCAAGCCGATGACGGCGTGAGGGATGGCCTCGAGAATGGACGCTTCCAGGGCCTCCAGCTCCGCCAGCTTGTCCCGGGCCTCGATCTGCTCGGTGATGTCCATCGAGTTGCCCAGAACGGCCCGTTTCCCCTTGAAGCGGATGGAGGTGATGACCTCGGTAATCCACCGGATGTCGCCGCTCTTGGTGATGGTGCGGAATTCATACGAGGAAGTCCGGTTGCCCCGGAGCATCTGGATCGCCGCCTGGCGAACCCGCTCCCGGTCTTCCGGGTGGACGAGGCTCATGGACTCCATGCCCAGGAGATCCTCCCGCGGGTAGCCCCAGTAATCCGCCGCATGCAGGTTGACGAACCGGAATTTCCCCTCCTGGACGACGTAGATGCCAGCGCGGGAAGTGTGCTCCAGGGTCCTGTAGAGCCCTTCCACGAGAGGTCGGTCCGTTCCCGACGGGGCCAGTTTATCGAGTTTCCTCCGAAGCTGCCCAATCTTTCGGACCAACTGTTCCTTGGTATTGGTGCTGGTACTGGTATTCGTCTTCTCTGCCACGCCGGATCCTCCCAGGTACAGGAAATGTCGGACGAATTCTGGTGGATGTTTAACAGGTTTGCCCTTGCTGTGCAAGGTTCGAGTGACCGCTCCGGCAAGCCGCCCCCATTCCCGGCTGCTCTATTTTCACCTTGACAAGCATCGGTCTTCTTTCCTAAACATGCACATCATAGCGCGGATCCACCGCGCGGGACGGATGCCGAGGAAGAGGGGTGGAAAGCCCCCGCTGCCCCGCAGCCGTGAAGGGAACGAAAGCCCATGATGCCACTGCCGCGGGTCAACCGTGGTGGGAAGGCGGGCAAGTAGGTCGCCCGAAGCCGGAAGACCGGTCCGTCCCCATGACCTCGAGGGAGGCAACCCGTGGAAGACACGCTCCACAAAATCGTCACACCGGCCCGGCTGATCCGGGTGACGCTTCTTTTTGCCCTGGCTTTCATCTTCGTTGCCTTTATCGCGATCCTCGTCGGTCCGTCGGAAATCGCCCCCCTGGAGATCCTGAAGAGTATTTTCCGGGATCGGCAAGGGGTGGAAGCGGCCGCCGACCCGGGACGGACGATCCTGTTTTCGATCCGGATCCCCCGGGTCCTCTTTGCCGGGATCGTGGGGGCCGCCCTGTCCACCGCCGGCGTCGTCTACCAGGCCCTCCTCCGCAATCCCCTGGCGGATCCTTACATTCTGGGCGTTTCGGGCGGAGCCTCCGCGGGAGCCGTCGCGGGCATCCTTCTCGGCGCCGCCACCGTCCCCTTCGGTACGCCGCTCCTGGCCTTTGCCGGGGCCCTGGCCGCCACCTTCCTGGTCTTCGGGACGGCTCGGAAAAACGCCTCCCTGTCCTCCAACACGCTCATCCTGGCGGGGGTCATCGTCAATGCCTTCACAACCGCCCTGGTCTTTTTTTTCCTGTCCATCAGCAACAGCAAGGAGGTCCACAACGTCGTTTTCTGGATCATGGGAGACCTCGGGATCGCCTCGGGGAAGGACATCGGCCTCGTCGCCCTGGTTCTCCTGGCCGCGTTCATCCTGATCTACGCCCACGGGCGTTCCCTGAACCTCCTGGTCGTCGGTGAGGAGACCGCTCTCCGCTTGGGCGTCTCCGTCGAGAGCACAAAGAAGATCCTGCTGGCGGCGGCATCCATCCTGACGGCGGCGGCTGTCTCGCTCTGCGGAACCATCGGTTTCGTCGGGCTCATCATTCCCCACATGATGCGGATGCTTCTGGGCGCGGATCACCGCCTGCTCCTCCCGGCGTCCCTTCTTTTCGGGGGTGCATTCCTGATCGTGGCGGATACCCTTGCCCGCGTCCTGCTGGCCCCGACGGAGCTGCCCGTGGGGGTCGTCACCGCTTTTTGCGGCGCCCCATTTTTCATTTACCTGCTGCGGAGGAGAGCCTGATGCCCGCCATCCGTCTCGAAAAGGCAAGCTTCCGGTACGACCGCTCCTGGGTGCTGCGGCATGTCTCCCTGGACGCGGAGCGCGGCGCATTCCTCGGGATTCTCGGTCCCAACGGATCCGGCAAGACGACGCTCCTGAATCTGATCGACGGAGTGATCGCCCCCCGGGAAGGGCGGGTCCTCCTGGAAGGAACCGATGCCGCGTCCCTGGACCGGAACGAACTGGCCCGGATGGTGGCGGTGGTTCCCCAGGACTCTCCGCTGATTTTCTCCTTTACCGTTCAGGAAATCGTTCTCATGGGCCGTGCCCCCCACCTGGGACGATGGCGGTTTGAGGGAAAACGGGACTTCGAGATCGCCAGGGACGTCATGGAAAGAACGGGGACTCTCCCGCTGGCGGGACGGCCCATGAGCGAACTCAGCGGCGGGGAGCGCCAGCGGGTCCTCATCGCCCGGGC
Source organism: Syntrophaceae bacterium (assembly GCA_013177825.1). NCBI lineage: Bacteria > Pseudomonadati > Thermodesulfobacteriota > Syntrophia > Syntrophales > Syntrophaceae > Syntrophaceae bacterium. The sequence continues at coordinate 166,786 of JABLXX010000005.1, forward strand.
CCTGGCCCAGGAACCGCGGATCCTCCTCCTGGACGAACCCACGTCCAACCTGGACATCCGCCATCAGAGCGCGTTCTTCGGCCTGGTGGCGGAGCTGAACCGGACACAGGGACTGACGGTGGTTGCCGTCAGCCATGACATCAACCTGGCGTCCCTCTACTGCCGGCGGATCGTCCTCCTGAAGGACGGAGCCGTCTATGGCGAGGGAAGGCCCGAAGAGACCATTACGGAGGACAGCATTCGGAACGTCTTCGGGGTGCCCGTGCGAGTGGACAGCCATCCGCAGACAGGCAGGCCCCGTGTTACACCCATCTGCAACACACCCCCGGAGCGAGGAAGCCGGTTCAACGCCGGCGCTGCCCCGCAACTGTAAGCGGAACGAAATCTGCAGAAGGCCACGGATCCGGAACATCCCGCCCCATATCGGGGACCGGGTTGATCAAGGGGGATCGGGAAGGCGCAGAGAGTAGGATCGAAAGAGGCCGCAAGCCAGGACACTCGACCGGGGGAAACCCATTCCGATTCCCGAGGGGGAAGAAAGGAGTTTCCATGAAGAGCGTCATCCGTTTCCTTGCCGTTTCCTTTTTCACCTGTGCCTGCCTTTCCATTGCCGTCCCATTGAAGGCGGCCGACAGCCCGGCCGTCATGGAAGAGGTCGTGGTCACCGCCACGCGTGGCGCCGAGGAGGTTCGGAACGTCCCCGCGGCCGTCACGGTGATCACGGAAAAAGAGATCCGGGACTCCGGGGCCGTGAGCCTCGTCGAGGTCCTGGAAAAAGTGGAGGGCATCCAGGTCCGCTCCTACAGCGGCAACTCCCCCCAGTCGATTGTGGACCTGCGCGGGTTCGGAGGAGACAACCCTTTCGGAAAAACCGTGATCCTCCTGGACGGGCAGCGCCTGAACCGGCCGGACATGGCCTCCGTGAACTGGTTCCAGGTTCCCCTGTCCAGCATCGAGCGCGTCGAGGTGGTCCGGGGGGCGAGCTCCGTCCTGTACGGCGACGCCGCCGTGGCCGGCGTCATCAACATCATCACCAGGAAGGGAACCCCGAAGACACGGGCCTACGCCTCCGTGACGGGCGGCAGCTACGGCCTCCACAATGAAAAGGCAGGGGCGTCCGGCAGAACGGGTTCCCTCTCCTATTCCGTCCAGGGCGAAAACTACTTCTCCCTGGGCTACCGGAAGCATTCCACCCTTGCCTCGCAGAGCGCCGGCTTAAATCTCCGCTACGACGCCGCGGATGCCCTTTCCGCCTCCCTGGGGGTCTCCTTCAACCGCTCCGATTATGAACTCCCGGGAAATCTCACCAGGATGGAAATGGCCTCGGACCGCCGGCAGGCCGAACCGGCCCGTCCCTCCTACTGGACCAGTGGCGGATACGAGGATGACGGACTGGACAAGCACACGAACATCAACCTGAAGATCGAATCCCTCCTCGGCGCCTTCGGACGCCTGGAAATGAACGCCCTCTACGGCAAAAAAGAGCTGGATGCCAACATGGCCTCCTGGACGCTGTACACCAATACCGAGGCGGAGACCTACGGCCTCACGCCGAAATACATTCTCGATCACGCAATCTTCGGATTTTCCAACAAGCTGACGACGGGCATCGACGTCTACCGGGAACCCTACGTCAAGAAATTTTACGACAGCCGGGAGCGGAGGGCGAGAACGGCCATTGCGGACCTGTACAAGAACAGCCTCGCCTTCTACGTCCGGGATGAATTCAGCGTGTTCAGGAACCTGATCCTGAGCGCCGGCTACCGGACGGAGCGGGCCGCCATGGGAGGAGACTACAACAATCACACGACTCCCGCCCAGAGCTTCACGAACAAGGAAAAAATCCACCACGGCGAGGCCTGTGAAGGCGGCCTGACCTGGCTGATCGGCAAGAAATCAAGCGTATTCGCCAAGTATGCAACGGTCTTCCGCTTCCCGTTCCTGGACGAGCAGGCCTCCTACAACGGCTATGGCGGCACCCCCTTTTACACGGACATCGAAAAGGAAACCGGCAGAAGCTACGAGGCGGGAACCCAGTTCTTTCCGCTGGATTCGCTCAAGATCGCCCTTTCGGTCTTTCGCATCGACATGGAGAACGAGATCGCCTGGAACAGCCTGACCTACCGCAACGAGAATCTTGACGAGACCCGCCATGACGGTGTGGAGGCCTCCTTCTCCTGGCAGGCCGCGGAATTCGCGCGGATTTATGGAAGCCTCACCTATCACCGGGCGACCTTCGAGTCCGGCGAAAACAGCGGCAAGGAGATCCCTCTCGTCCCGAGACGCCAGGCCCGGCTGGGCGTCGAATTCAGCCTCCCTTACGCCGTGACGGTGAAGCCGGAGGTGCGTTACGTCGGCGACAGCTACATGAGCGGCGACACGGACAACAGCGGGGAAAAGCTCGAATCCCACACGGTGTTCGACCTGTATGCCTTCTACCGGCCGGAATTCAGGGGATTGAAGCTGACAGTGTTCCTCGGGGTGGAAAATCTCCTGAACGCAACGTACTCCTCGTTCGGTGTGGAGGAAACGGCCTGGACGCCCCGGGTGTATTATCCCATGCCGGAACGGACCTTCAAGGGAGGCCTGACCTTCGAGTTCTGAGGGCAGGTCCGGCGGGCCGGGGGGTGAATCCCCCTCCCTCCCCGGCCCCATCCCGCATCCGGGGATGTTTCCTTTCATGACCGGCCAGATCCATGGTTTCTGCGCCATCGTCCGTTGACAAACCCCCTCCCTTGGCGTATTGCAGCTATCATCCCGGCAGGAAATCTCAATACGTCCAGCGAACGGAAAGAACGGGCCATGAAATCGGAAACCGGATGGATCTGGGTGGACACATCGGAAAAGCGGCAGGAGGCCGGCCGCGACATCGCATCCTCTCCCTGGATCGCCCTGGACACCGAATACGACTCCTTCCGCTATTTCCGGGACAAGCTCTGCCTCATCCAGATCAAGACGCCCTTCATGACCTACCTGGTGGACCCCCTGGACGGCATTCCTCCCGAATACCTTACCCGGCCCTTCGCCAGCCGAGAGGTGCTGAAGGTGTTCCACGCCGGCGACAACGACATCCGCCTCCTCCACCGCGATTTCGGTTTCACCTTCCGGAACGTCTTCGATACGTACCGGGCGGCCACGCTCCTGGGATACCCGAACCTGTCCCTGGCGGCGCTGGTGGAGGATTGCCTCGGCATCCCCTTCCCGAAGCGAAAGAAGGTCCAGCGGTCCAATTGGGATGTTCGTCCCCTGACGGAAGAGCAGCTCGCCTATGCAGCGGAGGACACGCTGCACCTGATCCCCCTTTACGAGAGACTGGAAGCGGAAATACGGGAGAAGGGCCTCCAGGAGGAGGCCAAGCGCTCGTTCCGGGAAATCGCCGCCGCCCGCTGGCAGGAGCGGCCCTTCCGTGCGGAAGGATACCGGAGGATCCAGGGAGTCTGGGATCTGACCGCCCCGCAGCGGGAGCGGCTGAAGCGGCTCTATGCCTGGCGGTGGTGGAAATCGAAGCAGATGGACCGCTCGCCATTCATGCTTCTTTCCTCTCAGGAGATGGTGGCCTTGGCGAGTATCGAGAACCCCTCCGCCGAGATGCTCAAGCGGAGCGGGATTCTGTCCCACGAACGAACGGGCCGGTACGGCGCCGAGCTGGTAAAAGTTCTCCGGGAGGCGTGATCGGAGCCGACAAGAGTTATGGGGACGGAATGCAATCCCTCCTCAGATAATAAAGCAGAACGGATTTCAAATCTGTTCCTCCTACCTTTTTCCCCTTTTTTTTTACAGAAAATCAGACGCGGGCGCTGCGCTGCGACGGCAGGGTACCCCGAAAAAGCCGCTATTCGCGCTCCGGGAAGCCCCCCTCCCCGACCAATGTTCGCGGGGGCGCGACCGGGGGTTTCCAGAGGAGCAATTGAAACGTCCCTGCCGGAAGTGTGTGGCGGGCTGTTCAAAAATGCCCGGATGCAAGGCCCCCGAAATCCTGAGCCATGAGTCGTACCCTTTTCGGTACGTCGAATGGCGAAGGATGAGGGAAACGCCGTAGACGGGTATTTTTCAAAAGCCCGTGCGGAAAAACGTCCGCGACGGCGGCACGCCCCCGTGGCAGCCCCCGCGCCGATGCGCTGAATGTAAAAGGAAAGGGGATTCGGCTTGGCACGAAAGGAAAAGAAAAAAGGAAGGAACAACGGATTTGAAATCCGTCGCTCTTTAAGGTGAATGACGAGTGAAACGAAGTAGACGGGCGTTTTTCAACAGCCCGCTACATGTAGGCGTGGAGACTGGGCAGGTAATTCACCCCCAGGTACGTGAACAGCATCGCCGCAAAGCCCACCAGGGCAAGAACAGCCAGCCGGCGTCCCCGCCAGCCCCGCACAAACCGGGCATGGAGCAGAGCGGCATAGACGACCCAGGTGACGAGAGACCACGTCTCCTTCGGATCCCAGCTCCAGTAGGCCCCCCAGGCATAGTGAGCCCAGACGGACCCGGTGATGATCCCCAGGGTCAGGAAGATGAATCCCAGAAGCACGCTCTGGTAGAGCAGCTCCTCCAGGTCGTCCTCGTCCGGAATGAGGGCGAAGAATCGGGAGGGATTCCTTCCGGGCTTCTTCCGGTTCTTGATCAGGTGCAGGATCGCCAGGCCGAAGGCCACCGTGAAGGCGGCGTACCCCATGAAGCAGGTGATCACATGGCTGGTCAGCCAGTTGCTCTGGAGGGCCGGGATCAGGGGCTGGATCCGGTCGCTGACGCCGGGGGAAATGGAGGCATAGGCCATCAGGAGGAAGGCGACGGGAACCACGAAGACCCCGGGGGTTCGGTTCCGGGTCCGCCACTCCACCAGGAGGTACAGAAAGACCACCGCCCAGGCGAAAAACACAAGGGATTCGTAGAGGTTCGAGAGCGGGGCATGCCCCATCCCCAGGGCATAGGATTCCCTCCAGCGGAGGAGAAGGGCGGCCGTGTGGGCCAGAAGCCCCGCCGCCGCACACCAGGAAGCCAGCCTCGCCCACCGGTCCCGCCCGCGGATCAGGCCGATCAGGTATCCGGTGAAGGAAGCGAAATAGACAAAGGTTACCCAGCTCAGAATCTTCGCGCTGATCATCCCTGCGCGTCCCCCTTTTCCCGAAATACCCGGATCAGTTCCGCCAGTTCCCGGTCCAGCCCCGCCGACGTCCGCAATCCCCGCCCCGTCACGGCGACCCGCACCTTGCCTTTGGCTTCTTCCACCAGAACCCACACCCGGCGGTGATCCACGATAAACACGAGCAGCAGGCCCGCCACCAGGAACAGGCCCCCCGCCGCCACCAGGGGCACGCCGGGGTCGGTCGCGGCCTTCAGCACGGTGTAGTACCGCGCGTCGATGCCGCGGAGTGAAAAGACATAGGGGGCGAACAGTCCCGGATTGAAAAGGGGCACCTGTTCGAAGAGCCCCGGATTCCCCTCCCGGATCCGCTCGATTTCCTGAAAGACCCAGAACTGGACGGCGCCCCGGCCGGACCGGACGCCGATCTTCACCGCCGGCCCCATCTGCATCATGTTCTCCTCGACCCGCAGGACCTGCACCGTCCCTTCCCCGTCCGGAAGGGCGAAAGACTCCCCGAGCGTGACGGCTTCGTCCTTCCGGTCGCCGCCTTTCCTGGAATAGGAGAGCCGGGCCTTTCCGTCGGCGGACTGGCCATAGCTCGACTGGTAAAAGCGGATCCCTTCGAAGGTCAGGGGGTGATTCACCAGGAGCGCACCCTGGAGGGCCGGGCGGCCGTCTTTCAGGAACGTCAGGTCCGACCGGTAGGTCTTGGGCATCCCGTTTTCATACGTCTCGATCAGGAAGCGGTCGCAGCGGATTCCGAACCCGAGGCTGTGCTGTCCCTTGCCGCCCGCGAGGTCGGCTGTCGTGGCCGTTTCCCCTTCGCCGATGTGTACGTAGGCGTCAAATCCGAAGAGGGACCCCGCAACGCCCCCGGCTATGATCAGGAGGACGCCCAGATGGACGGCGTACACGCCGAGGTGGGTGATGCGCCCCTTCTGCCCGTGGAGGACGGGTCCCCGGGATACGTCCGTCCTGCGCACGTCGCGGTAGCGCCGGTGGAGCGCCTGTTCTGCCCGCGTGACGATTTCGTCCCGGGTTCCTTTGACGTACGCCGTATGCTCCGGGGGCAGATCCCGAAACAGGTGTTCCTCCGCGGAGGCCTCCGCCTTGAAACGCCGCCAGGAAGCAGGGAAACGGTTGATGGAGCAGACGACGAGGTTGGCCGTCAGCAGGCCCATCGCGAGGAGAAACCAAACGGAGTGATACAGATCGAAGATCTGGAGGGTTGCGAGGATCCGGATCGTCCCCGGCGACAGCCGCTTCGCCAGTTCCTGGGCCGATTCCTGCTGCGGAACCAGCGTTCCCACCACGGCCAGGACGGCCAGAACGGCCAGGAGGACCAGGGTAAGCTGAACGGAAGAAAAGAAGGACCAGACGGGATTTCGCTTGATGCCCAACGGGGCGGACCTCCGACTTGGATGTCGCCTCCCTGTGCCGTCCGGCCCATCCGGCCGGTTCGTGCCATGGAAGCCGGTCCCTCTTTACCATCGACAAAACAGCGTGGCAAGAGGCGAGACGACCGGAGCGTGTGCCCGGGAACGCGCCGCTCCACCTTAATGAAACTCCTTGTTTCCTTTTATGATTTCTCTCCCGAGGCCTCCCTGAACGCCCTGCGGATGGCCTCGACCCGCTTCCGGTTCACCCCCAGGTCGGAGTAGCCGACCCGGGAGGCGGAGCGGACATGGACGGCTTTTTCCGCGTCATCGAAGACGAATTCCACGTCGTCGACGAAGCGGAAGACGGTGGAGGTGAACTCGGCACGGATATACCGCTCCTCCGCAACCACAATCCGCACTCTGGGCAGGGCCTTAAGCACGTCGAGAAGACGGCGCCGGGCATCCTCGGCCGAACCGGCGTAGCGGAAGGGCTCCGCGAAGTGGGTCCGGTCCTCCCGGGGAGCCTGGGAGGAAATGCAGTTGGGCGAGGAGGGACAGGGAGCCAGCCGGCCGGCCTTCAGGCCGAGGCCGTCGGGCCTTGCCCCGGAGCAGCCGGCGAAGCAAAACCCGGCAAGAAGCAGGATCAGCGGTTTCAGAATCCGGCTCACGTCGCCCCCTGCCGGCATACCGGTCCGTATGCTCACTTTCCTGTGAATTCGGGGAGACGCTTGGCAAAAAACGCCCGGGCCCCTTCCTGGTAATCCCGGGTCTTCCCGGCCCGGATCATTCCTGATCGTTCCCGCTCCAACTGGCGCTCCAGGAGATCCATCATGGAGTGATTCATGTTCTCCTTGGCGATGGCGAAGGCCGTCGTGGCGCCCCGGGCCAGGTGCCCGGCCAGCTCGAGGGCCTCCCGCTCCAGCTCCGCGTCCTCCACGACGCGGTTGACGAGCCCCCACTCCAGGGCCTGGCGGGCATCGAACACCGGATCGAGGAGCATCAACTCGTTCGCCCTGGAGAATCCGATCAGAAGGGGAACCAGGAGTGCCCAGGCACCGTCGGGAACCAGGCCCAGGCTCGTGTAGGCCTGGCGGAACCGGGCCGAGGCCGCGCAGAGCCGCAGGTCGCAGGCGGCGGCCAGGCTGATGCCGGCCCCCCCGGCTGCCCCGTTGACGGCGGCGATCACGGGCTTGCGCATCATCCGGATGGCCAGGATGGCGATGTTCAGAAGCTTGATGATCTGCCGCAGGGGCTCCGAGGGATTGGTGTCCAGGGACTCCCGGAACTCGCCGATGTCTCCGCCGGAGCAGAAGGCCCGTCCCTGACCCGTCAGGATCACGCAGCGGACGCTCTCGTCTTCGGCGCAAATCTCCAGACCCTTCACCAGGTCCGTCAGGTGGCCCGTGCTCAGGGCGTTCAGCGACTGCGGCCTGTTCATGCGGACGACGGCGATCGAGTCCTTCCTTTCCAGCACGATGTTGTCGAATGTCATGGCCGTTCCCTCCCCTTTCAAAACACCATGGTTCGGATGGACCCTCCGGAGTGGATCAGGGCGCCAGCATCGCCCACACGATCAGCACCGTCAGGAGGAGACCCAGAAGCAGGCTTCCCAGGCCGAAGACGGCGGCAAACAGCTTCACGGCGATACCGGGGTGCTCCCGCTTGAGGCCTTCCAGTCTCTCTTCCGCCATCACCCGCTCATATTCCAGGGGACGCTGCTCCCTCATTTCATCAAGGGTATACGTGCCCGAGAAGATGAGACGATCCAGGGGAAACTTCGTCGGGATGAAGTGGGTGTTGAAAAAGTGGACCGTAAAGATGAACAGGGCCGCCAGAAGCGCTTCCTCGGAATGGACCAGGGTCGCAACGTTCAGGACCCAGCCGGGGACGATCCAGGATGACCACTCCGTCTTCCACAGGAGAAGGCCCGAGACGCCGATGGCGAACATGCCCCAGAAGACCGCCCAGAAGTCGAACTTCTCCCAGTAGGTCCAGCGCTCGAACTTCGGCATGGGCCCCCGATCGAAGAACCAGAGGAACATGTCCCGGATGTCCCGGATGTCCTTGAAGTTGGGAACCAGCGACTCGGGACCGAATATGCGGCCGACGAGGCCCTTCATACCCTGTCCTTTAGGGAAAAAGTAGATCAGGCCCTTGATCGCTACAATCGTGACCAGGACGATGAGAACGAAGGCCGCCAGCCGGTGGAAGAACCCGGCCACCTCGTTGCTTCCCCACAGTCCCAGCAGGAATTTCGACCAGAGAACGGAGGGATATTTGATGGGGAACCCCGTCAGGATGAGCGTGAAGAACGAAACAATCAGGATCACGTGCATCAGCCGCTCCCAGGGACGGAAGCGCTGGATCTGAACATGGCCGTCGGTTCCCGGGAAACACTGCTCCGGAAGGAGGCCTTCCTTTTCACGCCGGTGCTTCTCCCAGTATACCTTCCGCCACCACAGGAAGGTGTGGGTCCAGAAGAAGAGGAACACCCCTCCCAGGAGAATCTCCATGAAAATGAAGGCCCAGTAGAGGGCGGGGTAATTCTCCCGGTCGTGGTAGTCCGGGTGGGCGCTGTAGGAAACGAAACGGGGATGGAATCCCTGGTGGCAGGCGCCGCAGTTCTTCACGAGGTTGGCGGGATAGAGGCTGGAGCCGGGATCCGTCTTGGGAAGGATGTCGTGCCCCTTATGACAGTCGGCGCATCCTGCAACCTGGGACGGATAGCCGGCGCCGCGCACCTTGCCGTGATAGGTCTGCTCGTAATAGGCGACAATGTTCGGCCGGAGCTTGTTCCGCTTCACAAGATCCGCGTCGGTGTGGCATTTCACGCACCGTTCCGTGTAATGCGTCCGCGCTTCCTTCGGATATGCCCCCCCGGCCGTATGAAAAGCCCGAGTGTCGTGAAGCCCGTGGCAGTCGGCGCAGGAGGCGGCGTCCTCGTTGCCCTTCAGGACGGCCTCGGCATGCCCTGCGGTGACATATTCGTCCCGGCTGTGGCATCGCGTGCAGTCCTCGACGATGGCCTTTTTGACGCTTCCCTCCGTTTTCCGGAGCCCGTGGATCTCCCCATGGCAGTCGGCACACTGGAAATTTCCCCGGAGGAAATGAACGTTCTTCCCGAACGCCCGGGCCACTTCGCCGTGGCAGTCGCCGCAGGCCACAGGCTTCGGCTTCTCCTCACCCCTCATGTGGCGGCCCGCGTCGGTGATCCCCTGGTGGCAGCTCGTGCAGCTGTTCGCCCCGTGGGCGGAACCGGCATATCGGGATTGGAACGGCTCGCTGCTGTGGCAGCCGAGACAGGCGGAGGACGAGACCGAGGCGTAACCGGGGACCGTCGTGAGGATCCAGGCCAGGCATGCACCCGCCGCGAGCAGGAGAGCGCCATACCGACGCAGCCAGCGATATAATCGTTCCATCTTTCTACCTATCGGTTCTTCCTATCGTTTGCCCCGGGATTTCGATTCCTTTTCCAGAAACGCCTGCCACTGCCGCATCCCTCCGAAAAGGCGCACAGCATCGAGCCCCTTTCTCCGCAGATACGACGACGCGAGAAACGACCGCTCTCCGCAGTCGTCCACAACCAGAATCGGTTTGTCGAGGGGGATTTCCGGATAGCGCTCGTGAAGCTCCTCGAGGGGGATATTGAGGGCATCCCCGATATGGCCTTGCTTGTATGCATCGGTCATCCGGATGTCGAGGACCGTCAGGGGCCGTTTCTGCTCCAGCCAACCCTTGAGCACGGCTGGCCGGACCGCAGGCTGGGGCGTCCGGGGAATCCGCCCGGGCGACTCGATGGAGAACCCGGCCTCTTTCCAGGCAGCCAGGCCACCCTTGAGCACCAGGACCTTCGTGTAACCAAGGGGCCGCGCAGCCGCGAGATACGGATCCGCCTGGGGGCATTCCCGAATCACGCAGTAGAGAACCAGCGGGCGATTCCGGTCCGGCGCCAGCCGGGGAAGCAGCACCGCCGGATCCCCAACGGACGGACAGATCGAACCCGGAATCCGGCTGTCCAGGCACTCGATCCGGCTCATGACGTTCAGCACGGTGGCGCCGCCCTCCTCCAGGAGACGGTCCAGGGCCGCCGGGTCGATGGTCGCAGGACCCGCACCGGTGGCGTCTGCCGCCCAGGCGGATCCCGACAGGAGAAGCAGAAGAGCCACCAGGACAAGGCCGCCCGTTTTGAGGCCCCGGGAGACCTGCACGGCGAGCCGCCCGGAACGGAGAATCCGGTTATTCATGGGATGGAACACGGGTCAGCCCCCATTCGCTCATCTGGGGAACCGCATTGGGCTCCTTCAGGTTCGGGTAGTCGTCCTTGAGAAATCCCCTCGGATTCTTCATCTGCATCTTCGTGAAGAAAGGAGCCGCATCGTCGTGGCACTGGGTGCATCCCTTCGCTCCAAGCGTCTTCTTCTGCTTTAGGGGAGTGATGCCGTGCTCCACGGGATAGGATTTGACGGCACCGACCAGCGGCTCCGCTGCAATCCCGCTTCCCTCGGAACGGTAGACACGGTCGGAGATGAAGACCACGTTCCGGAATCCTCTCTTCTGCAGCACCTGGATCATCCCGAGGATGTCGGCATCCGACACGGCGGCGGGGAGGCGAACGTTCTTTCCGTCTCCGCCATTCACCGCCAGGGACGTCAGACCCTGAACCCCGCCTGCGGCCCGCTGCACATGCCGGAGCGGAATCGGACGGATCTCTCCGCTCTTCATTCGCTCACCGAACCACGTCTTTAACTTCGGCACGTGGGACAGGTATTTCTCACGGGACACCTCTCCCGCCCGGCCCCTGGTCTGCCAGGGAAGCCACGGCGTCCGGGCCTGCCGGCCATAGTCCGCCGGGACAAGGGCCAGAGCGAAGCCGTCCGCCGTGAAGCCCGCCTCCCGGCCGGTGCTCATATCGAGAAGTGCCAGACCCCGGGCGGGCCGTTCCGTTGCGTGACAGCCGGTGCATGCGACAAGGGAAAAGTGGAAGGATCCCCTGGGGAAGTTCCTCTCGTGGGCGCTTTGCGGATCCCTGGCCGCCGCGGGCATTCCGGGCCGGGAAGGCTTGTACTTCCTGTCGTAATGGCATCCGGCGCAGGTCTTCATGTCCCGCCCGTCCAGGTCGTTCCGCACCGCCACCGCCGGATTCCATCCCTTGGCAATCTGGTGCCGGAGGCGTTCGGCCCGGGACTTTCCGGCCAAGGGGTGGCAGTCGCTGCAGCGGAGGCCGGCTGCGGCGTGCACGTCATGGGGAGCGTCGTTGATCGTTCCGGTGTTCTTGGCGTCTCCCTCGCGGTGGCAGGCCAGGCAGTTGTCCCGCTGCACCGCCCGGGAAATGACGGATCCGCGAAGACGGCCGTCCTTTGTGAACAGGCTGCCGTCGGTCCAGGAATAGTCCACAACGGGCCGTTTCGTGAAGTTCCATGTCCCCCGGAGAAACGCCCGGGATTCCGATCCCGCTCCGGGAGCGGCATAAGTGAAGACGGCGCCGCTGACTTTCCCGAGGCCGCCGCCCGCCGTGGCGGCCCAGCGGTAATTCCGGCGGTTGATCTGCTCGATCCGTTCTTCGAACCGGTAGCCTTTCCGGTGGCAGATCAGGCAGTCCGCCTCCAGGACGCCGCTCTCCCGGAAATGGCTCCGGCCGTCCGGCGTCAGGTGGGAAGAGTAGTCGCCGTCGAGAGGGGCTTTCGCGGACCGCTCCGCCTCGATGTGGTTCGCAGTCAGGTTGCGGCGTCCGTCGGCCCGGCGTCCGTATTCGAGAGGACCGCCGCCGGGATGGCACCAGCCGCAGGCCACGGACTCGACGCCCGCTTTCTGGTTCCGTTTCCCGTAACCGCCGATCCAGTCGTACGTGGAGAGGTCTATTTCCCGGGCACTGCCGTTCGCCTTCCGGGCGACACGGCCGGCGGCGGCAAAGGGGGACCAGTTTCCGAACATGCCCGGGGAAAGGATCCAGGGCCGCTTTGGATCGTGGCGGTCGCTCATCTCATCGAAGCCCTGCTGGAAATGATAGCCCGACGTGATCACGTCGTAGTTGTGGCAGGCCCCGCAGGACTTCCTGGGGCTGTAAGGATCCGCCCGGTTCGAGAGCTGGGTGATCCGGTCGCCCTGCTCGTTCTTCAGCCAGACATCGGGATGGGCCCGGGCCGGCGCCGGGAGGACGATCACCAGCAGACAAAGCAGTAGGGCCGCGATGACGGGAGAGACATGGGGTGATTTCGTTTGCTTCATGATCCGGTCCCTACCGATTCAAACCGGAGAGCGCGGCACGGTCGGCCGGCTCCATGTCCATGGGGGAAGAAAAGCCATCCGCCCCTCCCGTCCGGAGGGGCGGATGGGAATTTGCACTCCTTTATTCAGCAGCCTGTCGAGTCGTCTTTTCCAGGCGGCTCAAACAGGGTTGAGACAACACTCCCGATGTCCCGAGCCATGGTTCATGCATCAAATGGCAAAGGATGACGGGAACACGGCACCCGGGCTTCCTGCGGAACCTACTAGGGCTCCATGGGTGCGGCCGAATCCTTTGCCCACTCCATGAAGGAGCCGTCATAGATCTTCACATCCCGGTAACCCAGCCAGGACGACATGACAAAGGCCCAGGACGTGCACGTCTTCCCGGTGTCGCAATAGAGGATGATCTCCCTGCCGGGATCCGTCCCGGCTGCTTTCGAGGCCAGGGCGGCGAGGGCATCCTTCGACTTGTAGAGTCCCTCCGGCGTGTAGAGAGCGCTCACGGGCAGGTTGACGGCTCCCTTGATGCGTCCCGTCTTCGGAACGAAGGGCAGCTTTTCCTTGCCTTCAAAGGCCGCCGGAGCGCGGACGTCGACGATCACGGCCTTTCCCAGCCTGTCTGCCACATAGGCCTTGGAAACGAACAGTCCCTTGTTCATCTTTCCCTTGAAAGGCCTGGCTTTGGGTCTGACCATGTCCTGGGAAAGAGCCTTCTTTTCCTTGACCCATTTCTCCTGGCCGCCGTCCAGGATCGCCACCTGGTCGACACCCATGTACTTCAGGGTCCAGGCCACGCGGGTCATGTCGAAGCGCGCCGGGGGAGGAGCCGTATTGCCGATCAGCACGACCCAGGAATCCGCAGCGATTCCCGCTCCGCCGATGGCGTCCGCCAGGTCGTCCGCCGGAGGCAACTCGTTCAGGAGATCCCCTTTCTTGATTGCCCAGGTCCCGTAAAAGACGTTCACCGCCCCTGGGATGTGGCCTGCCTTGTAATCCTCTACCTTCCGGACGTCTACCATGACCAGTTTCGCATTCCCCAGGTTCTTCTCCAGCCAGTCCGTGGAGACGACGGGATCCAGAACCTGCGCCCAGGCCGCCAGGGGCAGCAGCAGCGCTGCCATCACGACCGCCAACAGCATGCTCCTTCGCTTCATCGGTTATCCTCCTTGAATCGATTTTACCGCGTGATCGGCCTGATCGGACAGATCAGCCTGCTGTTCGCCGTGGAGCCGTCCCTGATGAGCTGTTCCCTGGTCAGGAATCCCGTTTTCTCCACATGGCAGGTATCGCAATTCCGGGTCCGGTCCGTCCGCTTCCGGATGTTGTGGACCGGGCTGTCCCAGTAGTTGGGAAGCGCATCGAAATGCTCCATTTTGATGCCTGCGGACGCGAATGTATCGCGCACGGCGGGAACCAGCCGCAGTGTCGTGAGGCTTTTTCCGTCCCTGGGATTGAGGCCCAGACGGAAACCGGCGGACGACTTGGAGCCGGGTCCGAGGTGGCAGCCGCTGCAGTCCCGGTACTGGCCCGAGGAGTGGCATCCGTAGCAGCTCACCTTGTCCTTGTGTCCCTCGTGGGCCGCCCGGACATAGAGCTTCGGACTCGTCATCTGCCTGTGGCAGCTGATGCAGGCAGGCCGGTCCTTCACCGCCTGCTTCGACTGATAGGCCGTACCGTCTCCGTGCATCTCCGCCTTCCGGTGGCAGTCCATGCACATCATGCCCTTCTGGTAATGCACGTCCGGGGAGCCTCCGAATTCTCCGGTAAACTCCGGGTACACGCGGCCGCCGTGGCAGAAGGCACAGGTTTTTCCCTCGTCCTTCTTGACGAACTTGTGTCCCCGGATCAGCCCCAGGCCGATGCCGGACACAGGCGGAGACTTGACATGGCAGTCTCCGCAGGAGGCATGGCAGCTCCGGCACGATTTTTCAAAGACCTTCTCCTCGAAGGCCTTGAATTCGGACGGCGAGAAACGGGGCCGGACACCCTCCCGCTGGCCCGCCGTGGTATAGTGGAGAGACTTGCCGTAGGTCTCCACGATCTTCTTGTGGCACATGGCACACTTCTGGAGATTGTCCGACGGCCTCCGGACCAGCCCCTTGTGGGCCTTGTCTTTGGAGACGATGCTGTCGTCACCCTGGTGGCAAAGCTTGCAGGGGAGCTTCAGGTGGACGTCCTTCCCGAGCAGGTCTTTGTCCACCACGTATCCTTTGTAATACTCATCCGCCTTGACCGGCGGAGGCGCCCCGGCTCACCCTTCCCCTTCGGCCCCCATTGCGGGAGGTTTCACCATGGCCTTCATGATCGATGCATTGGTATGACAGGTGACGCAGGAGCTGGTCTGAGCGGCGTCTGCGGCCAGGACCATGAGAAAAAAAAGCGGAAGGACGATTGGAAACGGTCTGAAAAGCCATCGCATGGCAGGACCCTCACGGTGGATTCACGACTTAGGGTGAATTTATAACAAACCGGTTCTCCCCTGTCAAACACCGTCAGAGAAAACGAAACAATTGTGCCCGGGAAAAGATGCGTCATGCTTTCGGGGTTCCTCCTCCCTTGAAAGTAGGGTGCAACCCTATTGTCCGCCGCCTCCGATTCGTGATTTCAGGAAACCATACCGGCGGCGTCCGGACAATCGGATGGACAAATTACCCGAACGCCGTCGCTTCAGGCTGCACAACCAAGTCCGGTTACGGGGCCTCGATATCCTGAGCCGGGCTTTGCGCCCTGCGGAACGACCACGAACGAAGGATGGGATCGACCCGTCGATCGGGCCTCGTTCAGCGGCCTGCGGAAACCCGCCGAGCGTTCAGCAATCCCGGCGGGAGTTGCCTGAGAGCGCACGATCGAACCCGAGGCTGCTCGTGCTATCATGCCGGTTGCCGCGGGTGAAGCCGGAGGAACCGAAAAAAAACTGCCATTGTTTTTTAAAATGTAGTATAAATTCCGCGCGTCAAGCGAGTCGGAACATCAAAGGCGGTTCCTGGTTTCTTTCGAAGCGTCCCTCGGGTTTTTATCGTCCATCACCCATTATAAACCTACCGAAGCGGCGTGATGCCGTTTCGTTTCGGGGATGAGTCATGTTCCGCTCGAACGGCCGTCCAGACCTTGCCCGTTGCCGCCCACACCCGCCGAAGTTTTTTCTGTTCCTTGCCTTTTTATTTGTCATCGGACCCCACGCAGCCACCGCCGCGGAGCTGATCCTCGGGAAGGACACGCCGATCCGGGTTTTTTTCAGTCCCCGGGGAGGCGCGGTCGCCGGGATCGTGCAGGCCCTGGCCGGGGCCCGTTCGCAGATCCTGGTCCAGGCCCACAGCCTCCTGAGCCCTCCCATTACCCGGTCACTCCTGGACGCCCGGGAGCGGGGCGTGAAGGTCTCCGTCATCCTCGACAAGTCGGAGCGGCAGGAAGGGATGACGCCGGCCGTACAACTGGCCAATGCCGGCGTTACGGTTTTCCTGGACGGGAAACACGCCGCCGCCAACGACCGGGTGATCGTCATCGACGGCCGCACGGTCATCACGGGATCCCTCAACTTCACGACCGTCTCGGATGAGATGAACGGAGAAAACCTCCTGATCATCGAATCCCCGGAGCTGGCTTCCCTGTACTCGGAAAACTGGAAAACACACCGGGCGCATTCGGACCCGTACTGACAAAGGAATGGCATTTCCCGACGGGGAACGGACATTCGGAAAGGAAGAAGGATGAACATCGCCAGGAGATGGAGATGGCTGCTTTACGGCCTTTTGCCGGTTCTCGCGACGTTCGGCATGGCTGTCGCCGGGGATTCGGACCGATCTCTTCCCGAACCGGACCGCTCATTTATCAGGCAGGCGGCGAAGGACAGCCTCTGGCAAATCTCCCTGGGGGCGCTTGCCCTGAAGCAGGCCGCCGGAGGAAACATCCGGCGGTACGGGGAAGACATGATCCGGGAGAATCAAAGGATTCAAGGCAACCTCATCTCCCTGGCACAGGGGAAAGGGATCTCCATCGAGATCATGCTGGATCCGCTGCAGAGCCAGACGCTGGAGTACCTCGCACGGGAGCGCGGGGCCGGCTTTGACCGCCAGTACATCAGCCTCATGATCGACGAGCAGGAAAGGAGCGGACGCCTCTACCGCAAAGAGTCCGACCATGGACAGGACCGGGAGACCCGGGCCTTCGCCGGGGACGTCCTGCCATGGATCGACGAACAACTGAAGCGGGCAAGGGAAATCCTGCTGGGAATCCCGCAGCCCTTTTTAAAATAGAAGATCTTTGTCAGCCATCCAATGAAAGGAGGCATATCGGAACGAATACAGGAAAAAAGCAGGCCGGCATTGGATCGGGCCGTCACGGCGCGGCTCCGCGCCGATTCATCGTGGGAATCGGGGGCGAGAAACCGGGCGCAAGATCGGCTCCATAGGGTTTGCGGACCCAAATCAACGTCTTTTCAAGGAGGTATTGAATGATGAAGCGTGAAGACACGGAAGCGGCAGCGACAAAGGGCGTGAGCAGGCGTTCGGTTCTCAAAGGCGCCGTAGCGATGGGAGCGGCGGCGGCCAGCGGCCTCGCCCTCAACATGGGGGTCCCCGGGACGGCGGAAGCCATGATCAAGAAACTCCCGACCAAGTGGGACGAGACATGGGACGTAGTCATTATCGGTTCCGGGTTCGCGGGACTGGCAGCGGCAGCCGAGGCGGCGGGAAAGGGCGCGAAGGTCGTCGTCCTGGAGAAGATGCCCACGTACGGTGGAAATTCCATCATCAACGGCGGCGTGTATGCCGCCTGGGACAGCGAGTTCCATTATCGCCAGAAACTGAACCTCGGGGACGACAGCCCGAAGCAGCACATCAACGACACGTTGAAGGGCGGCGACTACTACAGCATTCCTGAACTGGTGGAGGTCATGGCCAACGGCGCCGCGGGCGCCCTCAACTGGATGATCGACGAAGGCGGCGCCAAGATCCGCCCGACGGTCACCCGTGCCGGCGGCCACACGGCCTATCGGACCCATTCGGCCGTGGCCGGTGTGGGGCGCGAGTACACCGAGGCGCTTCGGAAGATCGCCGAGAAGCGAGGCGCCAAGACCGTTCTGAACTCCGAAGTCACCTGGATCTGGCGGAAAGATGCCGACCCGAAGAGCCCGGTCCTCGGCGTGGAGGTGAAACGGGGCCGGCGGACCCTCAACATCAAGGCCGCCAAGGCCCTCATCCTCGCCTCCGGCGGATTCAGCCGGGACATCAAGATGCGGATGGCCCACAATCCGCGGCTGGTGCCCGCCTTCGGCTGTACGAACCACCCGGGGGCGACTGGCGAGATGATTCGTTTCGCCCAGTCCATCGGCGCCGACACCCTGCAGATGAACTTCATTCAGCTCTATCCCTTCGCCGAGCCGGAGACGAGCATCCTCGACACACCGGCCGTGTATCCCTTCAACGGCCCGGGGTACGGCATCGTCTATGTGAACAAGCTGGGAAAGCGCTTCGTCAACGAGCTGGAGCGCCGGGACGTCTGCGCCTTCGCCCAGATCAACCTGGGAGCAAACATGAAGCCCACCTGGAGCATCTTCAACCACGCCATGATCCTCAAGATGGGCGGCTCCTACGAGGAAGTGGAAGCGGGCCTGAAGAAAGGCCGGTTCATCAAGGCCGATTCAATCGCCGAGATGGCCGGCAAGCTCGGCATTCCGGCGGACGCCCTGGTGAAGACCATCGAGGACCACAACCGTTATATCGAGCAGGGCAAGGATCCCGACTTCAACAAGCCCATCACGAAGGTCATGATCCCCCTGGTCGAGGGCCCCTTCTACTCCGTCTCCCAGTGGCCGGCGGTGCATCACTGCATGGGGGGCATCCGGATCAACCCGAACGCCCAGGTCATCGACGTCTTCGGCGCCGTGATCCCGAAGCTCTATGCGGCCGGCGAAGTCGCCGGCGGCGTCCACGGGTCGAACCGCCTGGGCAGCAATGCCATTCCCGATGCCGTGTCCTTCGGCCGCGTGGCGGGCACCAATGCCGCCAAGGAAAGGGCGTAAGCACCGTCCCCCTTGCCGGGGAGTCCGCGAAGGAGTTCCTCGCGGGCTCCCCTTTTCCAAGGAAGGTCACCCATGAAGAAGAGATATTTCCTTTTGTTCCTGTTGCCGGCGCTCCTGGCGGTTTTCTTCACGCTTCCCGGAGACAGGGCGGACGGAGCGGCACAGAAGGCGGGGGTCTCGTGCAGTTCCTGCCACGCCGACCTGAAGGCGGTCGTCTCCAAGACCCATCCCCCCGTGACGGGGAACAACCTGGCCGCCTGCCTCCAGTGCCACGCCCCCGACATGGGCGGCGAGGCGAAGAAGAATCCATTCTCCGTCAGGATCCACGCCGGTCACATTCCTCCGAAGGGCAGCCTCGACTGCCTGACCTGCCACACCTGGACGCCCGGCAAGAGCTTCGGTCTGGCCGGCATGAAGGAGAGCTGGGGCGCTCCGTCCAAGGAAGACATGGACCTGCTCAAGGAGATTTACGGCACGCTCGCCAAGGAGGAATTCACGGCCAAGCTCCATGCCAACAAGGGCGTGGCCTGTGCGAGCTGTCACGGCAAGGCGCTGCCCAAGCCGGATGACACGGTCGAAAACGCCCGCTGCCTGACCTGTCACGGTCCGCTGGAGAAACTGGCAAAGAAGACGGAGCCCAAGGACTTTGCGGACAGGAACCCCCACAAGTCCCACCTGGGGGAAATCGCGTGCACCGTCTGCCACAAGGCCCACGGTCCGTCCAAAGTGTACTGCCTCGACTGTCACACGAAATTCCAGATGAAGATCCCCGGGCAGGCAAAATGACTTTGTTCCGTCCGGGACGGCGGTTCGACTGCCGTTCCGGACGGATTCCTTCCCCGGTACCCTTTTTCCTCCGCGGACACAACCCGGACTCTCTCCACCCAAATCGGTGCCTCTCTTCGTAAAGTGCTCAACACCGGTTGAAAACCGCCGGGAGATTCCTTATGATGAAGCCATCTCACCGTCAATGGCAGGCACATGAAACCGACCTTCTCAACGGCCCGGACCGAAAACATCATCCTCGACTCCATCGCCGACGGCGTGTTCACGGTGGATCGGGACTTGCGGATCACCAGCTTCAACCGGGCGGCCGAGCAGATCACCGGGGTCTTGCGCAGGGACGCCGTCGGCCAGCCCTGCAAGGAGGTCCTGAAGGCGGACATCTGTGAAAAAACCTGCCTGCTGCGGCAGACGCAGGAAACGGGCCGGCCCATCGTCAACCGTACCGTCCGCATCATCACGGCCTCGGGGCGCCGGATCCCCATCAGCATCTCGACGGCCATCCTGAAAGACGAGGGCGGAAACGCCATCGGCGCCGTCGAGACGTTCCGCGACATCAGCGTGGAGGAAAACCTGCGGAAGAAGATCCGGGGGGGATACTCCTTCGAAGACATCCTGTCGAAGAATCCCCGAATGCACCAGCTGTTCGACATTCTCCCGGATGTGGCCATGAGCGGCAGCACCGTCCTCCTGGAGGGAGAGAGCGGCACGGGAAAGGAGATCTTCGCCCGGGCCATTCATAACCTGAGTTCCCGGAAAAACGGACCCTTTATCGCGGTCAACTGCGGCGCCCTTCCGGACACGCTCCTGGAATCGGAGCTCTTCGGGTACAAGGCGGGGGCGTTCACGGATGCGAAGCGGGACAAGCCCGGACGATTCCGGCGGGCGGAGAAGGGGACCCTCTTTCTGGACGAAGTCGGAGACATCTCCCCGGCGATGCAGGTCCGGCTGCTCCGGGTGCTCCAGGAAAAAGTGTATGAACCCCTTGGTTCCGTGGACCCTGTCCCGGCGGACGCCCGGATCATCGCCGCCACCAACCGGAGGCTCGAAGATCTGGTCCGCGAGGGGAAATTCCGGGAGGACCTCTATTACCGGATCAACGTCATCCGCCTGGTCCTGCCGCCCCTGCGGGAGCGCATGGAAGACCTTCCCCTCCTGGCCGACCATTTCATCCGCCAGATGAATGCCGTGCAGAACAAAGACATCCCGGGCATGTCCGACGAGGCAACGGCCTGCCTGATGTCCCACGGATTCCCGGGGAATATCCGGGAACTGGAAAACGTCATCGAGCGGTCTTTCATCCTCTGCAAATCGGGCCCGATCCTGCCTCAGCATCTGCCCGAGTTTCTCTGGGCGCGGGAGACGGAGGAATTGACCGGACTCCCCGCGGAGAACCTGTCCATCAAGCAAATGGAGGCCGTGTTCCTTACGAACGTTCTCCGCCGGAACGGATGGAGCCGCGTGAAGACGGCCAGGCAGCTCGGCATTCATAAAAGCACCCTTTTCCGGAAGATCCGGGCACTCGGGATACAGATCCCGGATCGCAGGGAATCGGACGGCACGGATGCATAAACGCGACTCCGGAACGCGTCCCCTATTCCGACGGATCAGCGTTTTCAGCCGATAAACCCTCTGATTCTTTCGACATAACAATCATGCGTATGTGCCGGCGATAATGGCACACCTTGTGTATGTCCATTTTTGGGGTATATTGCCCGGGAAAGGAGGAAGAACATGAAGCATTCATTTCTTCTGAAAAACCTGCTGCCGGTCCTGCTTTTTCTTGTCCTTTCCGTTCCGGCGGGGGCAAGGGAGATTGCGCCGATCGTCTCGGTCGACTGGCTTGACGCCAACCTGGACAACCCCCGGCTGATCGTGATCGACGTGCGAAAGGTCGAGCAGTACATGGAAGGCCACATCCCGAACGCCGTCAGCTCGTTCTACCGTGCCTGGGCCTTCCGGAAGGGGGAACTTTACTCCGAGATCCCGGAAGTGGACGACCTTCAGGAGATGGTCGGCGAGGCCGGAATCGGCACGGATTCCCTCGTGGTCGTCGCGGGCAGCGTCGCCACGCCCCGGGAAAGCTACCAGAGCGCCCGGGTGGCCTGTACCCTTCAGTACGCCGGGATTCCGAACGTGGCTCTCCTTGACGGGGGTATCGATGCATGGCTCCGGGGGAAGAAACGGCTCTCCACCTTACTCCGAAAGCCCGCGGCGAAACCCTTCACGGCGAAGCTCAAGCGGGATTTCATTGCCGACAAGGACTACGTGAAGGCCCGAATGGGAAAGGTCCTCCTCCTGGACGTCCGGGAACCCGAGATTTTCTCCGGCAAGAAGAAACTCGATTGCATTACCCGGGCCGGCCACATCCCGGGAGCCGTAAACATGCCCACTTCCTGCGCTTTTACCGAGGATGGCACCTTCAAGAGTCCGGCGATGCTCGCCGCCATTGCGGAGGCGGCCATCGGCAAGGATCTCTCCCGGGAGGTCGTTACCTACTGCGACGTGGGCCAGTGCTGTCCCACCTGGGCCTTCATCCTGAGAGAGCTCCTTGGTTATCACAGCGTCCGCATCTACGACGGCTCCACTCAGGAGTGGACTGCAGACCCCTCCGCACCGGTCGAGAAGTAAAGGGACGGCCCTTTATGGCAGGATGGCCGGCCGGATACGCCCGGCCGAGAGTCCAGCCTGGTTGCATTTATGCATCTCAGCGGGCACCTGACAGGCGCATAAGTGCGTCTATTTGGACAACCCCTTGCCTTGCATCCTCCTGCGCCGTCTCTTAAAACCTCATCATTCCATTATGTTATTACCTCATACCGCAATCTGGCACGCTTTCTGAAGAGATGCATGCGAGGAAAGTGCCATGAAGATCGCCGTACCGTTCTGGAACGGCCATGTCGCAACCGTCTTCGAGGCGGCCGACGAAATGGTCGTGATCGAAAACCTGCCCGGGGGGGACCGGGTTCAGCGGATGGAATTCCCGAAAGGCTCTTCTCCTCTTGAGCGGGCGGCTCATCTAAAATCCCTCGGGATTGACGTCCTGATCTGCGGCGCCCTTTCGAGACCCCTTGCGCACCGGGTCGAGGCGGCGGGCATCCGGCTGATCCCCTTTGTCCGGGGTCCCGTGGAAGAGGTGGTCAACGCTTTTCGCGAGGAAACACTGGACGGGGAGCGTTATCTTCTACCCGGATGCCGATCCGCATTCAGCAAAAGCGGAGCGCGATGCCGACGCCGACGCGGTCGAGCGGAGGCACCGGATTCATGATTGTCGCCTTTTCACACCTGTTTCGCTCTCGTTGCATCCTTCCTCCTCCGACCTCCCCCGCGCTATGGATGGCGGGGGAGGCCCCGCCGGACAGGACCGCAAGCATGCAGAACCGGAATCTTGGTTGACAAAACGGGCAGACAGAGGGAGCAAGGGAACAGGACGATCCGGGCGGAAAACGACCGCCGCGGGATTCAGAAAACGATTCAAACCTGAAGGAGGATATGGCGAGATGGAAGATTGCGGGGCAGGCGAAAAGAGGATCCCTGAAAAGAGGGAAGCCGATAACAGTGACGAACGGCTGCGGGAGCAGATGAGGCGGATCCGCCACAAGGTCATGGTCCTTTCGGGGAAGGGCGGCGTCGGGAAGAGCACCGTAGCCGCCAACATCGCCGTGGCCCTGGCCATGGAGGGGAAGATGGTGGGACTTCTGGACGTGGATTTTCACGGACCCAGCATTCCCAAGCTTCTTAATCTCGAAGGGCCGCCGCCGGTCTCGCAGGGCGCCAAGCTGTCACCGGCCGTCTACGGGGAAAGCCTCAAGGTCATCTCCCTCGGCTTCCTTCTGCCCGAAAAGGACTCGGCTGTCATCTGGCGCGGCCCGCTGAAAATGGGTGTCATCAAGCAGCTCCTGGCCGACGTTGACTGGGGCGACCTGGATTACCTGATCATCGATTTCCCTCCCGGCACCGGGGACGAACCCCTCTCGGTGGCGCAGCTCATTCCGGACAGCAACGGCGCTCTCATCGTCACGACCCCCCAGGACCTCTCCCTGTCGGACGTGCGCAAGTCCATCGATTTCTGCCGGAAGGTGAAGTTGCCCGTCCTGGGTGTGATCGAGAACATGAGCGGGTTTGTCTGCCCGAACTGCAAGACCGTCATCGACATCTTCAAGCGGGGGGGTGGGGAGAGCATGGCGCAATCCATGGGCGTCCCTTTCCTCGGCCGCATCCCCATTGATCCGCAGATCGTCGAGGCATCCGACAACGGCACGCCCTTCGTGTACCATCACAGCGGCACCGAAGCGGCGGCGGCGTTCCAGCCGATCGTCGGGATGCTTCTCGACCTGAAAGAAAAAACGAGGCTCCACTGAAGGAGCGGTACGGAAAGGAGTTTCCATGAAAACAAACGTAACCATCGCCATCCCCGTCAGCGGAGGCAGGCTCTGCGCCCACTTCGGCCATTGCGACACCTTTGTCCTTCTGGAGGCCGACCGGGACCGCCGAGTCGTTCTCCGCCGCACGGACCTCCAGGCGCCGCCCCACGAACCGGGCGTCCTCCCTGCCTGGCTGCAAGAGCAGGGCGCCGACCTGATCATCGCGGGCGGGATGGGGACCCGGGCTCAGAACCTGTTCGCGGCCCGGGGGATCCAGGTCATCGTGGGCGCTCCGGCGGATGAACCGGAACGGCTCGCAGAGGCCTGGCTGGCGGGAAACCTGGAAATGGGAATCAACACCTGCGACCATTGAGGAGGGCCACCGCTTCGAAACGATGATTCCATCCATGCGAGACCGGGGGCCAATCTTCCCGATCGCCGGGCATGTAGGCCACGGGACGGACTTTTCCGATCGGGTCCTCGATTACGGAACAAACCCCCGAAACTACGGCTCCCTGGACAACCCCGACGGGTATGCAAAATATACGGGGCCCTGCGGAGACACCGTGGAGATGTTTCTGCTCGCGGCCGACGGACGGGTCACCGGCGCTTCCTTCCGTACGGACGGCTGTACGCCGGCCCTGGCCTCTGCATCGGCCGTCACCGTCATGGCGACAGGCAAAACGATCCGGGAATGCGTGAGGATCGATCCGGAGGCCGTCCTGGCACATCTCGGAGGTCTGCCCGACGATTCGCGCCACTGCGCCCTCCTGGCCGTGAGGACCCTTCGAAGGGCCCTCAGGAACCTGGCGAAAGCCGGGAAACCCGACCGGCAGCCACCTCACCCATGATGACGAAAGAGGATTTTTCCGGAACGGTCCGGTCCATCCGGGAACGCCCGCGGGAAGACATCCCCGCCATATGGTGCAACCTGATCCGGTTTCGGGATCTCGTCTTTTTGCAGGGACAACTGTGGGTGGAAGAGAATCCGGCGGGCATCTATCGACCCCTTGCGGCCCTCGTCGATCCGCAGGATCCCGTCGAGCCGAAAGGATTCTGGCCTTCCATCTCGGCACATCCGGTCAAAGCGTCCGAGGAGACCCGCCTGGTCTCTTTCCTATCCGGCCAGGGCCCGAACGACGTGGAGCTGATCGTTCCGGAAAGGAACACCGCCCGCCTGATGGACTGGAACCGCTTCGACGAGGCCCCGGAATATCCGGTTTATCGAAACCAGATCCACCCGGCCGTCGTCGAGGCCGTGCAAGAGATCTGCGACACCATGCCGGCGCGGACAGGAAGTCTCTGCGCCGCTTACCTGTCGGGGTCGGAACGCTCGTCCCTGAAATCCGTGGAGAAGCTGCTCGATGTCGGGTGCGGCTGCGGAGACCTGATCGAGGCGCTTCTCGGCGGCAATCAGGCCGGTCCGGCGGACTGGAGGCTGTGCGGATGCGGAAACCTCTTCCGGGTCCCCGACTGCGGCCGGCCGGCGGCTCTCGACTGCCACGGCATCGACGCCAATCCGGACAATGTCGGGGAAGCGCAGCGCAGGCGTCTCGCAAACATCCACTTCGGCGACGGCGAAGACGTCACCGGATTGCCCGGGGACCTGATGTACGACATCATGATTTTTTGCGGTCTGCTCAATCGCCAGATCCTGTCCCGGGAAAAGGCGGAAAGGATTCTACGCAAATCCATGACGAGGCTTCGCAGATCGGGACACGTGATCATCACCGGTTATACGTCCTGCCACCTGACGGCGGACGACCTGTCCCGCATAGGGCTTGCGGTGCTCCGAAAATGCTTCCCCGGCTGCCTGTTCCTGGATTATAACGAGTACCATCTGCGGCAGTTTTACGTTGCCCGAAAGGATGCCTGACCCATGTCAGACCATTTCCTGTTCCGGCCCATCGGCATCATTCATTCGCCCTTTTCCAACCCTGCCGACATGCCCATCCAGCCGACCGGCGCAAAGGGTGTCCCGGGACGGGCGATCATCGAATCCGCCTACCGGGACGGGCTGAAGGACCTCGAAGGCTTCTCGCACATTCACCTGCTCTATGCCTTTCATCTCTCCGAAGGATACGCCCTCCACGTAAAGCCCTTCCTGGATGACCGGCTCCGCGGCGTCTTCGCGACACGGGCCCCCCGGCGACCCAACGCCATCGGCCTGTCGGTCGTCCGGCTGGTCCGGGTGGAGGGTAATGTTCTGCACATCGAAGATGTGGACGTGATCGACGGAACGCCGCTGTTGGACGTCAAGCCTTACGTACCGGCCTTCGACGTCCGGCCTGCGGAGCGGACGGGATGGCTGGCGTCCCGGGCGGAGGGAGCGGCCGACGTGCGGTCGGACCGGCGGTTTGCAGCACCGGATGAACGGGAGTCCCATTGACAGCAACACACTGAAATGTCATGAAATAAACCGAGAGGAGGGAATCATGTTTCACGAAGACCGATGCGATTTCTGCGGAGACTGCCTGGCACGGTGTCATTACCTGCCCTTCGACAAAGAGACGGGGGCGGCGGCGTTCCGCAAGTTCGTGGAAGAGGGGCAGGCCGACTGGCTCTACGACTGCGTCACCTGCATCGCCTGCAACGAGTACTGTCCGAGAGACGCACGCCCCTTCGACCTGATCCTGCAGAAAATGGAGGAGGCGGGGAACTTTACCGACCCCGCCCTCAAGGCCCAGATGGCCGACCGCTTCAAGGCGGAAGGAACTCCCAAGGCCGTCGCTCCGGCCGAACGGGTCATGTCCCTGTGCGTCATGGAGGGCAGCATGCCCTGGGCCCTCCACGGAAGGCTGTTCGAGGGTCTTCCGCTCCTGAAGGGTCGCCATTACTTCTGCAACGTCCTCTTCGCCCACATGGGGGACGAGTCGATCATGCGGGACCGCCTCCAGGGCCTCGTCGACAACCTGGCCCTGTCGGGAGCGAAGGAGATCGTCTTCGTCCATGACGACTGCTATGCCGTCCTGAAAGGCATGGCACCCGAGTTCGGCGTCACCCTTCCCTTCCGCCCCGTGTCCATCTTCGAGTACCTGCGGGACTACCTGAATGAGCACAAGTCCGACATCAGGCCCCTGAACATGAAGATCGCCTACCAGCGGCCCTGCGCCTCCCGGTACACCCCGGAGAAGGACCCCTTCCTGGACGAGATTCTCGACCTGATCGGCGTGGAGCGGGTCAAACGGGAGTACGACGGTGTCAACGCCATCTGCTGCGGCGTCGAGCTGGCGGGGCCGAACCTGAAGCTCTTTCCCCGGGGGAAGAACTTCGAGCCCTTCCGGGAGAAGAACATCGCCGACGCGAAGGAGCACGGCGCCGAGGCCATGCTGTATCTATGTCCCATGTGCTACAGGACCCTGAGCAAAAAGGCCAAGGGCGCGGGCCTCGCCAACTACATGATCAGCGACCTGTGCCGGCTCGCCCTGGGCGAAACCCTGCCGGAGGACAAGCCCGCCTGAGACGGGCCTTGCTGCGGCCGGTCACCCTTTACAGTGAATCCCCGAAGAGGGATGTGGATATAAACCGCATGATTCCGGAAAGGAGGTTCCCATGGCGAAAGAGATGAAAGTGGGCTGTGCCCGGCCCACGGGGGGCCCCGTGGGCGAGGCCGTGATCGAGGCAACCGGAGGAGAAACCGCGCAACCGCAGCAGAAGGAGGTGAGGCAGATGGTGACGGTCGGCAAAAAGGCCCCGGATTTTACGGCGCCGGCGTATCAAAAGGGCAAGTTCATCGAGGTGAAACTGTCGGAGTACCTCGGAAAGTGGGTCGTCCTCTGCTTCTACCCGGGTGATTTCACGTTCGTATGAGCCACGGAGATCTCGGCGGTCGCCGAGAAATACCCCGAATTCAAAAAGCTGGGCGTGGAGATCCTGTCCATGAGCGTCGACAGCGTCTTCGTCCACAAGATGTGGAATGACCATGAGCTCTCCAAGATGGTCAAGGGCGGCGTCCCCTTCCCCATGCTCTCCGACGGCGGCGGCAAGGTGGGGAGCGTATACGGCGTCTATCTGGAGGACGCGGGGGTGGAGGCCCGGGGCCGGTTCATCATCGACCCCGACGGGATCATTCAGGGCTTCGAGGTCCTGACGCCGCCGGTGGGCCGGAACGTCCTCGAGTCCATCCGCCAGATCCAGGCGTTCCAGGTCGTCCGGAAATCGAAGGGGACCGAGGCAACGCCCTCGGGCTGGAAACCCGGCAAGATGACCCTGAAGCCGGGGCCAGACCTGGTCGGAAGGGTCTGGGAAGTCTGGAAAACGAAGATGGCCTTCGACTGAGGCCTCCCGAAACGATCGGCACCGGTTCTCCCCGGTCCGGCCGGTCCGGGGAGAACGCCATCCGGTCCTTTGCCACGAACGGAACCGGCACCCGATCATCCGGACCGGCCGGCCGGAGACGCGGAGGCGGTTTCTCCGGGCCGACCCGTCACCGGAGCTGCAGAAACGATTTCATGAGGGCAACGGGATGGAGGAATTCCATCCATCCCTGCGAATCCAATAAGAAGCAGAAAGGAGATGTACCTGATGCAGTCCGTCCCCATCAACGAAGTGGACCGGGTGGAAATCCTCACCCTCCAGGACAACTACATTGAAATCACCGCCATGGACAACAGCGCAGTGGTGAACCGCGCCACGGCCCTCAAGGACATGGAGTTCAAGAGCTCCATCCTGGCGGAGCATGGTTTCTCCGCCGTGGTAAAGACCACGACGGGAGACCGGACCCGGACGCTCCTGTTCGACTTCGGCTTCTCCGAAATCGGCGCGGCCCACAACGCCCGCGTCCTGGGGGTCGACCTGTCCCAGGTGGAGGCCATCGCCCTCTCCCACGGGCACTCGGACCACACGGGGGGGTTCATCGACATGATGGCCATGATCGGGAAGAAGGGACTCGAACTGACGGTCCACCCGTCTGTCTTCAAGAAGCCCCGCTACCTGAAGATCGCACCGGAATTCAAGATTCACTTCCCGAAATTCGACCGTGAAACCGTCGAGAAGGCGGGGCTGAAGGTCGTGGAGTCGAAGGAACCGCGGCCCCTGTTGGACGGGGACGTGCTGTTCCTCGGGGAGGTCCCCCGGCGGACGGATTTCGAGAAGGGGTTCCCCATCGCCTTCTGCCAGGAGGGGGGCGAGGAGAAGTGGGACGCCATCGAGGACGACACTTCCGTCGTCATGAACCTGAAGGGCAAAGGTCTGGTGATCCTCTCCGGCTGCGCCCATTCGGGGATCGTCAACACGGCCCTCTATGCCCGGGAGGTGACGGGCGTGGAGCAGGTCCATGTCGTCATGGGGGGATTCCACCTGAGCGGCCCCCTCTTCGAATCCATCATCGGCCGGACCACGGAAGAGCTGAAGAAGATCAACCCCGCCTACGTCATCCCCACCCACTGCACGGGCCGGAAGGCCATCATGGAGATGGAAAAGGAGATGAAGGATGCCTTCATCCTGAACATGTCGGGAACGAAGCTCACCTTCGCGGCGTGACGGAAGGACGTCTCTCTCAAGGAAGAAAGCCACGAGATGCGGCCCGGCGGATTGCTCCGCCGGGCCGCCGGGCGACAGATGAAGCCGCAGGGACGTCATGTCCTTCCCGGCTGAGCAGCAGGAGAAGCGGACCGGAGTACACGACCGTCCTGGCAGCGGTGGTCTTCGTGGCCTGACTTTCAGCAACGAGGGATGCAGAGGAACAGGGCTTGTCGTATCGTCCGCGGAGTTTCCGGCGTCCCAACCTCCAATATCGGCGGCTGGAGAGCCATGGCAGGGCGGCCTCACGACACGGATTGCGAGGTCGCCAGAGCATACGCCGAAAGAACCTACAAACGGCTTACCGGCGAGGACCCGGCTGTCACGGGAGCATATGAAAGGACCGACCACACGGAAGAGACCCTGGACGCCATCGAGGCCTTCCGGTTCAAGGTCCTGACGCAGCTGCCCGGACGAGGCGGAAACGATTGCAGCATGTGCATGGTCTGCGAGGAAGGGTGCCCCTCGGGAGCCATGAATGTCGAAGTCGGCGAGGCGGACCGGGGGAAGTGCATTGCCTGTCTGGGTTGCGTCCGGAACTGCCCGGAAAACGCCCTGAAGATAAACGACATGTCCCCGGGGTGGGCGGGGAAGCGTGGCCCGGTTCGGGTTCGACCTGAACCGCGCCCTGGGTGATATCGACAGGGTGATCTGGGCAAACGGGTCCCGGGCAGGGACAGGGGTCGGATTTGTTTCCGCAAATAAATCCGACCCCTTTTTTTAAATGGGAACGTTGCAGTCAATCTTTTGAAGCTCCTGTCACTCCTTCCGGCTGATCCGGCAGGGCAGGCTCTTGAGGTTCGGCGTGCCGTATTCCTTCCCCAGCTTCACAACGGAAGTGAGCATGTTGAAATTGGCCGACTTCCAGTCGTACTGGGCAGCCGGGTCCGCCTCGGGGAACCACCAGCCGTGGGCGGCACAGACCACCCCCGGCATCAGGGCGTCCGTCAGGCGGGCCGACTGTTCCACCCGCCCGTACTTCGTCTCGATGACCACCGGATCGCCGTCGGCCAGGCCATAGAGGGCCGCCGTCTCCGGGTGGATCTCCACGAGGGGCCGGGGCTCCCTCTTCCGTATCTTTTCCACCCACCGGTAGGAGGAGTGAAGGTAATTCCCGCTCTTGGCGCTTGTCAGGACCAGGGGATAATCGGAATCGTCCTCTTCCGGCAGGCCCTTCCACTCCGGCAGGGCCGACAGGCGGAATTTCTCCGCCACGCTCAACTTCAGCTCCACCTTCCCCGTGGGGGTCCTGAAGCCCTTTTCCTTCCAGGAGCCGAAGCGGTCCGCACCCTTCAGGCAGCCCTTCTCCACAAACTGGGCATAGGTCAGTCCGGCGGGCTTCACCACGTCCTCCAGAAACTGCTCGAAGTCGTCATGCCAGAGCGAGGGATCGCTTACCCGCCTGCCCAACTCGTTCATGATTTTCATGTCGGGCCAGCACTCATCCGGCGGCTCCACGATCTTCGGCCGCGCCAGGATATAGCCATGGCCGATTCCGTAGTGCCCGATGTCGTTGATCTCGAAGGTGGTGGCCGCCGGCAGGACCACGTCCGCCATGGCCGCCGTGGGCGTCATGAAGACATCCGCCACGGCGACGAAATCAAGCTTTCGGAAGGCCTCATGGGTGAGGCGGCTGTCGGCGTAGGACAGCATGGGGTTGGAGCACATGCCGTAGAATCCCTTCACAGGGTAGGGAACTCCCTCCAGGACGGCCTTCCGGAAGTAGGCGGGGGCGATGGTCATGAGCCGCGGGATCACCCGGTGGTGGGCGCTGATCATTTCCTTGCGCTTGTCCGGGATGAGGTCCGCCCGAACGAAGGGGCCGAGGCCCATGATCCGGGGGTCATGGGCCTCCACGTTGCCGCCGGGGACATCCAGGTTTCCCGTGACGGCCATGAGGCAGATGAGAGCCCGGGTGGCGTCGAAGGTGTGGACCGTGTGCTCCAGCGGGTTCCCCCACTGGAGCACCGCCGGCTTGGCGGCGGCGTAGGACCGGGCGGCCTCGCGGATGAGTCCCGCCTCGACGCGGGTTATGGCGGAGACTGCCTCGGGGGTGTATTTTTTCACGTGCTCGGCCAGATCGGCGAATCCCTCTGTCCACTGCTCCACGAATGCCTTGTCGTAGAGGCACTCTCCAATGATGACGTTCAGGAACCCCAGGGCCAGGGCCGGGTCCGTCCCGGGCCGGATCGGGAGCCAGAACTTTGCCTTCTTCGCCAGATCGATGCGGCGAGGGTCGATGACGATCAGCTCCGTACCCTCCTTGACCTGATCCAGAAGCAGTTTGCAGATCTCCCCCTCCTCGTTCGTGGACGTGATGTTGCTGCCCCAGAGGACCGCCAGGGCGCTTTTGTGATGAAAATCAGCCACGGGATAGAAGCCGCAGGTGTGGAGCCCTGTGATCTCCCGGGGGGCGTGGCAGACATCCTGGGAAGCGATGACGTTGGGGGATCCGAAGAGGTTGGCGAGGCGGATCAGGACGAAGTGCTCCAGTCCCTTGGGCATACCGACTCCGAATGCGACTGCCTTGGGACCATGCTCATCCCGGATCTTCCGGAGGCCACCGGCAACCGTCTCCAGGGCCTCATCCCAGGAGATGCGCTCCCACCTTCCCTCTCCTCGGTCTCCCTTTCGTTTCAAAGGATACCTCAGCCGGTCCGGGTGGGTCAGCCGGTCCGGCGAGGCCACCCCCTTGGGGCAGATGTATCCCCGGCTCAAAAAGCCCTCCGGGTCCCCCTTGACCTGGACGATCCGGTTATTCTTCACGCCCACGAGCAGCGCACAGCCGCCGTGGTCCATCCTCGAGCAGTGGGTCTTCACCCAGCGGACACCCTCCTCCATGACTCCTCCTTCTTCGCATTTATTGAATGGTGACACGATACAGGCTCATGCTAAAAATAACATACTGCATGATCAAAAAAAACCGCAATACCAATCGGCTGCCCGCGCGTACCGACGCCCGGAATCGAAAGACTCCAAACATACCCAAAGGGAAACAGGGTTTTCCCATGAGATGGCATGAGCGAATCCTCCCGTGGCAGATGTCATGAGAAGGAAAGACAACGATTCATTCTTTCGTGCATCGGCCCCCTGCCCCTGTTTCCTTGTATCCGCACTCCCTGATTTACTGCCGGGGTTCCCCGGATCTTCCAAATCCGCGCCGGGGCCCGGTGAATCCGATCCGCCTGGACTTTGCCCGAAGCTGTCGGGGGCGGCGCACAGGTCCCCGGCAGGACTTCATCTTCGGCATTCCCGAAAACCTTCGTTTCTGGCGCAGACGCGAGTTTTCAGAAGCTGAACTTGAACTCGGTGACCACTTCCGGCAGGAACGCCTTGATTGTATGGGTCCTGACATTGCCCGTGGCACCGAGCCCCAGGATGAAATCGATCGCGACTTCATCGCTCGGCGCCTCACAAACGGCCAGGTAATCCCATTCCCCCATGGTCATATAAATGCCCTTCACCACACCTCCTTTCTTTTCAAAGGCTTTCTTTGCCTCGTCAATCAACTGGGTCGAATCCTTCACGGTGCGAATCCCCTGGTCCGTGAGAGTCATGAGAATGATGTAGAGTTGCATCTGTTTTCCCCCCTTTCGTATGCGGATGGGGTGTGCGCCGCCTCTTTTTTCTTCCGGCCTGCGGCGGAAGCCGACAGCCCGTTTCACATGCGGAAAGCTCATACAACTGTTTCTTCCGCACATTTGTGCAGGGTTGAAGGGGATGGTAACCGGTGAATGAAAAACTCTTTGGATACAGAATCGAGTCAAAGGGACGTATCCGTTTGTGTCTCCCTGACGCATCCCCTAATGGGGATGCGTCAGGGAGACAGGCATTTCTTCAGGCCTGGAACCGGCATCTCAATCCTGCCAAGCCCTGAATGCCCTTGCGCCCAAGGGCATCGAGCAGAACGGCGGATGCGTGTTCGCCGGTGCAGTGGCAGGGGATCACCCGGTCCGGATCCAGCGACAGGAGCGCAGACACGGTCCAATCGAGACGTTCGCGGCCGGCGTTAAGCAGATGAAAGCCGCCGATGACGGCCCGGATTCTCATCCCGCCGTTCAGCCGCTGTATGTAATGCAGCGTGTTCAAGAGCCCGGCGTGGCAACAGCCGACACAGACGACCAGTCCCCCGTCCGTCCGGATCCAGAGGGCAAGATCGTCATCGATCGAGTCCGCGAACCGCCCCTCGGGATCGAGATAAAAGGGTCCTCCCGTGTCCTCGAAAGGGTGCTCGCGAGGGATTTCCCCGGTCAGGCCGACGTTCTCCGACAAGGAAACGGGCTGCCTCACCCAGTGGACGCGGTTCACAGGCAACCCTTCAAGGGACGTCACGGATTGCCTCGGCATGTGGATCGGCCTTGCCGCGCCGCTCCGGACGCCGTAACGGGGCGACGCGACTCCCGGATGACAGTAGGCCTCGACTTGACCCGCCGCCTGGAGGACCCGGGGAATTCCTCCCGTATGATCATAGTGCCCGTGGCTCAGGACAAGGGTGTCGGTTCCGGCCAGGTCGATACCGAGGGTCGATGCGTTGGGAACCAGGGCTCCCCCTTGCCCCGTGTCAAAGAGGAAGCGCCGGCCCGCTGTTTCGATCCAGAGGGAAAGGCCGTGTTCCGCCGTCAAACCGGGGATCGTTCTGTTGTCGACAAGGATGGTAATGGAAACGGATTGGCTCATGATCGCCGGTCCCTGACATTTCCGCCCCGGAGAAACGGGCTTGCCCGGCGGACCGATTCCCGCCCGCCGGTCATTCGATGGTCGCTTCCCAGACACTCCGCACATCTTCGACACACGGAGCATCGATTTCCACGACGGCCCTTTCCTCGATCTGGGCCCGGGTCACGGAGCGGTCGTAACGGATTCGGCCGGCGATCCTTGCTCCCATCCCCAACGCCCTTTTCTCGATGCGTTCCGTCATTCCAGGGTTCAGGTCCCACTTGTTCACACAAACGGCCGCCTGAATCCGGAAATGCTTTGTCAGCGAGAGAACCCGTTCGAGATCGTGCTCCCCGGAAACGGTCGGTTCCGTCACGGCCAGCACCTGCGTCGATCCGGTCAGGGATGCGATCACGGGGCAGCCGATTCCCGGCGGGCCGTCCACCAGGATCAGGTTTCGGCTCTCCTCCTCCGCGATGCGCCGGGCCTCCCGGCGAACCGTGGAGACGAGCTTCCCCGAGTTTTCCGCTGCGATGTCCAGTCGGGCGTGAACCATCGGACCGCAGCGGGTTTCCGAGATCATCCACTCTCCGCAGAGACGCTCCGGGAAATCGATGGCCTCCGCCGGGCAGAAGCGAACGCAGACCCCGCACCCCTCACAGGAAACCGGGTCGATGGTAAACACGGAACAGCCCGATGGTTCCTCGGTCCTCTTCACGGCCTCGAAACGGCAAACGTCCAGGCACAGGCCACAGTCGATGCAGTCCTCCGGACGGATGACCGCCTCATGACCGCTGCGGAAGGCATGCCGCTCTTTTACCCGCGGCGAGAGGACCAGGTGCAGATCCGCGGCATCCACATCGCAATCCGCAATGACCGGCCGGTCCGCCAGCACGGCGAACGACGCGGCCAGACTTGTCTTCCCCGTCCCTCCCTTGCCGCTGATAATGACGATTTCCTTCATTCTCCCGTCCTTTCCGGGCCTCCGTTCCAACGCTCCGGCAACGGGCGGAATCGAACCCGCCGCACCGGTGCATGTGCCGTTCCTCCATCCTGCTTCGCCGGAGAGGCTTCTCCCGTGAGGAAACCTCCCGTGGCGCTCTTCCTTCAGGAATCCGTCGCCCGGTAAACGTTTTTCGCGCCCGAGACAACCCATCGTATGCTTCCGGCCGCAATCAGCCTGTTCAGCCGCTTGATCGCGTCGGCCACATGAATGCCGAGACCGGTCGCCACCTCCCCGGAGGTACAGGGCCGCCTCCGGAGCAGGGCAAGGATATCCGAGTCTTCGACCGGGACAGGCGATGCGTCGTTCCCGTTTCCCGCCGTGCGATCGCAGAGGACATCGACCGGCTCCGGGAAGAGTCCCCTAAGGGCCTGCATCTGCCCGTCTGAAAGCGGAAAAGCGAACTCGTCAGCAGGTGGCCGGCTGACGGTGTTCAGCTGAATCCTGGCCGGTCCGATGCGCGCGGCGAGATCTGCGATTTTCCGCACCTCGGCCGGCATGCCCGTCACCCCGGCCAACAGGAGGATCTCGAGCCACGTTTCCCCCGGGAAGCGCCGGACGAATTCGGCCATGCCATCCATCACCCGTTCGAACGAAAGCTCTTCATGCGGCCGGTTGACGGTCTGAAACAGGCGATCATCTCCGGCATCCAGCGAGGGAATCACAAGCTCCGCCTGCATCAGGTCGTCCTGCACGTCCTTCATCCACAGCAGGGAGCCGTTGGTCAGGACCGCCACGGGCACATCCGTCCGCTCCCGGATCCGTGCGATGACGCGACCGATGCCGGAGTGCAGCGTGGGCTCCCCGGAACCGGCAAGGGTGATGCAATCCGGGACATCCCCTCCTGCCAGTTTCCTCTCCAGTTCCGCCAGGACCGCATCGACAGGCACGTACGCATCCCTTACCAGGGTCCGGTTCGTCGTCCGTCCCAGCTGGCAGTAGACGCAGTCATACGTACAGGTCTTGAAGGGAACGAGATCGACCCCCAGGGAGCGGCCCAGCCGTCGCGAAGGGACAGGACCATACACGTACTGAAAGGCGCCCAAGCTCATCTTCCTCCCGAACATGGCGAATCGTCACATCGCTCGCCCCTCCCGCAACAGGTCCTGCCTGTCCGGGCCAGGGAACAGTCCTCCCCGTGCCGCGCCGCCCGCGACGAACCGGCCCCCTTCATGATGAAGCCTCCCCCGCCGCTGATGAGCCGTCTCACACTGCCGCGACACTCCGGGCATTCCATGAGGGGCGCCTCGCTGATCCCCTGTTTCCGCTCGAACCGGACACCGCACCGGTCACACTCGTATTCGTACGTCGGCATGACTCAACCCCTCTTGTTCATTTTCCCTTGCATGATTTTCTCAACAAGCCCGTGGAAAAGATTTCCGTATTCCGGAAGCGCCTCCACGATGAGTTCTCCCCGGGAATACGCCTCGGCGATGCGTCGGTCGTCCGGGATTTCCAGGAGAACCGGGATGCCTTCCTCCCGGCAGTAGGCATGGACCCGGTCATCGCCGACTCCGACCCGGTTGATCACGACCCCGAAGGGGATCCCGAGTTCCCGCACCGTCTCCACGGCAAGCTTCAAGTCGTGGAGGCCGAAGGGCGTCGGCTCCGTGACCAGAACGACGAAGTCGACGTCCCGGAGCGTGGCGATCACGGGGCACGACGTCCCGGGGGGCGCGTCCAGGATCGCGGGGGTGCCGTCCCGGAGGCGGGCCTTCACCGCCCGGATGAGGGGGGGCGCCATGGCCACACCGACATCGAGGCGCCCCTGGATCAGGGTGATGTTCCCCGTTCGGATCGCCTCGATCACCCCGATGCGCCGGTCGACTTCCCGGATCGCCTTCGGAGGACACACCATCGTGCATCCTCCGCAGCCGTGGCACATCTCGGGAAAGACGAGGGGAAGGGTCCCGAAGGAAACGATGGCATGGTACTCGCAGAAGGATCCGCAATCGCCGCAGCCGTCGCAGAGGGATTCGTCCACCTGCGGTACCGGGATGCTGACGGTATCCGCCGCGTTGACACGACCAGGCAGGAACAGATGGGCGTTCGGCTCCTCCACGTCACAATCCAGAAGCAGCACCTCGGAGCCGAGGACTCTGGCCGCATTCACCGCCACCGTCGTCTTGCCGGTGCCGCCTTTCCCGGATGCAATGGCCAGAATCATTCCGCCTCCCCCCATGTCTTCCCGACAGGGAATTCATGGCAAGAACTCCCACCGACCCTTGGCTGGAACCCTGAACGGCCTTCGCCGGAGCCGCTTCTCACGACCAGTGTCCCTCGACGTTGGCGGCATCCGCTTCGGTCAGGCCTCCCGCACGGTAGAGCTCCAGGGCCTCCTGAATCGTCGGGGCGCCGGTGTTGAAAATCCGGATCCCGGCGGAGGAAAGCACGCGAAAGGCCTTGGGCCCGCAGTTTCCGGTCACAACGGCTTTCGCGCCCGAACGCGCCACGGTTTCCGCCGACTGGATGCCCGCTCCCTGAGCCGAATCCATGGTCTTCCGGTTATCGATCACCGTGAAGGTTTTCGTTTCCAGGTCATAAATGAGGAACCTCGGGGCCCGACCAAAACGGGCGTCCAGCGGCGCGCTGAGATTTTCTCCCGACGTTGAAAATGCAATCTTCACAAATGGACCTCCTTCCATGTTGGACGGCAATGCCGCCGGTCG
The DNA here is from genome assembly GCA_013177825.1 of Syntrophaceae bacterium. Taxonomy (NCBI): domain Bacteria; kingdom Pseudomonadati; phylum Thermodesulfobacteriota; class Syntrophia; order Syntrophales; family Syntrophaceae; species Syntrophaceae bacterium. The sequence continues at coordinate 204,481 of JABLXX010000005.1, forward strand.
CACTGAATGATTGCGACGCTACCTGCCCGGAAAGGCCTCCGGCGGCCGTAATCAGGCCTCCGTCCCGGTCTCCATCTCGTTGAGACGCTTTCGAATCAGATTGAGTTCCGATTCCAGGACATCCGCCTGAGTCCGGAGAGTCCGCCTTTCCGTTTCCGGATCTGGATTCGGGTAGGAAGCCGGCTGGCCGTAAGGCGCCGCATAGGCACCAAACCGCATCCATCCGAAAAACCTGTTTCTCCAACCTCGTCCACCGCCGAAACCCCGTCCGCGACCGAGGCCCATCCCAAACCCGCCGCCCCTTCCGGGCATCGCGCTCGTGAACCCCGGAACGCCGAAGCCCGCGCAGAAGCCGGCAGCGCGACCGCTCATCGCACCCAGTCCCCTGGGTCCCGTTCCATCTCCTCTTGGCATGTTCATATCCTCCTTCCGTCTTGATTTTCCTTTATTCTCTCGCCATTTTGGTACCGCATTCCGGGCACTGCCGCATGAAGCAGGGCACACCCCGCTGATGGGGCTCCCGGTGTCCGCACTGGGGACAGACACACTCACCCGTCGGTCCCGCCATCTTCCGGCCTCCCATGCGGCCCAGTCCCTGACCGGCGCCGCCCTGGCCGCGCCCGCCGCCCTGACCTCTTCCTCCGCCTCTCCCGTTCATGATGAAATCCTCCCAATTTGTGCCATTCATTTGCCTGAACCGGCCCCGCCCCCTCCCGGAGCAGCCCGGCATGGCAAAGGCGTCACCCTTCAGGCCGCCCTGGATCCATGCCTGGACGACTTCCCGCAGGTCCCCCGCCACGAAGGGGATCACCCGGATGCCATAGGCAATGACCATCCCGTGGAGGGAACGAGAAATCGCGCCGCACACCAGCGTGCCGATTCCCAGCTCCGCGAGGCGCAACGCCTTCTGAACCGGAAGATCCCCGGGAAGGACCATCTGTTCTTCCCCGATGATCCGCCCCAAGTCGACCCGGACGAGCAGGACCTGCCGGGCGCTGTCGAAGACCGGCGCAATTCTATTGTTCCAGCAGGCAAACGCTGCCTTCATGCAGAGCCCCCGTCACTCTTTTGATCTTGAAAGTTGCATTCTCCATGCCAGATCATCCGGGCGGAGGAGATCATGCTTATCTATTTGTATTATTATATTGTTTTACGATTATTGGGTCCGGAGGGAAGAATTGGACGGTATCTTTACCGCTACCGAATGAAGGATATACAGGTGCGTCAATGCTTCTCTATTCCGGTACCGCTGGAGCGGCCGTCCTGTTTCGGAAGGGAAATCCCGAGTCTTTTCAGTTTCCGGAAAAGAGTGGTCTTGTGGATGCCGAGTTCCCGAGCCGCCGCCAGGCGATTGTATCCGTTCCTTTCCAGTGCCGCTTTGATGGATTGAATGTCGAGCAGATCATGGGCGGAACGAACATCCGCATCGGCGTCCGTCGCAATCGCGCGGGACGTCAATTCGTCGGGGAGGTGGGCGATGCAGATGGATCCCTCCCGGCAGAGTATGAAGGCCCGCTCGATCACGTTTTCGAGCTCCCGCACGTTACCCGGCCAGTCGTGGGCCATGAGCAGGGCGACGGCCTCGGCGGTGATTCCCGGGATGGACTTGCCCTGCAGCCGGTTGAACCGCTGGACGAACTGCTCCGCCAGAAGCGGGATGTCTTCCTTGCGCCGGCGGAGAGGCGGCAATTCGACCCGCACCACGTTTACGCGGTAGTAGAGGTCCTCCCGGAAGGCGCCCGCACGCATCCGCTCCGCAAGGTCCCGGTTGGTGGCGACAATCACCCGCGCGTCCGCCTTCTCGGTGCGCGTCCCCCCCAACGGTTCATAGGTCCGCTCCTGCAGGACCCGGAGGAGGCGGATCTGCAGGGCCGGGCTGATCTCCCCGATCTCGTCGAGAAAGATGCTTCCGCCCCTCGCCAGTGCGAAACGGCCGGGCTTGTCCTTGCCCGCTCCCGTGAAGGCGCCGGCCTTGTAACCGAAGAGTTCGGACTCGAGAAGCGTGTCCGGCAGAGCACCGCAGTTCACGGCAATGAAGGGCCCTTCGCGCCGGGGACTCAGATCGTGGATGGTCCGCGCGATCAGTTCCTTGCCCGTTCCCGTATCCCCAAGCACAAGGACCGTACTCGGGCTGGCCGCGATGGCCGGCAGGACCTCGAAGACCCTCTGCATCAGGGGGCTCCGGCTCACGAGGTCGCCCACCCGCACCCGGCCCGCCAGTTCCTGGCGCAGGGCCTCCACCTCGGAGAGGTCCCGGAAGGTCTCGGCGCCCCCGATCACGCGGCCGTCGGCTTCCTTGAGCACCGCCGTGGAGACGCTGATGGGGATACGGTTCCCCGCCGCGTCGATGATGTACCCGGATTTTCCGATGACGGGCCTGCCGGTTTTCAGCGTCTTCTGGAGGGCGCAGCCGGCACCGCACATGCTGGACCGGAACACCTCCGAGCAGGGACGGCCGACTGCCTCCCGGCGGGGCACTCCGGTGATCTCCTCGGCGGCGCGGTTGAAGGAGGAAATGCGCCACTCCATGTCCACGGTGAAGACACCGTCGGAGATGCTCTCCAGGATGGCCTCGGTGGGCGTCGTGATCGTTGCCTGTCCACTGGTTTTCCGACGGCCCATTCCGGACGCCTCCTCTTTGGATACTTCGGTTCCCCCGTTGAACGGCAGGCCGATTGCCTCGTCCCGATCGGGACCGCCCCTTTACACGATTCAGCGGGAGTTCTTTGTCAAGGATGAGCCCCAGGGAACGGAACGCCGGGACGATCTCAAAAAAGCCCGGATGCGAGGCCCCTGAAGTCCCGAGCCGCAAGGCACACTTTTAGGTGCGTCGAGTGACCCGGGACAGGGGGAACGAAGCAGGCGGGCGTTTTTCAACGTCCCCGCTAAGCCTTTCGGCGGATCCGGCACGGCAGATTCTTCAGATTCGGCGTACCGAACTCCTTTCCCAGCTTCCCGGCGGAGGTCAGCATGTTGAAGTTGGCCGACTGCCATTCGTACTGGCCCGCCGGGTCTCCCTCAGGGAACCACCAACCCAGGGAGGCGCTGACAACGAGGGGATGGACGATGTCGGTGACACGGGCCTTCTGGGTGATGGTGCCGTACTTCGTCTCGATGACGACGTCGTCGCCGTCCCGGATGTCCAACCGGGCCGCCGTGTCGGGATGGATCTCCACCGTCGGATGGGGGCGCTTCTCCCGAAGCCGCTTGACCCACCGGTAGGACGAGAGGAGATAGTACCGGCTCTTGGCGCTGATGAGGAGCAGGGGGTACTCCGGATCGTCCTCCTCCGGGAAACCGGTGAACTCCGGCAGCGGCTTGAGGCCGAACTTTTCCGCCGTGCTGAGGCGCAGCTCCACCTTGCCCGTCGGCGTCGGGAACCCCTTCGCTTCGTAGGAGCGGGCAATCTCCGGACCCTTGAGGTAGCCTTTCCCGACAAACTCCGGGTAGGTCAATCCCGCCGGGCGGACGAGGTCCTCGAGGAACTGCTCGTGATCCTCGGGCCACAGGTCCGGGGGCGACACGCGCTTGCCCAGCTCGTTCATGATCTTCATGTCGGGCCAGCACTCCTCCGGCGGCTCGACGATCTTGGGGCGGGCGAAGATCATGCCGTGGCCGATGCCGTAGTGGCCGATGTCGTTCATCTCGTACTGGTGTGCCACAGGAAGGACGATGTCCGCCATGGCGGCCGTGGGCGTCATGAAGATCTCCGCGACGGCCATGAAGTCGAGGCTCCGGAAGGCCTCGTGGGTCAGGCGGCTGTCCGCCCAGTTGACCATCGGATTCGTGCACATGCCGTAGTATCCCCGGACAGGGTATGGAACCCCCTCCAGGACGGCCTTCCGGAAGAAGGCAGGGGCAATGGTCATGAGACGGGGGATCACCCGGTGGTGGGCGCTGATCATGTCCTTGCGCTTGTCCGGGATGAGGTCCGCCCGAACGAACTGAGCCAGCCCCATGACTTTCGGATCCCGGGCATGAACGTTGCCGCCGGGAACCTCCAGGTTGCCGCAGAGGGCCATCAGGCAGGCGAGCGACCGGACGGCGTCGAAGGCGTGGACGTCGTGCTCGATGGGGTTCCCCCACTGGAGCGCCGCCGGTTTCGCCTCGGCGTACATCCGGGCGGCCTGGCGGATCCTGTCGGCGGGAACCCAGGTAACCGCCGCCATCTTTTCGGGGGAATAGGTCTTCAGGTGCTCGCGGAGATCCTCGAACCCGTGGGTGTACTTCTCCACGAACTCCCGGTCGTAGAGGGATTCCTCGCAGATCACGTGCATGATCGAAAGCGCCAGGGCCTGGGCCGTACCCGGACGGAGCTGCAGCCAGAGGTCCGCCCGATCGGCCAGCTCGGTCCGCCGGGGATCCACGACAATCATCCGGGCGCCTTTTTTCAACTGGTCATGGAGGAGGCTGACGATCTGCCCCTCCTCGTTGGTGGCCGTCAAGTTGCTGGCCCAGAGGAAAAGGAGCCTGGACGGATTGTGCAGATCCGCCACGGGATAGAAGCCGCAGGTATGGACCCCCGTGACCTCCCGCGGGGCGTGGCACACGTCCTGGGAGGCGATCACGTTGGGGGATCCGAAGATATTGGCCAGGCGGATCAGGACAAAGTGCTCCAGTCCTTTGGGCATGCCGACGCCGAATCCGACGGCCCGGGCGCCGTGTTTCTCCTTGATCTTGAGAAGATTCTCCGCCGTCTCCTCCAGGGCCTGGTCCCAGGAGATGCGCTGCCAGCGTCCTTCCCCCCGTTCTCCGACCCGTTTCAGGGGATGCCGGAGACGGTCCGGGTGCGTGAGGCGGTCCGCCGACACCCGTCCCTTGAAGCAGGTGTAGCCGTGGTTCAGGTACCCCTCGGGGTCCCCCTTGATCTGGACGATCTCGTTTCCCTTCACACCCACGAGCAGCGCGCAGCCGCCGTGATCCATCCTCGCACAATGGGTCTTCACCCAGCGGACGCCTTCCTCCATAACCCCTCCCTCTTTTGATTCGCGGAACCGGCGGCAGAATTGGGACCGCCGTTTGCAGAACCATACAATACGGACGGGAATCGGCACAATGAATAGTTTGCCCGTTCGCCCGGAGCAGAAGAAGGGAGAGGTTTGGAGCGTGATACGACGTCCGCGGGGCTGACCGCAGATGGGCCCGTCCGCGACGGAAGGCGCCGGGACGGGCCCGCAGGCAATGCCGCCTAGAACAGAAACGTGATGCCGAAGAGGTAGGTCACGTCCGTTTCCGCTTTGTTCAGGCCGAACTTGACCCCACCGTCCAGCCGGATCTTTTCCGTGACGGCACAGGAGACCCCGCCCAGGGCATAGGCCGGGTGGGTATCGTCGCCGGGAGCCGGGTTCCGGCTCGCACCGACATCGGCCATCAGCTTCCAGTCCTTTACGACCTCGTACTCCGCCGCCAGGGAGGCGTGCCAGAGGTCCTGGTGGATCCCTTCGTTATTCGGGGTCCGGAGATAGCCCAGGTTCGCATGGAAGGCGACCGGTCCCAGTTCCCTGCTGCCGATCAGGAACAGGCGGTAGCTCGTCCGCCCGTCGCCCAGTCCCTTGTCTTCGTTGCCCGTGGGAAAAGTGATGCCCGGTTTCAGCGCCAGCCCCCAGCCTTCCTGTTCGAAAAACCGCCACTTGACGTCGAGGCCGATGTCGCCGATCCCGCTTTCCCGGGAAACGAGCGCATCGTTTGTCTCCACGGACTGCCAGGCATAGGGAACGGCCATGACCAGGTCCACCCGGTCGTGAAGGCCGACCGACATGGACGCCGCGATTTCACCCCCCTCGGACTTGTCGGTCGTCACCGCATCGGCGACGTTCTTGTGATACCAGAGCTGAGAGCCGATCTCCACCTGCGCCTTCCCCCGCCCGAGGGTGCCCGCGTCGTCCGTGACGAGGGGATGGCCGGCCCAGGCCGCCGTAGAAGCGAAGAGGAGGCACACGGAAACGACGGCCAGGCGTAGCGGCTTTTTTCCATTCCGCCCGACGTCCTCGGGTGCGCCGACAGGGTGATCCAGGGATTCGTCACACGTTTTTTCCCCGCTCTTTCCGCAGGCGCAACCGGTGCAGCCCGCACAGGCCCCTTTGAGCCGGAAGAGGGACACATACAGGATCCATCCTGCAGCCGTGAGGATGGAAACCGCCAGAACAGCATCGAAAATATTCATGCAAACCTCCTTCAACGATATTCGTTTGGTACTTCTTTCAAGCAAGACCGAGCAGGGCGCCTCCCTGGTAGACAAGAAAGGCCGTCCCCCAGGCGAGAACGGTCTGGTACAGGACGGCGAGGACGGCCCATTTCCAGGTTCCGAACTCCTGGCGCATGGCGACGATCACGACGACGCAGGGCATATATAGTAGCACGAAAATCATAAATGCGTACGCAGAAAGCGGCGTAAAGGCTCTTTCGACCGCCGCTCTCAGTCCCGGCTGCTCCCCTTCTTCCCCGGTGGTCAGACTTGCGACACCGAACGTCAAGACGACGTTCCTCCCTGCCTCCCGGCAGGCCGCCAGGAACGAAGCGCCCAATTCCTTCAGGTCATCCGCGAGGGGAGGAATCGCTTCCTTCCCTTTCTTTTCGGAATTTTCCGCATATACCTCCGCCATGGTCCCGACGACGATCTCTTTGGCGATGACGCCGCTGATGAGCGACGCCGACGCCTCCCACGTACCGAAGCCCAGGGGAGCAAATACCGGTGCAACAGCCCGGCCCGCCTTACCCAGATAGGAATCCGCTTTCTGGGCAACGCCCCATGGAAGATTCAGCAAAAACCAGACAAAGACGGATACGGCCAGGATGTAAGTCCCCGCCTTGACGAGAAAATGCTTTCCTTTTTCCCAGGTGTGGACGGCGAGGCTTTGGGCCGTCGGCATCCGGTAAGGCGGCAGTTCCATGATGAACAGGGGCGATTCACCGCGGAAAAGCGTTCTTTTGAAGACGAGGCCCATGACGACGGCCATCACGATGCCGAGGACGTAGATGGACCAGAGAACCGTCCCCGCATACCCGGCGAAGAAAGCTCCCGTGAACACAACATAAACAGGCAACCTGGCACCGCAGGACATCAGAGGGACCAGCAGCGCCGTGAGCGCCTTGTCCCCGGGATTCTCCAGGGTCCGGGTCGCATAGATTGCCGGTACGTTGCAGCCGAATCCGAGGAGCATGGGAATGAAGGACCGTCCGTGGAGACCGATCGCATGCATGGCCCGGTCCATGACGAAAGCGGCCCTTGCCATGTAGCCGCTCCCCTCCAGGAACGTAATGAAAAACATCATGGCAAAGATGGCCGGCACAAAGGTCAGGACCATGCCCACGCCGGCAATGACGCCGTCGGCGGCCAGTGAGACGGTCCAGTCCGGGGCGCTCAGCCAGACCAGAAGGGCCGACGCCTGGCGGCGGATGGATCCGGATGCGCTCTGGTCGATCCAGTCCGTAAAAGGCGCCGTCAGATCGAAGGTCAGCTTGAACACAAGCCACATGGCCAGAAAAAAAACGGGCAGACCCAGATAACGGTTCAGTACAACTGCATCAATCCGTTCGGTCATCTCCCTCTTCCTTTTCTCCGGTTTCTTGAGCACCTCCCGAACCAGTCCCGCCGCCAGGCCGTATCGCAGGTCGGCCATCACGCTCTCCAGGTCTTCCCCGTGATTCTCCCGGAGGTGGCGGGTCGCCTGCAGGCGACCCGTATCATCCTCACGGATTCCAACGTCCCGGAGGACCTCTCCGTCACCCTCGATGATTTTCAAAGCCAGCCAGCGGCGGGGATACGCTTCAAAAAGCCCGGCATGATCTGCTTCCAGATCGGCTGGGAGACGGCGAACCGCATCCTCGACGTCGCTTCCGTATTGTATCTTCCTCCGCTCCTCCCCATGGAAAGGTTCTGCGGCCGCAACAACGGTTTCGATCAGACGGTCGAGCCCCTCCCCTCTGCTGGCAACGGTGGGAACAACCCCCGCCCCCAGCATGACCGCCATGGCTCCCGTATCGATGACCAGCCCCTTGTCCTCTGCCTCGTCCATCATGTTGAGGGCCACGACGACGGGAATGTCGAGTTCCAGAAGCTGGAGCGTGAAATAGAGGTTCCGTTCCAGGTTGGTCGCGTCCACGACGTCGATGATGACGTCCGGTCTTTCCCGCACCAGATAGTCCCGGGCGATGATCTCCTCCTGGGAATGGGGACTGAGGCTGTAGGTCCCCGGAAGATCGACGAGCTTGATCCATCGATCCCGGTATCGAAAATCGGCGGTCTTCTTCTCAACGGTGACGCCCGGCCAGTTTCCGACATGGAGGCGCGCGTCCGCCAAGGCGTTGATCAGCGTTGATTTTCCCGCGTTCGGATTGCCGGCCACGGCTACAACCAGTTCGTTTGCATTCGCCAACGGTTCTTTCATGGCCGGATCTCCACCTCGATTTTCCCCGCCTCGGCCTTTCTCAGAGACAGGCGGTATTGTTTGATCCAGACCTCGACGGGATCGCCCAGCGGGGCGATCTTCTCCACGGAGACGGACGTGCCGGGAACGACCCCCATGTCCATCAGTCGGCGCCTGAGGGGACCCGTGGCCCACACCCCCGTGACTGTCCCGGATTGTCCGGGCTTCAAATCGTTAAGCGTCATGGTTCTTTCCTCCTGACATAGATTTTCATGGCGATTCCCCGGCCCAGGGCGATACGCGCTTCTTCAAGGCGCACGACAAGCGGCCCCCGGCCCCGGTTGCTCACCATCTCCACCCGCTGTCCCGGCCTGAATCCCAGGTCGGAAAGATGCTCCCTCCGGCGGCATCCTTCGAGGAGGGAACGGCGCGGGCCGGCAACGGAAATGATTTCGGCGGCCTCCCCCTCCTTCAGCAAAGCCAACGGCGACATTTCGACTCTCCTTTCTGCCGTGGCGGCCCTATTTGATATTGATTCCTGTTATCATGTCCCATCAACAAAAATCCCTTCCTGCGAGTCGATCCGGCGACTCGTTGTCATTCCGATTCGTGAAAAGCTCTTATGGATCCGTTTCAGAAGACATCGGACGAACGCGACGGATGCTGCTATGCCTTTTATGCAGGCGGGCTGGGTTTCAGGCCAGACGGAAAGGAATCCGTTCCGGCCGGTTCATGCACGCCGCGTAAACAGCAAGACGATTTGCCGGGATATCGGCTGCTCGGCATCGGATGGATTCCGATGCCCCGCGCCTTCATCCGTCCGGATATACTGCACGGACGGTAATGCGGACTATCGAGGCTACGCAATATCTTCCTGTTTTCGATCCCATCCTCGCGTCACCCCTGCATTCACGGGTGGCCGGCCGAACGGGGAGAATGCATCCGCCGCAGATTGTATAATGACAATCATTATCACACCATCCCAAAAAAATTTTACTCCCCCTTCCCCCGGCATTCCTCACAGTGGCCGTACAGGTACATTTCGTGGTCCAGAAGAACAAACCCGTGCTGGGCTGCCAGGCGCTGCTGCAACTCTTCGATGACGGGATCGAAGACTTCAACGGTTCGGCCGCAGGCCCGGCACACGAGGTGGTCGTGATGCTGCCGGCCGTACAGGCGTTCATAGCGCATGACGCCGTCGCCGAAATCGACCTCCCGTGCCAACCCTGCCTCGCACAAAAGTTTGAGAATCCGGTAGACTGTGGCCTGGCCAATGGTGCGGTCCCGCTTCTTGACGATGTCATAGAGCTCTTCCGCGGTGATGTGCTGCTCACGCTGCAGATACTCGTCCAGGACGAGACTTCGCTGCGGCGTCTCGCGGAGGTTTTTCCTGATCAGGAAGTCGTCGAAAATCTGCTTTTCCGTCCTCATCACCCAAACAGTCCAATAATGAAAATCATTATCGAAAGCGTTTCTACAGAAGGTAACGTGCAGTGTCAAGAAAATATTGATCCATGACGAAGATAAGGCCACCGGTTTCACGGGGAGGACTTTTTCAAAGGCAAAACAGGGGAAAAAGCCTTCTCCGGAATATTTCGCTTCATCGCCGGTCCGTCCCCATTCTCTCCTGTATCTTGCCTGTTCTGATGTCGCGTGAATCACCTGCGGGAATTTCAAGAAGTTCCACTTGAAACGGCCCGTCCTATCCGTTAACATGCGGGACGAAACGGCCCTCTTGCATGCAGCCGGGCCATCTATCAAACCTGGGACAAGATCGACTCGAACATGTGGAAGACACTTCAGCGGGGAGTTTCCCCGGAACGGCCCTATCGGGTTTCCTGGTCCGAAACCGGCTTCGACGGAGAAGGCGCGGCGACGCAGGCCGACGGAAGCACTTACTCCGGCGAATTCCTCAACGGCCGTTTTCACGGATTCGGCGTCTATACCTGGCCCGACGGCAGCCGATATGAAGGCTCCTGGGAGGACGGCGTTCCCGAGGGTTCGGGACGGCTGACCCATGCCGACGGGTCGGTCCTGGAAGGAACCTGGACGGCGGGCAGCAGGGTGATGGAAGAACCGCCTGTCGTTCCGGAAACCGTCGAAACGGCCGAAGAGGAGCCCATCGCCCCGGAAAAGGAGGCGCAACCAGAGCCCGCAATACCACCTGTCGCGATGGAATTGGAGGGCTCCATCCCCGAAGCAGCCGTCGTGCCCAAACCGCCTGGAGAACCGGAACCGCCGCCCCCGGAAACACAGGTTTCTGCGGATATGGAAACTGTTGCTCCGCCGCCTTCGGAGGAACCGGAACAGCCGGTCGATGAAACGCCAGCCCCGGGAAAGGCGTCCAGGAGAGGAAAACGGGTCGTCGAAGAACTTCCTGCCGTTTCAACAGAGGTCGAAACGGAACCCATCGTACCGGAGAAACGGGAAGGAGCGCTTCCAGAGGAAACGCCCATCACCGAACTACCGCCTCAGGAAGAACCGATGATCCGTGTCCTGCCCGAAGCTGCCCCGGAACCGACGGAAGCCGTTCGGGCCGAATCGCTTGCAGAAACGGAGCAGCTGGAGCCTGCCGCGGCTGAAACCATCCCCGAGCCCGAAGAAATCCCGGAATCGTATCCCTCCGAAGAGCCGTCCCCCTTGTCCGCGACAGCCTCCGGACTTGAACGGGAGGCCGTCCTCCCTGAAACGGCCTCCTTGCCCGAACCACTTCAGGAACCCGAAGTATCGGCGGCGGAACCGCTTCAGCCGTTGGATGAAGAGCCGGAGCAGCCGGTCGAGGAAGAAAGACCCGCCGCAGTACAGGCCGTCCGGGAAGAGCCCCCCGCCGATAACGGGGTGGAAGCAATGCCGGAGCCGCCGGAATTTGAAGCGGCCGAGATTCCCGAGGACAAGCCCCTCGAAGAACCGGAGATACCCATGGCAGCATCGCCGAGAAAACAGGGACGACAAGCGCGGGAAAGCGCGAAGGCCGAAGCGCAGGAGGAAGAAAAAGAGCGATTGAAGCCCGCAACGGCACGAGTTGAAAAGCAGGAGCCGCTTGAAGAACCGGCGCCGACCGAACCGGAGGAAGAATCTCCCCGGCTCCGGGGATCGAAGGCCCGCCGGAAGGCCAAGCCACCGGTGGAGATGGAGGAAGCTCCCGCTCCCCCCCCTGTTGAGACTCCCAGCGACTTGTTCGAGGATCTGGGCAGGGATCTTGGCGATGAGATGGGAAAGGCGGAACCGGAGGCAGCGGAACCGGAGGCAGCGGCACCCGAGCCAACTGCGACGGAACTTCCCGACGGCAGTCTGTACACGGGCGACATGGAAGCGGACCGCCCTCACGGCAGGGGCATCGCGACTCATCCGGACGGGCAGAGTTACATGGGGGAATGGCGCGTCGGCTTCCGGGACGGCATGGGAGTCCTTCATTACGTCGATGGAGCCGCCTACATGGGCGGTTGGCGCAACGACCGGAAGGAAGGGCTGGGAATCATGACCTACCCCAGCGGCCGCACCTACATGGGAGAATGGCGGGACGATCGCTGCCACGGCCAGGGGACCGATATCTTCCCGGACGGCATGCGCTACGAAGGACAGTTCGAAAAGGGCAAATTCAACGGGATCGGAACACTGATCCTTCCGGACGGCCGGAAATACATCGGCCGTTTCGTTGACGGTCTCTTCAGCGGAAAGGGCATCCTGACGTTCCCCAACGGGGACCGCTACGAGGGCGAATTCCGGGAGAACAAGTATCACGGCCTCGGCGTCATGACGATGGTGGATGGAAGGAAGTACGTGGGGCAGCTGGAAAACGGCCGTCCCCACGGCGAGGGAACCATGACCATGGCGGACGGACGCCGCCTGCAGGGTGAGTTCAGAAACGGCAAATTCATCGCCAGGAAATGATCCGCCTCCATGCGGCGGGTTCCCAATACGGCTGACTGGGCAGAGCACCATGAATGAATACTTAAAAAAGATCACAGATGGAGATCGCATTTCCCTCCTCCGGGAGGACTTCCTGCAGGAAGGCGAGGGAACGATCGCTTTCCCCGATGGAGGAAGCTATACGGGCTCGTTCCATCCGGGCCGCTTTTCCGGTTCCGGAAAATACACCTGGCCCGATGAGGCCGTTTATAACGGCCAATGGGAGGATGGCCTGCCCAACGGGACGGGATGGATGATTCTCCCCGACGGGAGGATTTACGACGGCGAATGGCGGGATGGGATGCCCCACGGCACGGGAACGGAAACCCTGGCCGAAGGAGGCCGTTACGATGGCGAGTGGCTGATGGGACAGAAATCAGGCAAAGGCATGATGATCTTTGCCGACGGGAAGAAATATGACGGCGAATGGGATCACGATGTCTGTCACGGGCAGGGGACCCTGCACTTCGCAGACGGATCGCGATATACCGGCATCTGGAAGGATGGGGATTTCTTCGGGAAAGGGACCCTGACCCTGGCCAGCGGCTCGTCCTTCGAGGGGGAGTGGAAGGGGGAGGAGTTCATCATGCACTGACGGCGCCCGGCGGTTCTCCAAGGCCCCGTCCGCCTACCGGCAGCCCTGCCGGGCAGAGCATGTCTCCTTCGCGCCGGATTAAGAAATCATCTGCACGAACAAAACGACCCGCCGGTCCGGAACCGCTTCAGATATCCCCGGTGCATACCACGATCATGGTGTCGCCCACGTCGACGGAGTCTCCCGGCTCGATCAGCACGTCCGACACCCGGCCGTCCAGCTCGGCGACGACATGGGTGTGCATCTTCATTGCCTCCAGATCGATCAGGATGTCGCCCACGAAAACCTCGTCTCCCACATCGACGAGGACGCGGTTGACCTTCCCCTTGATGGACGACTTGATGATCCCTTCCCGCTTGAGCTCTTCGATTTCCTGGGTCGTCAGGATCCGCTTCTCCAGGAGGCGGCGCGTCCGCTCCTTCCGCTCCCGGTCGTCCGTGATCACGGCCTGGCCGTGCTCGTCGACGGTCACACTGGTCTTGTAGACCGTCTCCTCCAGGATGTAGTGGTCCAGATCGGGATAGCGAAAAATGGCCGGATGGGTTTCCAGGTAGGACGTATCGAATTTCCGCGACAGGAAATCGGGCTCGTCGCAGATGGCCAGATACAGGGGTATCGTCGTCTTGGGCCAGACGATGGTGAAGTCCTTCAACGCCCGCTTCAGCCGCTGCACCGTCTGGTCCCACTGGTATCCTCTAACGATCAGTTTCACCAGGAGCGAGTCGTACACCGTGGGGACCCGGTATCCCTTGTAGATGGCCCCGTCCACCCGGACCCCGGGCCCGCCGGGGGACTCGTAGATCTCGATCATCTTCCCGCCTTCCGGCAGGAAGCTGCTCTTGGGATCCTCTGCGTTGATGCGGACCTCGATGGCGATCCCGTTGAACTGGATATCTTCCTGCCTGAGGCCCAATGGATGGCCTTCGGCGATCCGGATCTGGTGCTGGACGATATCCTCCCCGGTGATCATCTCGCTGACCGTGTGCTCCACCTGCAGGCGGGTGTTGACCTCCATGAACCAGAACTCGCTGGTCTTCGCATCGACGAGGAACTCCACCGTGCCGGCGTTGACGTATCCGGCCGTCACGGCCGCTTTTACGGCGGCGGCATGGATCGCCGCCGTCACGTCGGAAGGCAGTTCCGCCGGCGCAATCTCCAGGAGTTTCTGATGCCGGCGTTGGATGGAGCAGTCGCGGGTACCCAGGTGAACCACGTTTCCCTGAGTGTCGGCGAGGATCTGGACCTCAATGTGGCGGGGGTTTACGATGAATTTTTCCGCGTAGATGCGGTCGTCGTGAAACGCGAGCAGCGCCTCCGCCCTGGCCAGGGGCATTTCTTTCATGAGTTCCTGCTCGTTCTCGATCTTCCGGACTCCGCGGCCGCCTCCGCCGGCCGTCGCCTTGAGAATGATGGGATATCCGCATTGCCGGGCGAAGGCCAGAGCTTCCTCAATCCCCGCATTACCGGGAGAAAAGCTGTTCGTCCCCGGAATGATTGGAATCCCGGCCTTGTGCATGGTTTCCCGTGCCAGGACCTTGTCTCCCAGGTCCCGGATGACCGAGGGCGGCGGTCCGATGAACAGGATGCCCGCCCGTTCGCAGGCAGCAGCCAGATTCGGGTTTTCCGCGAGGAAACCGTAGCCGGGGTGAACGGCATCGGCCCCGCTCTTCAGGGCTGCATCGATGATCCGTTCAATATTCAGATAGCCCTTGCCCGGTTCGTCGCTGATCTTGATGGCCCGATCGGCGAACCGCAGGAAATAGGCGTCGTAATCCGGTTTTTCATAGACGGCGATGGCCTCGATCCCCATCTCCTTGAGAGTATTCATGATTCGGAGAGCGATCTCGCCCCGGTTGGCAATCAAGACTTTCCTGATCGTCTTCATGGCGTGTCCTGTGCTGTTTTCGGAGTGCTTGGAAAATCAAGCAGTGGCGATCACGGATGGTATCTGCGTGCAAGGCGATCCGCAATCAACGGGCGAGGTGATACCACATTTGATGTCCCCTGACAATCCTTGATTGAAGCAACGGGACAAATTCCGGCCCGGTTTCTGCAATCAGGGTTCCTGCTTTGTCTCATCGTCCGCCGGTTCTGAAACGGAAGCGGAAGCGGCTCCCGCCGATTCTTCGGACTCAGGAGGGTGCCCGGTTGCCGGCTCTTCCGGAACGGGCGCATCCGCGGCAACGGGAACCACGGACTGAGGAGGCTCCAGCCCGGCGATCCAGAGCGGGTGGCGGTGCCGGGCATAGTCGAGGCGGACCGTCCCGGTCAGAATACCCCGGAACATCGGGCGGTTGGGTTTGAGGAGGATGGCCCCGACATGGGCCAGGAACGCAAGGAAGAACAGCATGAAGAACACGTTATGCGCCCAAGTGGCCCACAGGAGAACCGTCAGGGACATGTCGGGCGCATAGATATTCTTGTATGTTTTCACCAGCCCCGAGACGATCAGTCCCGCGATGATCACCGCCATGCCCAGGTAGGCCAGGCGCTGCTCCGGCAGGTATTTGTGAAAGGGCGGCTCTTCCCCCTTGCCGAAAAAGCTCCGGATCACCTGCCAGGACTCCCTGAGATCACCCTTGCGCGGCAGGAGGTCATAGTCCCCACGGATGGCATGGTAGATGAGGTGGAAGACCGCCGCGGCGATGAATACGACGGATGCCGCGTAATGCACATTCAGAGACGTTATGAAATCGCCCGACCAGGCCAGACCGGGCAGCTTGTTGATGGAATAGCGGGCCGCGACCGGCAGCTCAAAGATTCCGGAAAGCAGCAGCAGGAGTCCCGAGAGCGCAATCGTCCAGTGCTCCAGAAGCTCCACGAGGCCGTGACGGACCACCCACCCTTTTTCTTCCAGGATTCGTTCAGCCATCCTGCTTTTCCTCCTCCTTCACACGCTCTTTCCGCTTGGACAGATAACCAAGAGCCCCGGCGATGCCCGCCGCCGCTCCCGCCACCGGCGAGATGAGAACCGCGCGGCCCAGGCCGTCGGTCTTCTCCATCTTCCGCGGCATCGGGCCGAATCCGGGGCGTCCCTTGCCTTTTGCAACCGCCCGGTCAAGAACATTGAAGGGAACCGGCGACACGTAGAGCGTGGACGTGCCCCCGTTCTCCTTCTTCCCGTATAGGTAGCCGCCGGATTTTCCCGCCCGCTCTTCCGCAAGGGCGAAGATTTTTTCCCGCGGCCCGATCAGAAGGGCCTGGCGGGGACATGCCTCGACGCAGGCGGGCAGGCCGCCGTCTTTCAAGCGGTCCGCACAGAGATCACACTTGAACATCACGCCGTTGCCGGCCAGCGTCGGCAGAACGTGCAGGTAGATCCCCACGCCCGACTGGCGCTGGGGAATTTCCCAGGGGCAGACGGTGCGGCACTTGGCGCCGCCGAAGCAGAGATCGGGATCGATGACGACGGCCCCGCTCTCGTTCTTGTGATTGGCCGCGAAGGGACAGATGGTGGCGCAGGCGGGATTGTCACAGTGCATGCACCGCCTCGGGATGGAGAGCGTCCGCATTGCTCCGTCGACCTCCACGTCCGCCTTCTGGACGAAGATCCGGTTGTAGGGGGTCAACCGGTCATGGACGTCCTGCTTGTTCGACCAGTCCTCGATCCCCTTGTTTCCGACGGGGAAAGGCGCGGGTATGGGATCGACCGGTTTCGGAACCTGGGCGTTCCTCGCGGATTTGCATGCAGTAACGCAGGCCGGGACCGGACGATCCGGGCAGCCGTCGCAGAGATTCAGGTCGATCAGGGTTGCGAGCCGCCCTTCCCTCTGTTCCGCCGTTGCCACACGGGGAACCATAAGTCCGCCCGCTGCGGCAAGTCCCGCCCCTGCCTTGAAAAAGTTCCGGCGGGATATCCCTTCTTCCTTTTTTTTCATGACAGCCACCCTGGATTTCGCTTTCAGATTTTCTATATCTCTACCGATAAGTACGAGTGAAATCATCCGCACATCGTAGGTGAGATGATAGTAAGCGGGATTGGGTTTGTCAAACAGGGCACCCTGCCGTTCCTGTGGAAATGCAGAATCGGCTTGAATATCCTCGGAAAACGGGTTATCAGAAGTTTGGTGGATACAGGCGGCAGGACATGCCGCCCGGGCGGGATGCCAGGACCCCGTAATCCGGATCATTCGTTTCGCTCGCCGGAACACCGAACGGCCAAGGATGGCGAGGGGAAAGCGGCACGATAACCGTATCTCAACCGCCTGACAGGAACCTTTGATCGAAGGAGGAAGGATATGGCAGCATTGAAGTTATCGTTCGGTCGCGGAGCGAAGAAGGAAAAAACCCCTGCGCAGACGAACACGGTCCCCGTCAGGAGCAAGACCAAGGACGCCGACTCGCCGGGCGAGGAATGGCGGATCCGGGGACTTTCCTTCCTGATGAAGGACGACTTCACCAGCGCCATCGAGGCCTTCACCCAGGCCGTTTCCGCCGACCCAAGCTATGGCCGGGCCTTCCACAATCGAGGTTTCGCCGCCTATAAACTCGAACAGTTCGAGGCAGCCGTCCGGGATTTCGACAAAGCCATCGACCTGGACCCGGGTCATGCCGAGGAGGCGGGCAGCTATGTCTACCGGGGCCTGTGCAACGAAAAGATCGGCAGGCACGAGCAGGCCATCGAGGACATGAAACTGGCCGTCACCTTCAAGAACAAGGATGCCGAGCACTACCTGCTGTGGCTCAGCCGCGGGGGCGATTCACAGCGTTAGGCGCCGGACGGGATGATCCGGTTCGCGATCCTCCCGTTGGAAACTTGAAATCACAGGAACGGAAGGATTGCCATGAACAGGATGTTCTTCGTTATCATGGCGCTTCTTCCGTTTTTTTTCACTCCCTCCGCCGCAGCGCAGCCCGCATTTTCCGAGGGATTCTGGGAAATCACGGTAACGATGGAAATTCAGGGGCTTGATCCCGGCCTGTCGCGCCCTCACGTCTACCGGCGTTGTCTCACCGCGAAGGATCCGATTCCACGGGAACCCGAGCGGGACCAGCACTGCCGCCTCCTCCGGTCAGGCCTCGAAGGCGAAGCCCTCACATGGAGCGTCCAGTGCGGAATGGAAAGGGGCTCGATGACCGGGAAGGGACGGGCTCTTTTTTACGGGGAAACGCTGAGGGGTGTCATGAGGGGAAAGATCCGGGGAGAGGGGAAGAAAACCCTTTCCATGATCCAACGGATCGAAGGGAGGCGGATCGGAGACTGCCCGGAGGCTACGGAAGATCCGCGCAGATCCGGGCCACCACATCGGTAATTCCCAGCCCAGCCTCCCCGGCCGCCGCCAGGAACCCCGCATCCGGCGACAGGCAGGGATTCGTGTTGACCTCCAGCACCCAGGGACGACCGTCCCCGTCCACACGGAAATCAACCCGCCCGTATCCCCTAAGCCGGAAAACCTCCCAGCAGCGCAGGGCGATTCTCCTCAGGGAGGCCAGCAGGTCCGCATCCGCATCCGGGAAGCGAAAACACCTCGGCGTCTGCCGGTACTCGAAGGAATCGGTGTCCCATTTGGCCCGATAGTCCACCAGGCGCAGCTTTCCGGGCGGAAAGTTCTCAAAGAGAATCTCAGCCGGGGGAAGAACCCGGGGATCTTTTTCATCCGCCAGCAGGGAAAGATTGAATTCCCGTCCCTCGACATAGGCCTCGGCAAAGCAAGGTCCGCCGATCGTTTCACGGCGGAGGCGGAGGGCCTGCCGGAGTGCGGCGGCTCCGTCCGCGTAAAGGACCGACCGTTCATCGATCCCGATGGAGGCATGCTCCCAGACGGACTTGAGGATATATCGCCCCGGTGCGACCGGACCGGGAGGATTCTCTTCCACCGCAAGCCAGGGCGGTGTATCGATTCCCTCCAGGGTCATGATCCGCTTGGCCAGAGGCTTGTTCGACGTCAGGTAGGTTGCATCGGCGGAGGCCCCGGTGAAGGGGATGTTCAGGAAGTCCAGGGTCATCGGGCCCAGAGCGATGAGGCTCCCCTTCCCTGCCACGGACTCGACGAGATTAAAGGCAAAACGGGGCTGGAGACGGTGGAGGGATTCAATGGCTACCCCAAGGTCCAGGCTCAGGGGTACGGGAACGGGCCGATGCCCCAGCGCCGCCAGGGCCTGACAGACGGTCTCCACCTCCACCAGCACATCCTGCTCATCCATCCCGGAACCGTCGGCGACGGCTCCATGCAGCACGACCACGGTCATCGTCCGGCCCCGCCTTCTCCACCTGCCGTGCGCCGCAGGGCCGACTGCATGATCCGGTCGATCAGGTCCCGGTAGGATATCCCGCCGAGGGTGCAGAGAATGGGGAGGTCCGAGTGCTCCGGATGGAGGCCCGCCAGCGGGTTCACCTCTATGAAATGGGGTTCGCCCCGCTCGTTCGAGCGTATATCCACCCGCCCCCCGTCGCGACAGCCCAGGCCGCGCCACGCATCCAGGGAGACCGCCGCGGCCCGGCGCGCTTCGGCGTCATCGGCCAGGCGGTACCGGACAAACCGCTCGCAGTACTCCTTGTTGAGGTACGAATAGACCTCCTTTTCCGCCTCCGCAAGCAGCAGAACCTCCATGACCCCGACCGTCTCCGCATCTTCTCCGGTGCCGACGACACCCACGGTGAATTCGCGCCCCGGGAGGAACCGTTCCACCAGGACGGGCTGGCCGTAGGAGCCGAGCAGGCGGCGGCAGACCCTGTCCAGCGCTTCGGGAGATCGGATTACCGACTCTTCCGTGATGCCCTTGCCCGTTCCTTCCGCCACGGGCTTGATGAAGAGCGGAAAGGGGAGGCCGACGGCAGCGATGTCCGCTTCCTTCTCCACAACGGCGAAGTCCGGTGTGGGAATGCCAAGGTCCCGGATGACCCGCTTGCACATGCCCTTGTGGAGCGTCAGAGAGAGAACGAGGGGATCGGAAAAGACATACGGGATGCCGTAGGCCTCCAGCAGGGCCGGCACCAGGCTTTCCCTGCCATAGCCCCGGAGACCCTCGGCAATGTTGAAGACCAGATTCCACCGGGCTCCCGCTGCGAGCCGGCCGATGAGAGCGCGGGCATGGCCGATCCGTTCCGTCCGGTACGACAGGGAGCGGAGTGTGTCTTCGATGGCGTCGATCGTCTCGGCGCGGTCGAACTCCGCCGTCTCCTCTTCCGAGTATCCTTCCGCCAGGTAGTCGTCGCGAAGGTCGTAGACAAGGCCGATGGTGAGACCCGTTCCAGGAAGCGTCACGGGAGCCGGCCTTAATGGATCTCGTGCCGGACGGGGCCCCCGTCCGGGTAGCGGAAGACCTTCCCCTCATAATTGCGGATGAGGAGATCCGGACCGTCACGCCCGACCACATATTCGGGCAGGAGGGGGATCTTGCCTCCCCCGCCGGGGGCGTCGATGACAAAGGTCGGAACGGCGTAACCCGAGGTGTGTCCCCGCAGGCCCTCGATAATCTCGATTCCCCGGATGACCGGAGTCCGGAAGTGAGCAGATCCCGGGATGGGGTCGCACTGGTAGAGATAGTAAGGCCTGACCCGGATCTTGAGCAGCCCCTGGAAGAGCCGCCGCATCACCTCCACCGAATCGTTGACGCCGGCCAGAAGCACCGTCTGGCTGCCCAGGGGAACTCCCCCGTCGGCCAGGCGCATGCAGGCCTGGCGCATTTCCGGGGTCAACTCGTCGGGGTGGGTCACGTGGATGCTGACCCAAAGCGGGTGGTATCGCTTGAGGATCTTTACGAGTTCGGGCGTGATCCTCTGCGGAAGGGTTACGGGGACTTTCGTGCCGATCCGGAGCATTTCCACGTGCGGGATCCGGCTGAGCCGGGAAAGCAGCCACTCGATCTTGCGGTCGTGGAGGGTCAGGGGATCGCCGCCGGACAGGAGGACATCCCGAATCGTCGGATGGGATGCGATGTAGTCGATCGCCTTCTCCCAGTGAGCCCGCAGGCTGCCCTCGGCACCGGAGCGCCCGATGATGCGGGAGCGCGTGCAGTACCGGCAGTAGGCCGCGCACGTTCCCGTTACGAGAAAGAGGACGCGGTCCGGGTAGCGATGGACCAGGCCGGGCACCGGGCTGTCCTTTTCCTCATCCAGGGGGTCTTCCTTTTCCCCGTCCACGCGGAAACATTCCTGCATCACGGGAATCACCGAGCGGCGAAGGGGATGGGACACATCCATCGCGTCCAGCAGACTGGCATAGTAAGGGGTGACGGCCACCGGACGGGGTCCTGCTGCATAGGTCATGGCGCTCCTCTCTTCCTCGGAAAGCCAGACCATCAATCCCAGGGACTCATGATCGTTGATACGATTCTTCAACTGCCAGCGCCAATCCTGCCAGTCATCCCGGGTAACGCCCGGATAGAAGCGCTTGCGGAAGGCCTGGGAGCGGCGGCTGTCGGTAAAACGGGAAGGATGCCGTTCGGGGCGGACCGGAACTGCGGTCGGTTGCGAATAGCCGGGTTCGTGTGGAAAAATCAGGTCATGGGCGGCCTTCTCCAGGCCGGTCAAGCCAGCCAGCGGACCGGGGGGCTCCACTTCTTCACTGAACAGGGACTCGATCTCCATCGTCTGACGCCTCCGGCTCGTTGAACTTTTTTTTACGGTCTCCGATCAGAATTTCCATTCTGCCGGTGCTGCCATTCAACCCCGGAAAAGCCCGTTATCATGAGCATTTTCTATTGCGTCTCATAAGGCCAACGGAGACATCTTGTCAACAAAAAAGGCGTCGTAAATTTCACTTTTCTTTTCTCTTGACCGGGCGGTCTTCCCGGCCTTACATGCCCTTGAATTCAGAAGGAGTCCTGCATATGCCCGAGTTGCCGGAAGTGGAGACGCTGCGCCGCCAGTTGGACCGGAAAATCAGGAGAAAAAGGATTCGGGAACTTGTCGTATACGATGCAAAGCTGGGAGCCGCCCCGAATCTGAAAGGAAGAATGGTCTGCGGCGTCCGGCGGGAGGGAAAGTTCCTGGAGATCATGCTCGACGACGGATCCGCCCTCAGGCTTCATCTCCGGATGACCGGCCGCCTGTTCTGGCGTACGGCAAAGAATGCGGAGATACCCGCTCATACGCGGTTCCGTCTGGTCTTTGCAGGGCACGAAATCCTCGGCGTCGATCCCCGGCGATTCGCCACCCTGACCCTGGTGCAGCCGTCCCGGTCAGGCAGTTCACCGGCGGACCTCCTGGAAAACCCGGATCCATCGGCCTTTCACCATGCCGCCCGGCGGAGACGCCTGGCAGTCAAGGCATTTCTCCTGGATCAGTCGGTATTCCCAGGCATGGGAAACATTTACGCCTGCGAGATTCTCCATGCAGCGGCCGTAGATCCGAGGCGGCCTGCATCAAGTGTCTCACAGCGTGAATGGGGGATAATCGGTCGCGAGGCAAAACGAATTCTGGATCTGGCCATCCTCTGCCGGGGAACATCCATGTCGGACTGGCGCGACCTCCATGGACACATCGGTGACTTCCAATACCACCTTCACGTGTACGGCCGGAAAGGGATCCCTTGCCCCCGCTGCGGGGCCGGTATCGAGCGGATCGCATTGGGCGGCAGGGGGACCTGGTTCTGCCCCGGCTGCCAGAAATAACGGGAAGAAACCTGTTTACAATCCTGCATCGCCGTTATTCCCGCCGCCGGATACGATCCTACGCCACCTGGTTGACGGCCGAAAGCTGCCTGGCACCAATCTCCATGGTCCGCATGGAGTTGTTTTTCCGAACGATCGCCCCGTTCATTCTTTTCTTAGAAGCAGCATGATAATGATCGTAAAAGAGGTTAATACAAGAAGAAGAACGGATAATAGTATGAATAAATTGGCAATGCCATAATCGATGACCGTTGCCATGACTCCCCTTACTTCCATCGGGAAGTCAACATAAGACGTGTCGCCCGGATAATGAACTCTGTATCTTTTGTCAAATCTTCCCTTGGGAACCGTCGTCCATGAATCCGTCCAGACAATTACGTTAATATCATCTGCCGGCTGCAGGGAGCCGACGGGTATTTTTCTGTCGTACTTGGAGGATAAAATTACTCTCTCGTTTCTGGTAATCTGGAAGATGCCCTCGAAAGGAACGTCTAAATTGATACCGGAAATTTCTTTATCGGTTTGATTTCTTAATGAAAAAACATATAAAGAATTGACTTCGGAAAATCTCTTAACATTCTCTCTTGCCTCAACATCATTTATTTTCCAGACTTCCCTCTTTATGGAATCCGGAATGTGATATACGTAATAATGACCGTCTACTTCCAATCCATGAAAGCTTGGTTTGATGAAATCATAGAACTGAACTGCGATCCATATGATGCCAAAAAGAACGGATATTCTGAGGATCAGCATCCATATATGACGCAATCTTGTCAGTCCGTTTCCTTCTTTATCATTCATTCCGTTTGCCGTTCGAACCAATCCTGCAATCTACAAACGCATCTTTATAAGGTGAACCTGAATCCGATGGGAAAAGTAGGAAGAGAATGGCGGGGTGTTTTTCGAGAAGCAAATAAAGGATTAAACAGAAGTTAAACAATTCATTTTCTCGCCGCCTTCGTTCCATTAACATATATTTACATTTTACCTATCACAAACAATAGGGGGTTGCAATGCCGGCAAAAGAAATTGGTTCAGAGTTTAAAGACTGCTGCGATTATGATCATCCAACCCGAAGCACGGTATCAGGCGACCTGCCCCCGAATCATGTGCCGCACACGGATATCGGATTCCACCCGTTTGATGGCTCTTTTAATCTCGTTCCAAAAGCCATTGCCTTTCTCATGGCGTTTCAACTTCTTTCTTCCCTTAAATCCTCCGGGAGGAGTCGACGGTCCGCGGCGAGGAGGCCCGGCGGATTTGCCTGCTTACAGAGGCAACCGACCGACTGCGAATGGATCTCAAAACCAGCCGGGACCGGAACGATCGGGAAGCAGCCCGGATCTTGACATCATGGGCCAAAACGGAATGATCGGTCACAGGACATAAATCTCTGGCCATGAGCCTGAAAAAAGGCGGGCTGAAGCGCAGGGAACCTCGGGAAAAGAATACGGGGGAAAGTGACTGCCGATGTGGAAGGATGGGCCAATTTACATCCGGGAGCGGTCATCGGGTTTCTGACCGGGACGTAAATGTTGCCGTGCCGAAAAAGGGGGGAAAAGCAAGCCCGCCCACGCGGGAACATGATCCGGGCTCCCGCTTTTCCTATCATCTATCCCTGTTTGTGTTCACCCTTCGGACGGTTATTTTATACCACACCGTTTGCCAAAAAAGAATGCATATGTGTCAATAGGTGTTAAATTTAAGTTAACAAACAAGCTATGTCCGTTGTTCTGGCGGTGGCATGAGTTCATTGCCCTGGGATCGAACCGGCTGTAAAAACAGGGAAATTACCTGACATTCAGGCTGCGGACCGGGGAAATCTGCGGAAGCGGGTGATAGAAGCGGCAAGAAAAGCGAAAGCCCGGTCCATGTTCCCGCATGGCCGGGCTCTCTAAATCTCGTTCCAGAGGTTTTGAACACATAACAGGGAAGAGAAGACTTCCGGAACGGACCTGAACGCATTATGCAAATTATGTCATAACTGTCAATACACCTTTCCGGAAAATTTATGAAAATTCGATGACAGTGAAACGCAAGGAAGCCCGCTCCCGGTCCTGCTTGTTTGATCTCTGGCCAACGAGCGTTACGATCTGCTGGAAGGATTATCCGCAACGGGGAAGGTTCGTTTAAGAGAAAATACCATAAATGACTCAACTATACGGAAGAGTTCCAATCATGAAGACAGATTTTCAGGCGATTTTTCAGGGGGGAAGGAGCCCCCCCCTTTTTCGAACAATGTAAAACAACCAACCCCTTGATATCCGGAAAGCCCGTTACTCATTTCCGGCCCGGGAAAGCCACTTCCCGTATTCCACCATCCGGGCCAGGACCCGGACGGCGCGCTCGGGTGTCGGAAAGGAAATCCCCTTGAGGTTACCGCCGTCGATATCCGTCACGATCTTGCCGTTCATCGAGACGCCAAGGATCGGTTTGCCGTATTTTTTCATCAGTTCAATTGTATGGGTGACAAATTGTTCATAAATCCCATCCAGGATACGGTCGCTGTCTTCCAGCCACTCCGGAACGGCCTCCGGATGAGCCATCTTGAATATACCGGCCTTCTTCGCTCCGAACAATCCTCTTTCACCGGTCCCGAGATGGAACACGGCGTCGCACCCGTCCCAGGATGCAAGCACCTCCAGCACGCGCAGCGGGAGTTCCAGGTCGGAAACAGCGACCATATCCACGGGATTCGAGCGGCTCCAATAATCAGGGAGAAGTTCGTTGATTTGCGAAATCAAGTGTTCCGGCAGGGGGGGTATTTCCAGCCCGGATTCGATGCAGGCATCCGTCGCAACTACGCCCATGCCGCCCCCCATGGTCATGATGGCTACCCGCTTCCCCTTCGGCAAAGGAAGGAAAGAAAAGGCCGCGGCAAGGTCGAACAGGTCCAGGGGCTGCCTCGCCAGCACGGCCCCTGCCTGCCTGCAGGCCGTTTCAAAAATCCGGGTGTTGGAAGCCAGGGCGCCCGTGTGGCTGGCCGTCGCCCGCTGTCCGGCTTCCGTCCTCCCCCCTTTCAGGATGATGACCGGTTTTCCCCTGGATACATGGGAGACTTCCTCGAAGAACCGCCGACCGTTCTTGATGCTTTCGATGAAGAGAACGATCGTGTTTGTCCGGTCATCCTGCGCGAATCCGCTGAGATAATCCTCGATGGTGATCATCGCCTCGTTGCCCGTACCACTGAAGGCCCGGATTCCATAGTTTTCCTCATCGGCAAAATGCAGGAACAAGGCCCCCATGGTCCCCGATTGAGAAATCATGCTGATGGAACCCGGTTTCGGGCAGTAAGGAGCCCACACGCAGTTGAATTTTGCATGCGGACTGGAGAGCCCCATGGTGTTGGGGCCCAGGATCACGATACCGGCTTCGTCGGCCTTCCGGACCAGATCTCTTTCAAGTGTTTTTCCCTCGCTCCCCACCTCCGCAAATCCGGAGGTCGTGAGAAGCATATGCCGGACCCCCTTGGCCTGGAATTCCGGGATCAATCCGGAGACCAGGGCCGCCGGTATCGTCACGACTGCGAGATCGACCTTTCCGGGGATCTCGCCGATTGACCGGTAAACCTCCCTGCCGAAGATTTCTCCCCCTCTGTTATTCACGAGATGGATCTTTCCTTCGTATCCGCCCGCCAGGACGTTCGTGTAGAGCGCCTCTCCCCATTTCCCGAACTGGGACGAGGCGCCGACGAACGCAACGGATTCAGGGACGAAGAACTTGAAAACGTCCCGGACGTCAACAGGGGGACGGGCGGCTGGAGGAGCAGGCCTTTCCCCAAGGACAACCAGGGCATCGACGGCAGTCACACGTCCGTCGGCGCCGACAATGAGGGGATTGATGTCCACCTCCGTGACATCCGTCAACTCCAGGCCGAGACGGGACAGCCCGACCAGTGTCCTGATCATTTCCTCCCTCCGGGCGGGCGCTTCCCCTCTGAAAGCCCGCAGCAGACGGGAGGAATGGAGTTCCTCGATCATCGTCTCCGCCTGCCCCCCGCTGATCGGGGCGATCCGAAAGACGACATCTTCCAGGGCCTCTGTGAAAATGCCCCCCAGGCCGAACATGACAACAGGGCCGAACTGGGGATCGCAGAAGAGCCCCGCAACAAACTCGCGTCGTCCGCTTATCATGGGTTGAACGAGATAGCCTTCCAGGTCATTTCCAGCCGCACCGGCCACTGCTCTTGCCGCAGCAAGAAGCTCTTCTTCGTCTCGGATATTCAGATGGACAAGGCCCTTTTCCGTCTTATGGGTCAGCTTTGCCCCCAGGCCTTTCAGGACGGCGGGATAACCGATTTTATTCCCGAGCAGGACCGCCTCCTCGGCTGTATTCGCTGCACCTTCTTCAACAACGGGAATGCCATAGCAACCCAGCATCTGTTTTGATTCCGCTTCGGTAAGAGTTGATCTGCCTTCATTTTTTGCTTTTTCAACCAGACGCCTTGGATCCATTTCCCTTCTCCTTCATGCAAACTGTGTCTACTATGTGGTCCGCTGGGGAGCTTCCCGCCGGGAGGCCCTCCTCTCCGTTTCCCGCCAATGGCAACGCCGGGATCCCACCGTTACCCGGATTTCGTCGGCATCCAACAAATCGAGGCCGGTTCTGGCCCGCCCTAATGGACAGTCTTTGCCCGGTGTATTTGCGATGCTGATTTTTTCCAGCTCTGCGATGTAACAGGCAGGATTGATGCAATGATTCACATCAACATGGTCGGGCGACGTTTTCACAACTCTTTCTTATCCGGAGAAAACACTTCGCAGGATGCTTCTGAACTCTTTTTCGTCATAGTGATGCTTGAGCTGCTGAAGTCCTATGAAAAACGAGTAATCGCGACGAGACAGCTGTTGTGCCTTATCGGCGGACATACCCGATTCCACATACAGTGCCTTCGCGTATTCCAGCCTGCGCCGGTCCAGGCGATCCTGAAACGTTCTCACCTTTGGATCGTATAACGCCCATGCACGCATGGCCAGTTCCAGTTCGCCCGAAATCTGAAAGGCCAGCTTCGTGAGCTTCTTCATTCTTGCATGAGGATCGCCGGCTTCATTTGTCCGTTCCACGACTTCATCCACCATGCTCTTTTCGTGATATTCAAGCAGTGCCTCAATGTAACTGTCACGGCTGCTGAAGTGATGGTAGAAGGAACCCTTCGTTTTCCCGATGGCGAGGGTGAGCCTGTCGATGGAAAGTGAACTGGGTCCTTCTTTCGCCAGGATTTTCAAACCCTCTTCAAGCCAGATTGTCTTTGTGTCTCTTTCTTTTGACATGACCTGCCTCATACCATACCGTATGGTATGTTAACCATCACAAAATCCAACCTGCTGAGAATATTTTTTATGCCGGATTTTCCTAACGAATGTTCGATGGCTGCAGCACCAAGATGAATGGATAACCTGCCTCCGGGGCCTGCATGGCAACCAGCGGCCGATTGCTGCAGGATGTCCTCTCTGCGGCCATGCTCATGAGGCCTTGAAACGCCGGACCGGTGGGAGAGTGAGAAATGCGAGAGAAAGGGAACGGACGAATTTAAGCGGGCGGAATATCTCCCCACAAGTCTCAATCGGCCTGGGATGACTTACCGCTCGTTCATATCCCGTGCGTCCCGCTCCGGCAAAACGATCAGATCATCGTCCTTCAGGCCGAGGGCCTGCCGGGCTTTCAATGTGCATCGGAAGACCATGGCACTTTGCTTGTTCGTGCGATTAAGGAGGGTATCCAAAAGAAAAAAGGGCCCAACGGCTGTTTAATACCGTATGAGCCCTTGATAGCGGAGGTCTCCATCAAATAGGCATTATACATGCACATTTTTCCCCGAAGATCGTGATCCGACGGCTTCTCGTCTGCTTCATCGTTTCACTTTTCCGTGATATCAACCACTTCCATAGCCATCCTCAAAAGACAAACTGTAACAAACTTCGGAGCAAAAATGATGTCGCGGTTCACGAGATCTGTATCACGAAGAAGATACGCCAGTACTTCCGACGCAAGAAGGGCTCCTGATACGGATCCTCCGATACTTGTCGTTGCCAGTTTACCCGTTCTTGCGGCGTTCTCCAGTCGTTTCATTGTGGTAGGCTCGAATTTATCTGAAACGAAAGAAGGAAAGAAGCCTCCCATGTTAGATTTCTTCTTCAATAATCCCCAAAATTCATCGGGCATCATGCCGTCAGGATGATGGGCGACCAGGAGAGCACCGAATCCAAACGCACCGGCCGTAAAAAGGGGGATATTAAACCGCATGAGCAATTCTGGGGTCATGGCTTTAACATCTGCACCCTTTTCAACGTCAATCACACCCACATAAACATCGCAGCCATCGAGGAATTGCTCAAGATTGCCAACGGTCGTTCCTTCGGGGAACAACTCTAATTGAACCTCAGGATTGATCTCGCGGGCAAGCCGTTCATAAACTTCAATCTTGGGTTGGCCCATCGTCGAAGCAAAGGCTGCAACCTGCCTGTTCATATCGGGTGGATCAAAGACACCGTTTTCAGACAATCGAAACCGTTTCACCCCACAGCGGACCAGATTCAAAAAAGCACCTCCGCCGACGCCACCGAGTCCGGCAAAAGCAATCAGCGCGGTTGAAAGCGCCTCGACCCCTTCCTTCTCTAATAAAGGGAATGTACGATCTAGAAAATCCTGCATAAATTCAATCTCCCATAAGCCAACAATAACGAGAGTGATCCGTATAACATACCCAATTGGGGTTTCCTGTCCGAATAAAATGCCATTAGATCGATTGCCAAAGGTGCGACAAGATCTTTATATTCGACTGGTTACGCTATAAATCGCAGTCTTTCACGGCATCTTTTTGATCGGTATAAGGCAACCTCCTTGATTGTGTCATAGTTTGTGCGTCGGACTGCGAACACCCGCTGGTCCACGACGGTTGGCATGGATATGGATCATCGCGGTCTTGACGTCACGATAGTCCTCGCGTTCTTGTACCGTTCTCGCAGGGTGAAGAAAAAGAAAAAGGGCTCGACAGCCCTTTGAAACTGCAGAAGCCCTTGATTTCATCTGGTGCCGGAGGTCGGAATCGAACCGACATGACCTTGCGATCGGGGGATTTTGAGTCCCCTGCGTCTACCAGTTTCACCACTCCGGCACGGCGGCGAGATTAGCCGCCGGGGTATGCAAAGTCAAGAGAATTGTATTGACAATGCCGGAAACGCTGTGCTAGTTTCCCGTCCTCTTTGAGACATGGGGTTGTAGCTCAGTTGGGAGAGCGCTTGAATGGCATTCAAGAGGTCGCGAGTTCGATTCTCGCCAGCTCCACCATGAAAATCAAGGGGTCAGGCTTAAGCCTGACCCCTTTTTCGTAGTCACTCAATCGCAACATACTTCGCCCGACCTTCAGGCAGCATTTCCAGCGAGCCTTCCATCCAACATCTTCCTGGATTCGTTCAAGCCTCCACGGCGGCAACGATCCATCCCGTCTCTCCCGCCCCTCTCGCCTCCACCGCCTCACAGGAACTTATGCCCGCCAGGCCGTCCAGGCCCACCTTCCGCCTTGACTAAGGGAAGCACCTCGGGCATTTATGGCCGGGATGTTTTGTTTTCGACTTTACTCCAGCGGAGCGGCAGCGGGAAAACATGGAAACCAGGCTGGAAGACGGCCTTCCGCGGAGCAGCCGAAAGGCGACTTCGATGAACCGTCCCGGCGAAAACGGACAAAGGAGAGAGCAACATGAACATCAAGAACATCAGCGTTATCGGATTGGGCACCCTCGGGACCCAGATCGCCGTTCAGGCGGCTTCCTACGGCTGCAATGTCCGGGGTTACGACCAGGATCCCGGAATCTTCCAGAAAACAGTGGAAAAAATGACGTTCATGATGGCCGCCATGGGTAAAGGCCCCACGGTTTCCAAGGAAGAATGGGAGAAGGCGGCGGCTTCCGTGAAACGGACCGGGGATCTCGCCGAGGCCGTGGCGGATGCGGACCTTGTCATCGAGGCCGTTCCCGAGGTCTTGGAATTGAAGAGGAAGGTCTTCGCCGAGCTGGACGCCCTGGCGCCCAAGACGGCACTCCTGGCCTCCAACAGCTCATCCATCCCGATTTCCCGGATCGAAGACGCCACCAAGCGTCCTGAGAAATGCCTGAATATGCATTTCTACCAGCCGGCCGTGGGCTTCATCCTCTGCGACATCATGGGCGGCACCAAGACCCCACCTGAAGTGATCGAGGCAGCCCGGCAGTGGGTCCGCTCCCTCGAACTGATCCCGCTGAAGGTCAACAAGGAGATCCTGGGGTTCTGCTTCAACAGCGTCTGGCGGGCCGTGAAGAAGCAGGTGCTTTACATGGCCTGCAACGGCTTCGTGGACTACCAGGACATCGACCGCGCCTGGCGGGTCTTTACGGGCATGCCTTATGGCCCCTTTGCCATGATGGACATGGTGGGGCTCGACGTGGTCTACGACATCGAGATGTCCTACTACAACGAATCCAAGGATCCGAAGGATTTGCCGCCCCAGGCCTTCAAGGACATGATCGAACGGAAAGAACTGGGCGCAAAGACGGGCAAGGGATTCTATACCTATCCCGATGCCGACTGGGCCAAGCCCGATTTCCTCAAGGGATGATTCGATCGCGGGGAAGAAGCCTTCGCATGAGCAGCCTTCCTGCACCGGGACGGCTGCATCGGTAAGCCCTGCCACACCGAGGTCGTCCTCGTCATCCCGGGTCTCAGGGGCTCTGAAATCGTAATTTTCAATCCTGCTCCGGAAGGGGCCGGCATTCCCGCCGGCCTCCTCCGGATCGTTCCGATTCATAGACGATTTTCAAGCGGTCTGTTCCCGGATCCGCGCCGGATTGTTCATGGGAAGGATGCCACGAAACCGGACCGACCGGAATCCGCAGACGGGCGATTTAGCGGCCGGGAAAGGCCAGGCCGGGGTGTGATTTTCTACAGATGCTTCTGCGTGATCACTTCAACGGCCATATCGCGCAGATCTTCCATTTGCAGGCACTGGCTTTCCGTGAGGAGAGGCCCGCTCTCGTTCCGGTCTGCATAAAACAGACCGAGGCACTTTCCCTTGATGGTAAGCGGATAGACAAGAAAAGCCGGCGCCGCGACGGACGCCTGATACCATGCAGGAAGATTCTGGATAATATTGGGGGCATTGGCGTCGGCGATGATGATCCCCCGGCCCTGCGAAATAGCGATGTTGAAAATATCGGAGGCCTGGCCGATCTGGATCTGAAACAGCGCCACCATTTCTTCCGACCTTTCGCCGAGACCGAAGCGCCCGGTTACCTTTTTCCCGCTCACGTCCCGCAGGCAGAAGATGACCCGATTGAACTCAAACCCCCGGTACATCGTCTCCAGGATCATGTATATGACGTCGCTTAAGTTGTATGAACCTTTCATAACGTCTGCAATTTCGCTGATGCCGCTCGTGACGATCCGTTTCTTTTCCTGGGCGAGGACGGCCGCCGATTTGGGTGGCGATTGCATCATTCCGGCGGCAATTTCCTTTTGCGGCCGTTGATCATCAGGCGTTCCGGAGGGCAGTTCCTTTTCATCGGTCTTGCGGTGTGCGGATAGTTTGTTCAGGAGTGTGCTGGATTTCTTATCGAGGTTCACAACCCCTGAGAAATTATCGATTTTCACCGCCGCCGAATCCAGGAGAGTCTCCATCTGCTGCACGGGCAGTGGTATGACTTTCTGATAGCGGATCGACATCTCGGACATGGCCGCCCCCCATCCGTCTTCCTGGGAGGTCGATACGGCCGCGCATAGATCATGGGCATAATGGGTAAGGTACCGCATACGCTCGAGTTCCGTCATCGGAGGTTCAATGATGCCCGGGGGAGGACTTTCCATGCTCCGGACGATCATGTCCGGAAAGTTCCAGGACCGCGAAACGGCCATGCCCAGCTCATTGAACGAGATGCCGATGATGGCGCGAGCGGCCTTGTCCTCAACCAGCCCCTTTTCCCGGATCTCCTCTTTGATCGCTTCGTATTCTTCAGGGAAATAGCAGATTACAAGCAGTTTCCCGAGGTGGTGAAGCATGGCGCAAATGAACGCCTCTTCAGCCCGGCCCATTTTCATTTTATCGGCGAGATCCATGGCGATGACACCGCTCAGAAAAGACTCCATGGCAACTTCTTTCAACTCCGCTGCCTGGCTTTTGTTCTGAAGGTGCTCGAAGATCATCAGGGCCGTGGCAATCATGCGCACCTTTTCGAATCCCAACAGCATCACAGCCTTGGAAACGGTCGTCACCCTGCCCGCAAGATTGCCATAGACGGCGGAATTGACAATCTTGAGGAGTTTGTTGGTCAGAGAAAAATCCTTCAGGATGATCTTGGCCAGATCCCCCGTGGCGGAAAGGGTGATTGCCTTCAGGGATGAGAGCTTGCTGTTGATCTCGACGATGTGCTTGGAAAATGCGGGAAGGTCTCCCTTGTGGCGCATCCGCCTCAGGAGAAACTCGACTGTTCCATGTGCGCTCTGGGCATTCGTTTCATTCTGGTTCGTCATGGATGAACAATTCCTTCGTGTTCAAAAGAATAGGGGAGTGAGCGCATTTGTGTCAAGACAATTCAGGGTGCGCGGCACGGACAGAAATGGCATAATAAGTCCTGTTTTCATATGTTTCCAGAAGCCAGGGTTGCATCTGAACGATCGTCCGGAAACAGGTTGTTCCACGCCGGCAAAGATGCTGCCAATAATCGGGGGGAAGGTTCGGGATCCGGCGATCGGATGAATACGACAGGGACGTTTCAAATCGACGGCAACCGCCGATCCAGTCTCCAACCAACGGGGTCCCGACAAAGGGAAGAGCCGGATCTTCGAGAAACCGGCAGCGATGATTCTCCGTTGTCTCAAAAAAGGACAGGGCCGGCCTCAATGAAAACAGGAGCAGCGGGGTGCCCTGCTTTCACATTCCTCCGGCTGATCCGGCCATGGCGTGCTCCATCTCCTCCTGCAGGATTTTCCCGGAGCAGTCCGACACCCGCCGGAGGGCCTTCCCCGCCTCCTCACCCCCGATCCGTGCCAGCGCCCACACGGCCATCCCCCGCACCCGCTCGTCACCGTCCTCCTCCAGCACGCGAGCGAGGTCCCGGACGTAAGCCGGATCGAGGCTGTTTCCCATGGCCCGGGCCGCGTTCATTTTCCAGCGCCACAATTCTTCCGGCGGCATGTAGAACATGTGCGGCCAAACCCGGCTTTCAAAGTAGGACCTGTCCATATGGAGAAGGCTTGACAGGTTGAGGAAAGGCGCCTTGGCGGCCGCGCGGGCATTGGGGGGTCGCTCCCGAACCGACCATGGCTCATTGCGGGGACAGACATTCTGGCACCGGTCGCATCCATAGACATACAGCCCCATAGGCTCCCGGAGTTCACGGGGCGTGATCCCCTCGCCGAAATACGTCAGGTAGGAGATGCACTTGCGGGGATCCATCCGCCCGTTCCCCTGCAGGGCTCGCGTCGGGCAGGCAACGACGCAGGTGCTGCGGCACCATTCGGGACAACCGATGGAAACGGTCGGCTCATCCGGCGGAAACTCCCGATCGAGAATAAGCGTAATCGGCAAAATCCAGGAGCTCCCGCCAACGGCCCTGTTGGCGTAGAGTAGGCAGTTCTTGCCGAAAGTCCCCAACCCGGCCCGGGCTGCGGCGAGGCGATGGGGGAGATGGGGAGGCACACGCGATCCGATACCGCGCTCCTTCATAAAGTTCCGGAAGGCCCTGATCCTGGGGGCAAGGCTGTCCTGGGTGATCCGGTCGTCGTCCAGGTAACAGCGCCCGAAAAGCCTCTCCAACTGGGGAGGAAAAGACTCCCGGAAGTATCCTTCCAGAAGGACGAGGATGGTCTTCGCACCCGGCATGATCGCGCCGGGATCGATTCCGGACAGCAGGGATATCCCTTTCGTCTCGGCCCACTGATATTCGTCCTGATGCTCCAGCAGATAGTCCCGGTGAGACTGGAAGGGTTCGGCGCTCGTGAATCCGGCATCCACAAATCCAAGCCTTGCCGCTTCCATCAGGATTTCCTCTCTTGTCAGCATTACAGTCCCGCCTCCGCAAGGAATCGTCGTTCAAGAACCGCCCAGGAACAGCCAAGGCGATATACCATGAAATGCAAACGTGTGAAACGGCGCCGTTCCCGGTATCAATCACTCGTTCCTGCAAATACGTCCCGGCCCGCATTTTGACTGCCCGTCCGGTCGTGCGGCCGGAGATCGGTATTCCATGCCGCCCTCAGGCACAATCAGACTTTCGTCTTGACTTTGGTCTGATTATCCAAATAAAATTTAAGGATAATTTGTTATCAGATAGAGGATATATTCATGAGAACACCATTGGAAAAAGCCAAAAGAGATCCGGAATCAACCAAAGCAAGAATCCTGAAAGTCGCCAGAAAGATCTTCGGCGAATACGGCTATCACGGGGGGACGACCCGGATGATCGCCGAAGAGGTGGGGATCGATCTGTCCACTATTCATTACCACTGGGGTGAAAAAAAAGACCTTTACGAGGCGGTCGTTCTCGACATCAACAACGACCTGGGACAAATGCTCCGGAACGTGGAGAAAAAGGCCCAGGGCTGTTCGTTGGATGAGCGCATGCGGATCGCCTTCGACATGATGACGGATTACCTGCTCGACCATCCGGAGATATCGAACCTGATTCTTCTGAACTATTTCTCGAAAACGCGCATCGATTCCAGCCTCGACGTTGCGGTGCCCGAGTTCACCAGCGACATCGTCAGGGCCATGGGGCTCACGAAGGGGAAAAAAGAGGCATCTCCCAGGGCCATGCTGGAAGTCATGATCGTCATGAACGCGGTTCACGGCCTGATATCCGGCGAAAGTTTCTTTCTGAAAGTACTGAATATTGACCGGGATGCCTATACAAAGCTGGTCAAGGAAACCCTGAAGTTCGTCCTGATTCCCGGATTTACGGCCAGGGAAAACGGAGATTAGGACAGTCTGTCAAAGGCCATCGGCGACGCTTCCTGTTTCAGGGTGAAAAGGGGACAGACTCGAGTCTGTCCCCTTTTCCTGTGATGCACGCCCCATGGCCCGCAATGCAGGGTGCATGGCATCCGCCACCTTTTTGAACGGCCCGAAAATGCGATCCGGCCGGTTGCCGGGAGAGTCAAAGATACGGGAAACGATCAGTCCTCCGCTATGCCGGGATGTGTCCTGTCTGTTGATTCATCCCTGTATTTCTTCCTCAGGACGGATTTCTGAACCTTGCCGATCGCCGTCCGGGGAAAGTCGTCCACAAAATCGACGGACTTCGGAATCCGATATCCGGCCATCTTCCCCCGGCACCACTCGATAATTTCCCGGGCCGTCGATGTCTTCCCGGGCTCCAGACGGATGATCGCCTTGACGCTCTCCCCCCATTTTTCGTCGGGAACACCGATCACGGCAATCTCCGCAATAACAGGGTGCCCGATCATGACGGCCTCGATCTCGGCCGGATAGATGTTCATGCCTCCGCTGATGATCATGTCGGATTTCCGGTCCACTATATAGACGTACCCTTTGTCGTCCATATAGCCCATGTCGCCGATGCCCATGAAACGGTCGTGGAAAGCCTGCCGGTTGGCTTCCGGGTTCTTGTTGTATCCCCGGGTTACCATGGGACCGGCGACGCAGATCTCTCCCACCTGGTTGCGGGGAAGGTCCCTGCCGTTCATGTCGATGATCTTCACTTCCTGCCCCAGGGCGGTTCGACCGCAGCTTCCAGGGTACTTCAGGACTTCATTCGGTTTCAGGCAGGTGGCCACGCCCATTTCCGTAGCCGAGTATTCGACGTAAAGCACGCCGGGACCAAAGAGATGAACCGCCTTTTCCCTCGTCCGCTGCGGGGTGGGCGCCCCGACGGAGACGAGGGTGCGAACGCTGCTCACGTCGTACTTGCCCGGTGACGCCTCCAGAAAGGCGTTGATGAAATCGATCATGATGGGGGCCATGGTCATATGGTTGATCCGTTCCCGATCGATGATCTCGAGAATTCCCACAGGATCGAACGGAGGCAGCGGGGCGATGAAAAGGGTGCCGCCGTGGAACAGCGTCGCACCCCAGTCATAGGCTATTCCCGCCGAGCTGTACGACGGCATCGCATGAAGGCCGTGATCCTCTTCGCGGTAGTTGTGGATGAAACAGATCTGATAGAGGATGCCGCCGATGTGGCGGTGACTGAAGAGCACGCCCTTCGGACGGCCCGTGGTCCCTCCGGTCTGGGCCAGCCCCACGAGATCTCCCTCCCAGACGTCGATGTCCGGCTCCCGGTCGGCCGCCGAGTCCAGGAGGCCTTCGTAACGAAGCATATCAGGGGGAAGCGCTCCATCGCTCCGCATGACGATGACATGCCTGGTGCGGAGTCTGTCGGAAATGCCGGTGATCACGTCCAAAAGGGGGGCATCCACGAAAACGGCCACGGCCTCGTTGAATGTGAGGATATACTCCACCTCGTGCCCGACCAGGCGGAAATTGATCGGGATGAAGATCCCGCCCGCCTTGGCGATGGCCATGGCCGCCTCGACGTAACAGTCGGAGTTGTGGGCGAACACGCCGATGCAATCGCCTTTCTTGATCCCCAAGGTGATCAGGCTGTTGGCCATCCGGTTCACACGGGCATTGAATTCTTCATAGGTATGCCGGCGATTCCGATAGACGACCGCCGGCCGATCCGGATAGCGTTCCGCATTGCGGCGCAGGATCTCGCCCAGGACCAGTTCCCTCGGATACTGAATGTCCTTCTCCTTCGCTCGGTACCATTCTTCCACCATCCTGCCGCCCTCCTCGAATGCGCCTTTCACGAATCCCCGCAGCGGTCGGTCGCACGCGGGTAATTCAAAAATCATGTTCCCGCAAAACCGGAAGTCATGAATTCCCCGCACGGCCGATCTCACGCAATGCGACCCTCCCGGCGGACCGGAACAGCGCCGCCAAAACCTGCATGACATTCTTGAGATGATAACGGTCAGAGATAAAAAAGACGATGATCCGCCTGCCGCTGCTCAGGCGGCAAAGCATTCCTCGGGGATATCGATCATGGAGAGATCCCCGCTCCGGATGGACTTCACCGCCGCTTCCACTTCGGGCAGAACGTGTTTTATGAAGTATGTCGCCGCAGCGATTTTTCCGACATAGAAGGCGGCATCGGCATGGTCTCCGGACAGCGAGGCGAGGGTCTTTGCCGTCACCGGCTCCGTCCCTTTCCAGCCGCACAGGTTTTCCAGCCTTTCCTGGGCCACTCCCGCCTCCCAGAGGAGCAGCCAGGCCATGACAACCTTTCCCATCATCATGAGGAACGGATAGGCGTTACCGACGGGTATCAGATACTTTCCCGACCCGGCGCTTTCGGAAAAGTACGCCGCCGTCTCCACCAGGACGTTTACCGCCCGCCTGACATCATCGGCCATCGCTTTCAGGGCGGGGTTCTCCCCGTATCGATCCGCCGAAGCGTTCATCTCGCCGACCAGGCCCAGAAAGCAGAGCCCCTTCTTGAGCCCCAGTTTTCTCCCGACGAGATCCAGCGCCTGGATGCCGTTGGCTCCTTCATAGATCGACGCGATCTTCACATCCCTCAGGAACTGTTCCACGGGGTATTCGGCACAGTAGCCGTACCCTCCGTAAACCTGGACTGCGAGTTCCGTAACCCGGAAGGCCATGTCGGAGCAATAGGCCTTGCAGATCGGCGTCAGGATCTCCACGATCCCCATGCGCTTTTCGCGCTCTTCCTCCGTCTCGCAGGCATGGGCCAGATCGAGGCAGTAGGCGGCGTAGTACGTCAGCACCCGAAACCCCTCCACGTGAGCCTTCATCCACAGGAGCATCCGGCGAATGTCGGCATGACGGATGATCGGGACCCGGGGGGCCTCGGGGTTCCGGACGTCGCTGAGCGAGGAGCCCTGGATGCGTTCCCTGGCGTATTGGAGTGCGTGAAGATAAGCGATGCTCCCCGCAGACAGTGACTGGATTCCCACACCGATTCGGGATTCGTTCATGAGCTGGAACATGATCCTGATTCCCTGGCGCTCCTCGCCCAGGAGCTCGGCGTAGCAGTCGCCGTTGTCTCCCATGTTCATGATGCAGGTGGCACTCCCGTGCAGCCCCATCTTCTCCTCGATGCCGCCGATGGTGTAGTCGTTGCGGCGGCCCAGGGACCCGTCTTCACGGACCAGGTACTTGGGGACCAGAAAGATGGAAATGCCCCCGGTCCCCGGAGGGTCTCCCTCGATCCGGGCCAGGACGGGGTGGATGATATTCGTAACCAGGTCGTGGTCGCCGCAGGTGATGAACTGTTTCGTCCCCTGAAGGCGGAACGTCCCGTCGGGTTGACGCACGGCCTTTGTCCTCAGACTTCCCACGTCGGTACCTGCCCCCGGCTCCGTCAGGGCCATGGACCCTCCCCATTCACAGGCGTACATCCTGTCCATGTATTTTCGCCTCTGCTCCTCCGTTCCGTACACCTCGATCAGATGGGCGGCGCCCTCCGTGATATGGGGATAACAGATCATGGCGAAATTATGGATGAACCACTCCTTGGCCGCCGAGGCCATCACCAGGGGGAAGCCCTGGCCGCCCGCCTCCGGCGACACGCTCATGGTGCCCCAACCGCCTTCCCGGTAGAGTCGAAACGGCCGGTGGAAGCACGCGGGCACCCGTACCTCTCCGTTTTCGAGCCTGCATCCCACCCGGTCGCCTTCCGCCAGTGTCGGGAAAAGCACCTCCGTTCCGAACTTCTCGCCTTCCGCCAGAACCATGTCAAAGGTCTCCCGCGAAAAGTCCGCGAATTTTTTCGTCCGGAAGAGGTTTTCAACCTGGAGCAATTCGTAAAGAACAAATTTCTGATCCCTTGCGTCTACAATCAAACCGGCCATATCTTTTCTTTCTCCCTTGACGTCGCCCTGCGGGCCCGTCCTCTTTCAGGTCGGAGAGAAGAACCGGCGGACGGGATGAAACCCCTCACCTGCGCCGGAACACGGGAAACCGTTTCTCCACGAAGGCGCCCGCCCCCTCCCTGATGTCTTCCGTCATGAACAGGTCGGCGACCAGCCCCGCCTCGAAAACAAGGCCATCCTCCAGAGACATTTCCACCCCCTCATTGATGGCCCTCTTTCCCGCCTCGACGGCGAGTGGGGCGTTGGCGAGAATGCTGCCGGCCAGTTTTTTCGCTTCAGCAAGGAGATCCGCCGCCGGAACGACTTTTTCCAACAGCCCCATTTGAAAGGCATCCCGGGCACTGAAGAAATCACCCGACAGGACCATCCATTTGGCCCTTCCTTTCCCCAGCAGCCTGGCCAGCCGCTGGGTGCCGCCCGCCCCGGGGATCAGTCCCAGCTTGACCTCCGGAACGCCAATGATGACATTGTCGGCGGCGATCCGGATGTCGCAGGCGGCGGCCAGCTCACAGCCGCCCCCGAGGGCCAGGCCGTTGATGGCGGCGAT
The DNA here is from genome assembly GCA_013177825.1 of Syntrophaceae bacterium. Lineage (NCBI taxonomy): Bacteria > Pseudomonadati > Thermodesulfobacteriota > Syntrophia > Syntrophales > Syntrophaceae > Syntrophaceae bacterium. The sequence goes on from JABLXX010000005.1 coordinate 244,340, forward strand.
GACGACCAGGCGCGAGTTCTCGATCTTCGAGAAGCAGTCCTGCATGCCCCTGGCTCCCTCGAAAACCGCGTCCCGGTGACCGATGATGTCCTTGAATCCCTTGATGTCCGCACCGGCGACGAACGCCTTTCCGCCTCCGCCGGTGAGAATGGCCACGCCGATCTCCGTGCGGAGCTCCAGTTCATCAAACACCGCACCGAGCTCTTCGACGACCGGCCGGCTCAGGGCATTCATCTTCGGGTTGCTGATCGTCACCATCGCCAGACGGCCTTCCACTTCATACGTCACGTGCGTTCTCTCCACGTTCGGACTCCTCCTCTTTTCTTCGGTTCCGCCTGCAGCCGCTCTCCCCGGCTCGCCGGTACATCGAACGGTAAAGGATGCAGAGCAATGGAGCAGACGGATGTCTTTCAACGGCCCGCCAATGACGTCATCTTCCCGGGCTGTTCAAGAATGTCTGCATGCGAGGCCCCCGAAGTCCCGAGCCGCGAGGCGTACTTTTTCGTACGTCGAGCGGCAAGGGACGAGGGAAACGAAGCAGACGGGCATTTTTCAACGGCCTTGGGCTATAGCTCGAGACGGACCGCCACCCTCTCCCTGTGCACATCGCCATGTCCCAGCTGGAGGTCCCCCGTCATGGACCGTTTATGGTAGAGGTGCATGTCATGTTCTTTGGTAAAGCCGATGCCCCCGAAAATCTGGTGCCCCTGGAGCGTGACCCGCCGGAACGCCTCCCCGATCCGCGCCTTGGCCATGGCCGCCTCCATCCCGGCCTCCATGCCCTCGCTGATTTTCCACGCGGCCTTGTACAGAAGGTAGCGGGAGCCGTGAATGTCCATCCACATGTCGGCCAGGTAGTGCTGAATGGCCTGGAAACTGCCGATGGGATGGTTGAACTGTACCCTTTCCCGGGCATACCGGAGGCTCATCTCCAGGACCGCCTGCGCGCCGCCGATCATCTCGGCGCACAGGACTACGGAGGCCTTCTCCAGCGTATTCTCCACGACCGGCCATCCCAGGTCCGACTTCCCGAGAACGCTGTCTTTTGGCACCCGGACATCTTTAAACAACAATTCACACTGCCGGTCCCGAACCAGCGTCTTGAGGCCTGTTTTCTGGATTCCCGGGACTCCGTTTTTCACCACGAAAACGGTGATGCCGTCCCCGGCGTTCTCCCCGTGGCCGGTTCGCCCCACCCACAGTATGGAGTCGGCATGCTCCCCGTATGGAACAAAGAGCTTGACGCCACCGAGACGGAATTCGTCTCCGGCAGGGGTCGCACCGGCCATTATGGAGGAGGCGTCCCCGTTGGAATCCGGCTCGGCAAGGGCCATCGTCATCAGATGTTCACCCCTGGCGATTGCCGGCAGGATCGCTTTCTTCTGTGCCTCGCTTCCCGCCGCCAGAACCGGCAGGGCGCCCAGAACAACCGTTGAGAAAAACGGCCCCGGACAGATATGGAACCCCATCACCTCGAACAGGACTGTCAGATCCAGGAATGAGCCGCCGCTGCCTCCGTATTCTTCCGGGATGATCAGTCCCATCCATCCGAGCCCCGCCATCTTTCGCCACAACTCCGGAGGATACGCCTCGCCGGTTTCTTCGAATTCCCGCACCCGTTCCCTGGGGCATTCCCGAGCCAGAAAATCGCGGGCCGATTCCTGGAGCAGCTTCTGTTCCACGGTCAGATCAAAGTCCATGACGTCACCCCTGTATTCATTCCTGTAATCGGCATGTCACTTTCGCGGCATCCCCAACCCCCGGGTGGCGATGATCCCCCGCTGCACCTCGGACGTACCGGCCCCGATGGCCCCGGAGATGGAATCCATGTATCCGAGGTTCATCAATCCCCGCAGTGGCGCCCACTTGGAGCCCCGTTCCAACTGGCCGCAGGGTCCCAGGATTTCCATGGCCGTCCCGGCAAGCCGGCGGCTGAGCTCCGTTCCGAACAGCTTCAGCGCCGAGGCTTCCGGTTCCGGGGCCTGCCCCCGATCCATCATCCAGGCGGTCCTCCAGTAAAACCCGTACAGTGTCTCGATCTCGATGGCCATGGCCGCCAGTTTGTTCCGGATCAGCGGATCTTTTCCCATGGTCATTCCCTGCCGCTTCGTCTCCTTCACATAGAGGACAAGCTCCTCCAAAACCCGCCGGAACGCCCCCATCCCGACGAAAAGCCGCTCGTACTGCAGGGCAAGCATGACGCAGTAAAATCCCTGGTTGATCTGGCCGACAACATTTTTCTTGGGGACACGGACATCGTCGAAGAACACCTCGTTGAAGGAGTGGATGCCGCAAATATTGATGATGGGACGGATGGTGATGCCCGGGGTCCGGTTGTCTACGAGCATCAGGGTCTCCCCCCTGTACCTCGCCGCATTCATGTCCGTCTTGGCCAGCACCCACCCGTAATCGGCAATGTGGGCGCCGCTGCTCCATATCTTCTGGCCGTTGAGGACAAACGCATCCCCGTCATCGTCGGCCCTTGTTTTTATGGATGCGAGATCGGATCCGGCATTGGGTTCGCTATAGCCCAACCAGAAGCGGAGCTCCCCGGCGGCAATCCGCGGCAGCCACTCCTTTTTCATCTCGTCGCTGGCGATGAGCGCCAGGGTCGGAGCGGCGATGGCCGTGGACACGTCGCCGCCCGGCGCCCGGTGATAGCTCATGACGTCGTCCAGGATGACGTGCCGGGTCATGGAATTCATGCCGCCGCATTCCTTCGGCCAGCCCAGGCTGAGCCATCCTTTCCGGCCCAGCTTGCGGAGCAGTTCGTCGTACATGTCCTTGAACGACGCCTCGATCCCGGGAAACGTTCCATACCCCGCAGGCCAGTACAGGGCCTTCTCATCCCAGTCGGGCGGGAGTTCCGTCCGCGCAAAATCCTCGACTTCCTCCCGGAAGGCCTTTTCCTCATCGGTGAAATCAAACCTCATGTCTTTTCCACCCCCATTGATTGATGAGCTTCCCTTTTCTCACCGTCAGCGGATTCCCGGAGACGCCCATGATCCCTGTCCGTCCAGGCTTCCCCTATATTGCCCGGGTATTCAGGACTTCTGCGCCGCGAGATCTTTGTATTGCTTTCTCAGTTCCTTCTTCAGGATCTTGCCGGTCGGGTTGCGTGGAAAGTCCTCCACGATCAGGATGTATTTCGGCACCTTGAATCGCGGCAGCTTCGCCCGGCAGTATTCCAGCATCTCCTCTTCCCCGAGCGTTTCTCCAGGCTTGGGGATGATGGCAACCGTCAACACCTCCATCCACTCCGGATGGGGAATTCCGAAGGCCGCACACTCCGCAACCTTCGGGTGCGTACTGATGAAGAATTCCACACCCGCCGAGGAGATGTTTTCGCCGCCGCTTTTCACCATGTCCTTGATCCGGTCCACGAAGAAGACATCGCCATCCTGATTCATCTTCCCCACGTCGCCCGAGTGGAACCAGCCTCCGGCAAAGGTCTCGCGGCTTTTCTCCTCGTTTCCGAAATAGCCCTTCATGACGCCGGGTCCCCGGAAGACCATTTCTCCCGCCTCTCCGGGCGGGACATCGTTGCCGTTCATGTCCACGATTCTCAGCTCGAGTGCGGGGGCCGGCTTTCCGACCCAGTTCATATCCCCGCCGGGGATTTCCCCGATCCGCCGGAAACTCCCGCAGGTCCCCAGCGCGGTGAGTTCGCTCGACGCATAGAGGGACACCCACTCGACATGGGGAGCAATCCGGTTCCAGTTGACGATCATCTGCTCCGGAATCGTGGCGCCGAAAGAGACGCACTTTCTCAGCGACTTCACGTCACTCTCGATCCCCGATATCTGCAACAACCGGTTGTAGAGCGTCGGAGGAAGAACCGTGTACGTCGCCTCGTAGGTTCGTATCAGCGCCGCGAGCGTTTCAGCCTGGGGCATGTAGACCAGGATGACCGTCCCGGCCAGCATGAGACAGAATGTCGCCACGGCGATGCCACCCGTGTAAAACAGGGGCAGGGCCTGCAGGCCGATATCGTCCTGCCGGACATCGAGATAATATCCCGTCTGCACGGAAGAGACGGCGGCATGGTAATTCCCGTGCGTCAGCATGACCCCCTTGGGAAGGGCCTCCGTTCCGCTGGTATAGGTGATGGTGGCGACGTCTTCCGTGTCGATCTCCACCTCCGGCTCCTGATCGGAAGCGTGATCGAGCAGCTCCGCCATGTCGATCCATCCGTGGGGCTTCTTTTTCAGGCCGGTGACGCCGATGTATCCGGGACGGACGCCGGGCAGACCCGCCAGCACAGGATTCATGTGATCGATGAAGGTATCCTCGATGAAGAGGATCTTTGCCCCGGAGTCATTCACGACAAAGCGGATGTCATCCTCCTTGAATGTGACATTGACGGGCGTGATTGCAGCGCCGATCTTGGCCAGGCCATAGATGAGAAAGAGGAATGCAGGACAGTTCAGGGAATAGACCGCAACCTTGTCACCCTTTCCGATGCCCAGGGACAGAAGGCTGTTGGCAACCCGGTTGATCGTCCGGTTCAGTTCATCCCAGGTGTATCGAAAAACCTCGCCGCCGGGGGCGGGAAAGATCAAGGCCGTCCGGTTCCCGAATCTTTTTGCATTCCTGCGGAAGGCATCGCCCAGGGCAAATCGCCGCAGGAGATTCATTCTTCTGGCTTCCAGTTCCATACGCACCCCTCCATGACCTGCTGGGGAAATCATGTGGAATGTCCGAGATGCTCGATTGGGAAAGGAGATCCCGCCGGATGTTCAGCCCTGCCTTTTTAAAAAATGGTTGCCCCGTCTTGCGTTTATCTGCCCCGCTCGCAGGCGGAAGAATTCGTCGTTTACAGGTTTCTTCCCGCATGGAACCCCTCATGGATCGCTTCAAAGGCCTTCCGGGGAGACTTGGCGTCCCCGATGATCAACACGTCCCCGCCCAATCCCTTCCAGGCACCGTTCGGGCGAACCGAGCGCGTTCCGCAGGCAAGAACGACCGTCCGGCAACGGATCACTTCCATCGCTCCATTCCGGGATACGACCAGTCCCTCCGGAGTCATCCTTTCGGCTTTGGTCCCCGTTCTGATCTCGATCCCGCAGCGTTTCAGCATCCGCAGCGCGACCCAGCGCGTGGAGATCCCCATGTCGGCGGCAATCCGCGGCAGCATCTCGACAATCGTCACTTTTCCCGACGTCTTCGTGGCCAGGTCCCGCAACGTATCCGTGTCTTCCGCTCCCGAGAGGAAGAGAAACCGCAGGGTCTGCGCATCGATCGTTCCCGCTTTCGCCATGTGAAGGGCCGTCTCCACGCCGACGGCCCCGCCCCCAATGATCACGATCTCTTCCCCCAGGGGAGGCACGTTCTGCAGTGCATCCCAGGCCTGAACGACATGGCCGTGTTCCATGCCCTCGATGTCGGGCCGGACGGGAGATCCGCCGGTGGCGACAACGACGGCGTCGGGCCGGTTCTCCCGGATCAGACGTCTGCTCACCGTTTTGCCCGTCCTGATCCTGACTCCCGAGCTTACGGCCTGCCTTCTGAATGCCTCCACGAGGAGCTTGAAATCTCCCTTGCCCTCCGGCGAGCCGGCCACGCGGAACTGGCCGCCGAGGCCATCCGACTTTTCATAAAGGGTCACACGATGCCCCGCTGCGGCAGCCGTTTTTGCCGCGGAAAGTCCCGCCGGCCCTCCGCCGATGACCAGCACCTTTTTCGGACGGCCGGATGCGCCCGGCGCGTTCTCCAGCTCGTGTCCGCAGCGCGGATTCACCATGCATTCAATCGGCTGGAGGGCAAAGATGTGGTCGAAACAGCCCTGGTTGCAGGCGACGCAGGGCGTGATCTCCTCCGGCCTCCCCTCCCGAGCCTTCACCGGCAGGTCCGGGTCGGCCAGGAGCTCGCGGGCAAAACCGACCATGTCGGTCCGTCCCTGGGCAATGAGCGCCTCGGCGATGAAGGGGTTGTGGATCCGGTTGCAGGCGATGACCGGCCTGGAGGTGGCACATTTCACCCCTTGGGCGAGATAGGCAAACGCGCCCTTGGGAACTTCCGTGGTCAGCTGCGGCACCCGGCTCTCGTGCCAGCCGCCGGTGATATTGAAGGCGTCGATCCCGTGTTTCTCCAGCTCCCGGGCAAAGAGACAGACCTCCCTGTTCGTGTTCCCCCCGGGAATGAAATCGCTCCCGGAGAGGCGGATCAGGAGCGGATAATCAGGCCCCACCGCCGTGCGGACGGCATCGACCACCTCCAGGCAGAAGCGCATCCTGTTCGCGAAGGTTCCCCCGTATTCGTCCGTTCGCCGGTTGGTCAGGGGAGAGAGAAACTGGTTAAAGAGGTATCCCGAGCAGCTGATGATCTCCACGGCATCGAAGCCCGCCTCCCGGGCCCTGAGGGCCGCCCGGACATAGTTTTCGATCGTCTCGCAAATGTCTTCCCGGGTCATCGCCCGGGGCTCTTCCTTGGAAAACCCGGATACGACGGCCGACGGCGCCATGGCCTGGCAGCCGATCAGGATCGAGTGAGCGCTCCCTCCCGCATGGTACAGCTGTGCGGATACCCGGGCGCCGTCCGCATGGAGCGCGTCGGTGAACCGTCTGAGTCCCGGGACGAACCGGTCTTCCGAAAGATTGATCATGCTCGGCGATCCGCCGTACCGGTCGATGACGCATCCCCCCACGACGATGAGCGCCGCACCTCCCTGCGCCCGGGCCCGGTAAAAGGCGGTCAGCCTTTCCGTTACCTCGCCCTCGGGCGTGTAATTGAGGTGCATGGCCGTCATGACAATCCGGTTTTTCAACCGGAGCGTTCCGATATCGATCCCGGAAAAGAGATGGCTGAACATGGGTCACCCTCGCAAAGGCTTCATCATGGCGGGTTGTCCGCTACTTGCCTTTCACATCTTTGAAAACGTCCTGATACATCTTCCTCAGCTCCCGCTTGAGGATCTTCCCGGTGGGGCTCACGGGAAGCTCATGCCCCTTGATCAGGATGAATTTCTTGGGGATTTTGTAACCGGCCATGCGGCTCCTGGCATATTCCAGCAACGCGGCTTCCGTTAACCCTTCGGCCTTTGGAACGATCACCGCGGTCACGCCCTCCACCCAGTAGGGATGGGGAACGCCGAAGACGGCGCTCACCAGCACGTCGGGGTGGGTGTTGAGCACGTCCTCCACCTCCAGGCATGACACGTTCTCACCCCCCGTCTTGATCATGTCCTTCAGGCGGTCCACGAAGTAGTAGTTCCCGTCTTCGCCCAGGCGGCCCACGTCGCCCGTATGCAGCCAGCCGTTCCGAAGCGTATCCGCCGTGTTCTTTGCATCCTTGTAGTATTCGGTCATGACCGACGGGCTCCTGAGCACGATTTCTCCCACCTCCCCCGGCGCAACGTCCCGGTCGTGCAGGTCGACGATGCGGATTTCCGCATCCAGCAGGGGGCGGCCGATGATGTTTCCCGCCTCGGGAAGCTTCCCATCGGTGAACCAGGTGATGGTCCCGGTGATGTTGATCTCGGTCTGGCTCCAGTGAACCGCAAAGGTCGCCCCGGGGCAGAGATCCATCCACTTCCGCAGCACGTCCAGGGGCATGGCCCCGCCGAACCAGACGCATTTCTTCAGGGAGCTCAGGTCGTACTTCTCGACGGGAAAGGACAGCAGAGCGGCGAACAGGGTGGGCGGCCAGATCAGGCTCGTGATTTTCTCTTTCTGAATGATCTCAAGGCATTCGACAGGATCGATCCCGTACGTATAGACGACTCCCGCGCCGATCTTCGCAAAGGCGACGGAGATGGAAGAGGCCCCGACGTGAAACAGGGGGATGTTCATCATGATCTTGTCGTGCGCCTCGATCCAGGGCCCCGCGGAGGTAAGAAAGCTGGCCGCCTGCGAAAAGTAGCTGCCGTTGGAAAGCAGGGCGCCCTTGGGCGCCGCCGTGGTGCCGCTGGTGTAAATGATCGAGGCCACGTCCTTCCCGTCGATGAGGACATCCGGCTCGGTGTCGGGATATTGCTCCGAGAAGAGTGTGTCCACGTCGATCCAACCCTCCGGCAACGCGATGCCCGCCAGGTTGATCAACCCGTATTTTTCCACCGTCTTCAGTTCGCCCATGATCGGCCGCACCGCATCCAGCAGCCCGCTCTCCACGAAGAACGCCTTGGCGTCGCAATGGTTGACCTGGTAGACGATCTCCGGGCCGCGCAGCAGGAAATTCACCGGCGCATACCAGATCCCCGATTTGAAGCAGGCCCACATGAGAATGGCCATCTGGTGGCAGTTCTGGGACAAAATGGCCAGGCAGTCGCCCTTCTTCAGGCCCATGTCCTGCAGGCCGTGACAGACGCGATTGGCCGCCGCATCCATCCGGGCATATGTAAAAACCCGGTCGCGAAACATGAACGCGATTCTCTCGGGCGATCGTTTTGCCGTACGCTTCAGGAAGTCGCCCACGGCCTGCCGGTGCAAACGATTCTGACTGAGCTTGTCGTCCTCTTTCATCTGGCTCCTCCCAGAGCAGATCCGTCATTGTGGACGGATGCATTTCATGAGCCGTCCGGGCAAAAAGACCGGATGGATGGCCGATCAGAAGAAAAGCGGGTTGACGCGGACCCTTTCCGAAAGGGAACGACTCGCATGAGGACAGGAAGACATCAGAAGGGCGGACGGCGTATGGGGAATCGGCACAGGGATCGGGATCCGGTTTTTTCCTTCCCAGGGCAACGGTTGTCTCACCGGCAGGATCATCCTAGTACCCTTCCAGCCTGGCGATGATCTCGCACATCACCTCGTCCGCCCCCCCGCCGATGGAGAGAATCCGGCCGTCCCGGTAATACCGGGAGATCAGGGTCTCGTTCATGAAGCCCATGCCGCCGAACATCTGCAGGCACCCGTCGGCAACGCGCCGGAACAGCCGGCCGCCCACCAGTTTCCCCATGGAGACCTCCCGGGTGACATCGAAACCGGCCATCTTCATCCGGACGATGTGGTAGGTCAGGTGCTTCAGGCATTCCGCCTCCGTGACCCAGCCCACCAGCCTGTGCCGGAGGACTTGCCTGCTCAGGAGCGGCTTCCCGAAAACCATGCGCTGCCGGATGTAGTCCACGGTCATGTCGATCATGTCCCGGACGCAGACATACGTTCCGGGGAGGGTCGCAAACCGCTCGTGCTGGAACTGCTTCATCTGGTAGATGAACCCCTCCCCCTCCTCGCCGATGCGGTTTTCCACCGGGATCCGGACATCATCGAAAAACAGCTCCGCCGTATCACTGCTCCTCAGGCCGAGCTTGTCGAGCTTCTTGCTGATGACAAAGCCCGGCAGGTTCGTCGGAACCACGAAAAGACCGAAGGAGTGATAGCCCGGCTCATCGGAGGTCTTCGCCAGCAGCGTCAGGAAGTCCGCCTGGGTGCCGTTGGTGATGTACGTTTTCGACCCGTTCAGCACGTAATGGTCGCCTTTTCTGGCCGCCCTGCTCGTAATGGCGAAGACGTCCGAACCGGCGCCGGGCTCCGTCACGGCAAGGGCCGTCACGACGTCCCCGGCGATGGCCGGTTTCAGGTACTTCTCCTTCAGCCAGGGACTCCCGAACATGTCGATGGACGGGGTGGCCAGGTGGGTCTGGACCACGATGGCGGTCGACACCCCCAGGCCCCGGATATGACCGAGTTCCTCCAGAAACACGGTGTCAAACCAGTAGTCGAGTCCCTGACCTCCATACTGCGGATCGTAGCGGATCCCCAGGAAACCCAGATCCCCCATTTTCTTCAGCAGGGGATGCAGCGGAACGCCCGACTCCTCCCATTCGTCCATGAACGGGTTGATCTCCCGGTCGACGAATCGTCGAACGGATTCCCGAAAAGCTTCATGCGTCTCGTTGAAGTACATGTTCGCCCGCTCCGTTCATTGTCATGACGATTCGCCCTCCTTTTCATGCCGGAGAGTGAACCGGACGAGAGAAATGGCCCCAAACATCCGATGCGCCGCCGATTACACGTCCACCGGCTCGAAACAGGAAAGGTCATGGATATCGGCATTCTTCTCCCCGCTCCACGCCGCCTTGACCCGCACCCCCGGCTTGAGTATCCCGCGGGCTTTCGTCGTGTCCGACCAGTCGATCCCCCCGAGGAAATGAATGAAATCGCAATCCGTTCCATCCAGGCGGATCAGCCCCAGGGCATAGGGAGGCTGCCTCACCTGCCCGAAATGGCTCTTTTTGACCAGGGTCCACGATTTCAGCGTCCCTTCCTGCGAAACGGCCGTCCACTCGTCCAGATCGCCGAAACAATCAGGACAGAAAGACTTGGCCGGCACAAAGACCTTCCCGCAGGCCCCGCACCGGGTTCCGTATATTGTTTCCTCCTTCAGCCCGTCGAAAAACCGCGTCCAGGTGGCCCCCAGGGCCCAGCGATACGGGAGAACGACGGTATTGACGATGGTTCCATATTCCTTTGTCATGGTGTGCAGCCTCCTTTGCCGGTCCGCTTCGTTATGCCGACGAACGGAATACCCGCCATCCTATTCCGGGATGAGCTCGAAGTAATCGATATCGAAAATGTTTCCTTTCTTCTCCCTGCTCCAGACCACCCGGACCCGTCCCCCGGATTTCACCCGTTTCCGGACCGTCTCGAAATCCGACAGGTCGAATCCGGCAATCCGGTGCTGGAGTCCCACGTCCGTTCCGTCCAGGTGCACCTGCACGGCGATGAACGGCGGTTTCAGCGTCTGGCCGTAAAACATCAGGTTGGAGTAGCACCAGGTCTCGATTGTGCCCTGCTGCCCGACCTCCACCCATTCCTCGTTGTCTTCGAAGCACCGCGGGCAGAACGACCGGGGGGGGACAAAGACCCTGCTGCATTTCCCGCACCGGGTCCCCATGATCCTCTCTTCCTTCAGGTTCTCAAAAAAGCGGTGCCAGTTGCGCCCCATGGCCATCTCATAGGGAACGGTCACCTGGGCTTTCATTTCTCTGTATTTTTCCTTCGGTTTTTCATCCGCCATGTCCGAAACCTCCTTGCGCAACCCTCATGCCGATGTGGCAATCATTCGATTTGACTAAAGCTTCGCCCCGACAATGGTCACCCCGTTGAACTGATCGATGCCGCCCATGGCGTGAGACAATGCCAGTTGGGCCCCCTCGATCTGCCGGGCACCGGCCTTGCCGGTCACCTGAAGCGCCGCCTCCGCCAGCCGGATCAGACCCGAGGCGCCGATCGGATTGGTGCACAACACCCCCCCCGACGGATCGCAGGGCAACTCGCCCGTCCTGTTGAATTTTCCCTTCAGGACGTATTCGGGGGCCTCACCCCGGGGACAGAAGCCGAAGCACTCGTAAAAAATCATTTCCTGGTACGTGAACGGGTTGTAGACCTCCGCGACGTCCAGTTCCTTCATGGGATCCCTGATTCCCGCCTGCTCGTAGGCATGCCGGGCCGCCTCGGTGGCACTCGGCCAGATCGACTTGTTGCTCTCCCCGTAGAAGAACTCCTCCCCCCGGAATCCAAGCCCCCGGATCCAGGCCTGTTTTCTGCCTATCTTCTTCGCCGCTTCCTCCGAGGCAAAAACGACCGCACAGGCCCCGTCCGAGGTGGGACACACGTCGAACAGGCGGACCGGGTAGGTGATGATGGGGGCGTTCTTCGCCTCGTCCATGCTGATCTTGATCTTGATATGGGCGTACGGATTCTCCAGGGCGCTGTCGTGATGCGTGACGGAAATGACCGCCGCCGCTTCGTGGGCCTTGTCTTCGGGGATGTTGAACCGGTGCATCCACTCCATGGCCTGCATCGTAAAAACCCCGGGGGCGCCCGCGGAAAAGGGTTTCAGGAACCAGGGATCGGCGACGGTGCTCATGGTGGCCTGGCCGTCCCCTTCGAACATCTTTTCCATCCCCACCACCAGGACAAGATCCGCCATTCCGGAAGCCACCCAGTAAAAACCGCAATGCGCGATGGACTGGCCCGTGCTTCCGCAGCTCTCCACCTTCAGCACGGGCTTCCCCACTTCGCAGAGCGCTTCCGCAAAATAGAGATGGGTATCGGAAATGCCCTCCATCATGGACGGCATCGTCCCCGAAACAACCCCTTCGATGTCCTTCGGCGTGATCCCCGCGTCTTCGAGGGCCAGTTTTACCGCTTCCCTGACCAGGTCCGGATAGCTGACGTCGTTTCGTCGCCCGTGTCTCGTCTGGCCTGTTCCGATAACCGCCACGGCTCTTCCCATGTTCGTCACCTCCTACCCTTCCAGAATAACGACGGAATGGCATTGCCCGGCAAATCCGTGGGTTCCGTGGGCCAATGCCGTCCTGACTTTCTTGTCCACCTGGTGCTCCCCCGCCCGGCCCCGGATCTGCATGGCCGCTTCGATCACGCGGTACAGACCCCGCGACACGTAGGGATTCATGGCCAGCACACCCCCGGAGGGATTGACCGGGAAGGCCCCGTACATCTGCGTTTCACCGCTGTCGATGAGCCTGCCTCCTTCTCCATCCGGACAGAATCCCAGCTTCTCGCACCAGAGCAGTTCCTGAAACGCGTAGGGCTCGCAGATCTCAGCCAGGTCGATTTCCTTTCCCGGCTCGCGGATCCCCGCCATCCGGTAAGCCCTTTCCGCTGCGACGGTCAGTTGACCGTTCAGGAGATCCCTGTCTCCCAGGTTGAAATGGTCCATGGAGGTCCCGAATCCCTTGATCCAGACGGGCTTGTCCGTGAACTTTTCCGCCACCTCACCGGCCGCGAGCAGAACCGACGCCACTCCTTCCGATTTGGGGGCGCACTCCAGGGCCTTCAGCGGGTCGCTGACCGTTTCCGAATTCAGGACGTCCTCGACGGTGAGGCGCTTTTTCACATGGGCATGGGGATTGAAAAGGGCGTTCCCCAGGTTCTTCACGGCGACTTTGGCACACTGCTCCTCCGTAACGCCGAAGCGATGCATGTATTCCCGCATCTGGAAGGCCGCCGCCGTCGTCTCGTTGATCCCCAGCGGGCGCATATAGAAGGGATCGGCGAAAAATCCCGTCAGCGTGTCGTTGTCGGGATTTTCCGAGCCTTTGACAATGGAGGTGACCAGCACCGTGTCAAAATGCCCGGACAGAATGCGCATGGCGGCATAGATGAGGGCGAACATCGAGTCTTCGGCCCGCGTACCCTCGATCATGAAGGCGCCGGAACCGTCCCAGTCGACGGCATTGGCGCAGGACAGGCCGCTGTGAAAGATATCCGAGGAGGCGATCATGACGCATCCCACCTCACTTCTTTTCAGGCCGGCCTTGTCGAGAACCTCCTTGTTGATCCGGTACGTAAAATCCATCAGGTTGTCCCCGGACTCCACACCGGAACTCTGTGCGAACCGGGTTAAGGCCACTTTTCGCATGCGAAAACCTCCTTGGCTTGATTGGAAAAGATTCAGCGGTCCCGTCGCGGCACATCGCGGGGGTCGATCCCGCCGCAGGGTTGAAGCGCGTCCGGAGATGCGCGTGCCCATCCCTCCTCAGCGGCGTTCATCCCTTGCCGCGGGTCTGGAAAAACAGCTTCACGGTCGCCTTCAACGCCTCCTTCTGCGTCATGACGGCCTGATGAGCCGCCTCCCACTCGAGAGCCGTCGCGAGGGACATCTCAAGGCCCGCATCCAGTCCCTCCTTGATCAGCGCCATGACGTCCGGGCACTTCCCGGCCAGCCTCCGGGCGAGGGCGTCCACGACGGCATCCAGTTCGGCCTCCGGCACGGCCCTGTAAATCAGGCCCATGCCTGCAGCCGCCCTGCCGTCGAAGACATCGCCGAGATAGGCCAGTTCCCTGGCCTTGGCCAGCCCCACGAGGCGCGTCAGAAAGTAGTTCCCCGCCGCATCGACAATGATGCCGATGTTGGAGAAATTTTCGCAAAAGACCGCGTCTTCGGCTGCGACGACGAAATCGCACGCCAGGGCGAGGTTGGCGCCGCCGCCGATGGCTGCTCCGCGGACTTTTGCGATGACCGGCTGGGGAATCCCCCGCATGGACAGGATCAGGTCCCTGACCTTTCTCATCCCGTCCAGCCAGGCGGGCGCCGGATGCTCCTCCCGGAACAGGGTGTAATCGGCCCCCGACGAGAAATCACGGCCCATGCCTTCCATGACGACGACGTGGATGTTCCGGTCCCGGCCGATGTTCAGAAAGGCATCCCTCAACCCTTCCACGACTTCCAGGGACCAGGCGTTCTTGACGCGGGGTCTGTTGATCGTCACGGTGCAGATCGCATCCTGCGTCCGTACCAGAATTTCATTCTCGGTCATTCCGGGTCTTCCTTTCTCCTGAGGAAAACGCTCTCCGGCACCGCCGTCTCCGCCCCGGGAGAGCGGGAGCATCATTTCGCGGGCAGTCCCAGCATCTCACGGGCCTGTGCGACGGTGGCCACCTCGCGGTTCATCGTCTCGGCGAGACTCCGGACCCGCGCGACCAGCTGGGCGTTGCTCTTCACCTTCTCGCGCTTGCGGAAGTAGATGTTGTCCTCCATGCCGACGCGGACATGGCCGCCCATCATGATTCCCATGGCATTCATGGGAAGCTGGAACGGTCCGACGCCGATCACGGTGAAGAGCGACCGGGGAGGCAGCTCGTGAATCAGGGAAAGGACATTGGCCGGCGTCGGGAAGGAGGATGTCTGGAAACCCATGACGAACTGAACCATGTATGGAGGATCGATATTGCCCTCCCGGATCAGGTCCTGAAGGACCCAGTACTGTCCCGGATGGTACAGCTCCAGCTCCGGCTTGATCCCCCTCTCCTTCATCGTCTTGCCGTACAGGTTGATGTCGGCGTAACTGGCGGGAAGGCAGCTGTCGAAAAGAAAGCCGTCGCGGGGATTGGGCAGCGGGGGCTTCCTGTCCTTGAGCGGCATCTTCAGGACGAATGGGCCCAGGTTCAGGCTGGCCATATCGGGGGCGGGATCGGCATACAGGCAGCACATCCGCTGCTCCGTCGTCAGCCAGGGTCCGCCGCCGGTTGTGTTGTTGATGATGATGTCCGGGCAACGTTCCCGGATCAGCCGGTTGATCCGCGAATAGTCTTCCGCATTGGACGTGGTCAGCCAGAGATTCTCCGGCACCCTGGCATGGATGTGAACGGAAACCGCACCGGCCCGATAGGCTTCATACACTTGGTCCGCCTGCTCCTCCGCCGTTTCGGGAAGGTTTTCGTTGTACTCCTTTCCCTGAACCCCGCCGGTCACGGCACAGGTGATCATCATGGGCGGCAGGCTGCCCGCCATGGTCCTGGTCATCCATTCATAGGGATTGCGAAAGTCCCACATGTAATCTTCCGGCTTCATGGCTTATCCTCCTCAAGGGCTATCATGCATTCCCCGGTTCACCGGTCTTCCCGTACCATCCGGAACGGAACCGCAACAACCGACGTTCCTTTCCAACAGTGCAATGGTGATACCAAGTGCCCGTATCGATATATAATGTTTATTATTGAATGGTTGCGTGATCACACAGGCCGGTTGCCGATCCCGATTATGCCTATATGTCGGCTTTTGACTATATATAGGCAAAATTTGACTTCTCTTTACGGCACGGATATACAATGGATCCGGACATGTTCAGAAAGGGGTCGGGGCATGGAAAGGACGAGGCAGAGTCTTGAAAGGCTGACCGAGGAAGAAAAGGCCATCCTGTATCGCTTTCTGGCCTTTGCCGATGCATTTTCCGTGGACTGGTTCGTGGGCCGGGAAAACATGCTTCCGTCCCGGTTGTTCTCCGTGGTCACATTCCTCGTTCAGCGCCACTGGATCCGGAAACACGGGTCTGCCGAAGGCCATTACGAGTGGACGGCCACGGCACCGCGGCAGGAAATCCTGAAACTGGTCCCGGCCGAACAGATGTCCCAGTACTACCGCGAAGCCATCGACACCTACGCGAAACACCGCCCCCACGGCGACGATGAGGTTGTTAAAATCGCGAATCTCTGCATGCTGGCGGGAATCGAAGACAAAGACGTTGACGTGATTTATCAGGCCGCCTGCATCGAGGAGAACCGTCACAAAATATCGTCGGCCATCGGACTGTACGACCAACTGCTGGATTTCGTCGAGAAACTGCTGGATCGCGCCCCGGAGGACAAATCAGGAAATCTCCGTGCGATGTTCATCCGGACGGTGGAACGGCGGGCCTCCCTGTCTCCTTTCTATCCGAACCTGAAGAAGCTTTATTCCAGCCTGTGCAGGGCCCTGGAAATCGCCGACGGCACGGGAGACAAAAATTCACAGACTTCCATCCATCTGCTGATGGGGCAGAATTACTGGATGTCTTTTCAATACGGCGAGGCGGAGAAGCACTTCGACAGGGCGTGGCAGTTGATCCGGAAAACGAAGAACAACAGCCTGTTCCGGATGGGTCTGCAGTCTCAGGGGCTGTCCTTCTGGATGCGCGGCAACTTTTCCAGGGCGATCCGCTATTACGAGCGATCGATCGGCATGATCGATTCGCCGGCGGCGGACGACTTTTCGATGCTCGCCTCCCTCCAGCTGGCCCTTTGCTACACCCAGGTGGGCATGCCGCAGAGAGGACTGGGGCTGTCCGAGAGCGTGTACCGCCATGCGGAAAAGACAAGCAACCATCCGCTGGCTGCGTTCGCCCTCTCCACGACGGGCCTGATTCTCCTGGAGATGAAGGAATACAAGAACAGCCACGTATACTTCAGCATGGCCCTGGACATTTCGAAGAAGGAGGCCATCCCCATGGCCGAGATCATCTCCGCGCTCGGCCTCGCAAACATCGAGTGCATCCAGGGCAACGACGACACCGCGGCGCAGTTGTTCAGGATCATCTACAAAATCAGGAAATCAAGCTGGTACCACACCTTCAACATCACGCCCGCCTTCGAGACCGGACTGATGCTGTACCAGAAAGGGTTTCATTTCGCAGAGCTGGCACCCGTCATCGATTACGTCGGCAAAATCACGAAAGAGCAGGTGAACCCGCTTCTGTACGGCATCATCCGCCGGCTGCAGATCCAGTTCCAGGCCCAAAATGATCCCGCCGCCCTGAAAGAAAGAATTGCGAACCTGATCGAACTGGAAAACCACGTCAGGCAGGTCGGCGAAACCTTTGAGCTCGCGAAGATCAGAATCGAAATCGCCCGATTGAATCTCCGCCTCAACCAGTGGCCGGAAGCCGAGAAATACGGGAGGAAGGCATGGGCCTTCCTGAAACCCATCGCCAGATCCGCCTACCCTTCCGATTTGATGCGAGTCATCCCCGATGAAGAGCTTTCCGGAGAGAACCACCTGTTTGACGCGGTCATCGAGATGGGGGAAGCCCTCGGCACCCAGAAGGCCGTCGCCCCCCTGCTGACAGGCATCGTCACCTTCCTCTCCAGGTTGACCGGAGCGGAGCGGGCGGCTCTCTTCGTTCCGGATCGGGACACGCAGGATCTCAGGATGGTGGCGTCCCGAAACCTCGCCCAGGACCAGCTCTCCGACCCGCAATTCAAGATTCCCATGGACATGATGCGCTCAAAAATCGCCGGAGGCGACGGGAAGATCGCTCATTTCAAAACGGAGCATAAAAGCAGGATCGGATTTCACGACGTGATCATCGCCCCCCTGCAGTTGGACCGGAAGATTGTCGGCGTCCTCTATCAGGAAAGCAGATTCTTCTCGTTCAACACGGGCTCCAGCGACATGCGGCTTCTCTCGGCCCTGGTACCCCAGATCGCCGTCGCCATGGACCGTGCCCAGGCTCACCAGGAAATTGCGCGGCTGAACGATGAATTGAACCGGCGGAACCGGTCGCACCAGGAGGAAAAGGCGGATGCCGCCCCACTCCACGGAATCGTCGGCCGCCACCCTTCCATGCTCAAGCTTTACCAGGTGATCAGAAAATTCGCGCCCACGCCGTTGACGGTTACAATCTACGGGGAAACGGGCGTCGGAAAAGAACTGGTTGCCAGGGCCATTCACCTGGAAAGCACCCGAAGCAAGGGGCCCTTCGTCCGGGTAAATTGCGCCGCCCTTTCGGAGAGCCTGATCGAAAGCGAACTCTTCGGTCACGACAAAGGGGCGTTCACGGGGGCCATCAAAACCAAAGCCGGTCGGTTCGAACTGGCCCATAACGGTACGATTTTTCTGGATGAAATATCCGAGATGCCGCTCCAGACACAAAGCAAGCTGCTGAGAGTGATTCAGGAGAAGGAATTCCAGCGCGTCGGAGGCACGGAGACGCTGTACTCCGACTTCCGCCTGATTGCCGCGACCAACAAGGATCTGAAACAGGAAATGAACCGCGGCAATTTCCGGTCCGACCTTTTCTACCGCCTGAACGTGGCCCCTGTCACCCTGATTCCCCTTCGGGAGAGAAGCTCGGACATCCCCCTCCTGGCGACCCACTTCGCCAGACTCTACTGCCAGAAATACGACAAGGTCTTCGAAGGGATTTCAGAGCACGAGATGGAGAAATTCATGTCTTACCCGTGGCCGGGCAACGTGCGCGAGCTTTCCAACATGATCGAGCAGTCCATTTTGTTGCACGGTCCAGGGATCACATTCCCGGAAATACAGAGCGCGGATCCGGTGGTGAATGCGGGCGACATGACGCACCAGAGGCTGGAGGACGTGGAACGGACCCACATCATCGGCATCCTGAAATGCACGAACGGGAAGATCAGCGGTAAGAACAGCGCCTCATCCCTGCTGGGACTGAAAAGGAGCACCTTGATCCACCGGATGAAGAAACTCGGCATTTCCATCGACAGGGTCCTGAAAGCCGATTCCTGATCCGGTCTGCCCCTCCTCGAATCTGCGGGCCGGGGCCTTCTCCGGAGCGGCCGCTGCTCGAATCCCGATATTTGGACGGACGCCGAAAGAGTGCGATCGGCGTCGGATTTTTCTCCGGCGCCGTCGCCGCCCCTTTCCTTCACCTGTAAACGATCCGGATGCCGTACGCCGCTAGTCTGCCGCCTGCATGATCTTCCGGAGTTCCCGCTTGAGCACCTTGCCCACGGCGCTCATGGGCAATGCGTCCATGAACCGGATGATCTTCGGAACCTTGTATGGCGACACCTTCTCCTTCATGAAACCGGCGATCTTCTCCCGCATCGCCTCGTCCCCCGTCCGGCCCGGCTTCAGAACGACGGCGCAGGCCACGATCTCCGAGCCGGGGCGCCTCGGATCCGGCAGGCCGATCGTCGCTGCGATGTCGATGTCCGGATGGCCGATCAGTACGTCGTCCACCTCGCGGGTAAAGACCTTGAAGCCGGATACGCTCACCATGTCCTTCAGGCGATCCACGATGAAGAAGTACCCGTCCTCATCCATCACCGCCACGTCCCCCGTGTAGATCCAGCCATCCCGGAGAGTATTGGCCGTTTCTTCCGGTTTGTTGTGATATCCCCGGGAGAAGACCTGGGGACCCCGGGCCACCAGCTCCCCTGGTTCTCCGACGGCGGCGAGTTTTCCCGTTCCCGGATCGACCAGCTTCACCTCCGTGTCGCTGACGGGCATGCCGACGGACCCGATTTTCTTCACACCGTCCCGGGGCAGGGCCACGAGGATCGGACTGGTCTCCGTCATGCCGCAGACCTCGATCAGCTTTCCCCTGCCGACAATTTCTTCGAACTCCCGGATGTTCTCGGCCGGAAAGGCGGAAGCACCGCTGACGAAGAAATGGACCCCCGAAAAATCAAGCCTCCGGAACTCCTCCAGCTTCATCAGCTCGAGGAAAATGGTGGGGACGTTTACGATGACGGTCGGTTTGTGCGTCTCGATGGCCTTGACGATGTACTGGAGGTCCCGGGGATTGGGAATGGCAATGAGCGTGCTGCCCATCGCCAGGTTCCACATGACGATGAAATTCCCCGCCTGGTGGAACATGGGGAAGGCGGACAGCACGACGTGCTCCCCCATCTGCAGCTGTACCCAGGGATTCAGCTGCACGATGTGGTGGACGATGTTGTTGTTCGTGAGGAGCGCCCCCTTCGGCGGTCCCGTGGTCCCGCCGGTGTACATCATGAGGCAGGGGGCGTTAGGGTCGATCTTCACCTCCACCGGGTCGGCCGGCATGGGTCCGATGGCATCCTTGAAGCTGAGCGTGTCGACCCGGGGAATCGGAGTCACCGGAGAAGCGGGGATGTCCTGGGGCATGTAATCGAAAATGGAGGCGACCACGACGATCTTCACGCCGGTTTTTTCAACGGCCTTGGCGACCACGGGAAACAGCAGATCCACGGTGACAAGGATCTTCGCTCCCGAATCGTTCAACTGGTAGGCAAGCTCCTCCGCGCTCAGGAGCGGGCTCACTCCCGTAAAGACGCAGCCCGCCTTCTGGATGCCGGCGGATCCGATGTAGCTGGCAGGGATGTTGGGGAGATGGGAGCCGACCACATCGCCGGGGCGGCATCCCGCTTCGATCAGAAACCGGGCGAATTGATTGGAGAGCCCGTCCAGTTCGCGGTATGTGATCGCCGTCCCCATGTAATGGACGGCAACCCTGGAGGGGACCTCCCGGAAGGCCTTCTTCAATGCATCGGCATAGGCCAGGGATGGGTATTCGAGCTTCTCCGGAACCGTTTTGTCGTAATGCTTCAGCCAGGGCTTCGCCGCGTACACATCTTCCATGTCACCCTCCTTGATGAATAAAACCGATAGGGGTTTGCAGGAATTGCAGACGCCGTGAACTCTCACTGGCGCAGCAGCCGCGCGTCCAACCGAAATGCCGGTACGATCCGTGTGCCAAAGAACTTCGAAGAGTTGCAATGATAAGGATTTTCCTGCGGCGAGGCAAGGTTTTCTGCCTGCAGGATTCAATTAAAAATGACGGCCGGATGAAGCCCGACCGATTCCGGAATGGCATGAACGGGCCACCCCTCCGCTCTCGCTTCGGGATGGCCCGTCATTGCCGCACATTCAGAAGAGGAATGATGATCCCGTGCCTCCCGCGTCCCGGTCTTCCCCTTCAGGACGCGGCGAGACCCGGCAGTCCAAAACGCCCGTGCCGCATTCGGTCACGGCTGCAGGGCGTCCGACGATCCCCGTGAAGGATCAGGATTTCGCATAGCCCATCTCTTTCGCGGAATCGGTAATGGCATCCAGGACAGAGGGGTCATCGATGGTCGAAGGCACCGCGTATTCCTTGCCATCCACGATCTTGCGCATGGTACTCCGCAGGATCTTGCCCGATCTTGTCTTCGGAAGGGCCTTCACGACCGCCGCCTGCTTGAAGCAGGCCAGCGCCCCGAGCTCCGAGCGCACCATCCGGACGAGCTCTTCCACGATTTCCTCCGGCTTGTGCTCAACGCCCGCCTTCAGCACGACGAAGCCGACGGGAACCTGGCCCTTGAGCTTGTCATCGGCCCCCAGGACCGCGCACTCCGCCACATCCTTGTGCCGGGAGACGATCTCCTCCATGGAGCCCGTGGAAAGGCGGTGCCCCGCCACGTTGATCACGTCGTCGATGCGGCCCATGATGAAGATATAACCGTCCCGGTCGATAAATCCGCCGTCTCCGGTGACGTAATACCCGGGCCTTTCCGTGACGTACTCCAGGAAGCGCCCGTCATCCTGCCAGAGTGTCGGAAGACATCCGGGAGGCAGGGGCAGCTTGATCACCACGGCCCCCTCTTCGCCCCTGGGAAGCTCGTTCCCCTCGGAGTCCAGGATCTGGACATTGTACCCCGGGACGGACTTGGTCGGCGAGCCCGCCTTGACGGGAAACGGCTCGACGCCCATGCAGTTCGCCGCGATGGGCCAACCCGTCTCCGTCTGCCACCAGTGATCGATGACGGGCCGTTTCAGCATGTCGCTGGCCCAGTGATACGTGTCCGGGTCGAGACGCTCCCCCGCCAGGAAGAGATAGCGCAGGGAGGAAATGTCGAATTTTTTCAGGTGCTCGGCATTCGGATCTTCTTTCTTGATCGCCCGGAATGCCGTGGGTGCCGTGAACAGCACGGACACGCCGTGCTGCGAGATCACCCGCCAGAAGGCCCCGGGATCCGGCGTCCCCACCGGCTTCCCCTCGTAGAGAACGGTCGTGCACCCGTGAAGCAGCGGGGCATAAACAATATAGGAGTGGCCGACGACCCAGCCGACGTCGGAGGCCGCCCAGAAGACCTCGCCGGGCTTCACGTCGTAGATGTACTTCATCGACCACTTCAGGGCGACAGCGTACCCGCCGTTGTCCCGGACCACGCCTTTCGGCTTTCCCGTCGTACCCGAGGTATAAAGGATGTACAGGGGGTCCGTCGCCGCGACGGGCGTGCAGGGAACCGCCTTGGCTCCGTCGACCAGGGCGTTCCAGTCCAGGTCCCTGCCCGCGGTCATGGCGGCCTCCACCTGGGGCCGCTGGTAGATGATGCAATTCTGTGGCTTGTGTCCGGCGATCCGGACCGCTTCATCGAGAAGCGGCTTGTAGGGAAGCACCTTGCTGCCTTCGATTCCGCAGGATGCCGAGACGATGACCTTCGGTTTGGCGTCGTCGATGCGGATGGCCAGCTCCGTGGGTGCGAAGCCGCCGAAAACGACGGAGTGCACCGCCCCGATGCGCGCGCAGGCCAGCATGGCCACGACGGCTTCGGGAATCATGGGCATGTAGATGATGACCGTCTCTCCCTTTGCCACGCCCAGGCCGGAGAGAGCGCCGGCAAACTTCGACACCTTTCCCAAGAGCTCCCCGTACGTGATTTTCCGGACCGTGTTTGTGACGGGGCTGTCATAGATGATCGCCGCCTGCTCCCCCCGTCCGGACTCGACATGATGGTCCAGCGCGTTGTAGCAGGTGTTCAGCTCTCCTCCGACAAACCACCGGTAAAAGGGGGCCCGGGTGTCATCGAGAACGCCGTTCCATTTCTTGAACCACTGAATCTCCTGTGCCGCTTTGCCCCAGAACGCTTCGGGCCGCTCAATGGATTCTCCGTAAACCGCTTCATACTTGCTGACTGACATTCCATCTTTCTCCTTCTTTTTTTATATATTTCCAGCGGCGCACGGGAAAAAACCGTCATCTGTGCAACTCTGCATCTCGGGACGCTTCCGTTCCATGCGGCGCCGGAACACTCGCAAGACTCCGTCGGGGCGGTTTCTTTGCAGGGACCGCCCTGACGCCGGCATATCAACGGCCGTTTCTCCAACGTAGCGGCCGTCGCCGCGCCAATACGGAAAAGCGGCCCCTTCCTCCGCGAGCGGAGAAGGGGCTTGCATTCAACCATACAGGGGGGTGAGTCGGGTCAAAATGAAGGAGGGACATTCGGATGCGCTTTGCAGAAGCTCGTGAGAAAGTATGGAATGCCACCATGGACTCCGCCGGAGGTCGGCGGAGTCCACACCTGTTCGTGCCGTCTTCACCCGGTATGTCGAACACGGGATTGTGAAACAGAGTCGGACCCGGCGGATTCCGGGTCCAACGATGGCGTGGATACTACATCATGGCGTATCGATCCGCAAGGACGGACTTCGCTTCCTGGACGATCCGCTCCATGAGTTCGGCTACCGTCGGCTCGTCCTGGATCAGGCCCGTCACCTGACCCATGGGCAGGAGCCCCCCTACCGTATCCCCCCGCTCCGTCGCCGCCAGGATCAGCTTGTAGGCATTGGCGAAATAGGCGAGCTGGCGGGCGCTTTTCCATCCCGAGAGCAGGACACCGAAGAACAGTTTCCAATAAGGGAGTCGCAACTGTCTGGCAATGATCTGTGAGTTGAAAAAGGCGGCCGGCAGGTTCAGTCTCTTTTTCAGCATCGCCCGGGAGATCCTGTTTTCCATGACCCGGCAGGGGATGCCGTCAAAGCGGGTGGAATACAGCGTACTGTAGATGTCCTTTTCAATGGATATCTTCTTGTAGTTTGCATGCAGGGTGCTTTCCCGGGTCGTCATGAAGCGGGTCCCCATGGCAACGGCGGATGCCCCGAGGGACAGGGCGGCCGCCAGTCCGCGTCCGTCGGCAAAACCGCCGGCGGCAACGACGGGAATTTCCAGCATGTCCACCAGGTGGGGGATCAGGACGAGCGAGGTCGCATCCCCGCCGTGACCGGCCGCCTCGTGACCCGTCGCGATGACCCCGTCGGCCCCCTGCTCCTGGGCGCGACGGGCATGAAGATCGTTCACAACGGTGGAGAGCACCTTGCCCCCGTAGGCATGGACCTCGCGAATCAGCCAGTCTCCCTTCCCGAGGGCGTAGTTGATTACGGGAACCCGCTCCTCGATCAGGACGCGGGCATTGTCCCGCGCACCGGGAAGCACCAGCGGGGCATTGGCTCCAAAAGGCTTGTCCGTCAGACTCCGGATTTCCCGGATCGCCTCCCGCGTCTCGTCGGGATTGAAAGGCCCGGTGGCGAGGATCCCCAGGCCGCCGGCATTGGATACGGCGGCGACCATCTTCGGAACACTGATCCAGCTCATGCCGGACAGGATGAGGGGATATTGGATCCCCAGCATCTCCGTGATTTTCGTCTTCATGCTTGGACTTCTCCTGAATATGGAATAGCCCCGGCATCACGCCGGGGCCTTGTCCTGAAACGGATGCCTGTTATTTACTTCCCCTTGAAGACGGGGAACCGCTTCTCTACAAACGCACCGGCCCCCTCCCGGAGGTCTTCCGTCAGGAACAGGTCCCCGACCAGGCCGGCCTCGAACACCAGACCGTCCTCCAGGGACATCTCCACGCCCTGGTTGATGGCCTTCTTGCCGGCCTCCACGGCGAGAGGGGCATTGGAGAGAATCGAGCCGGCCAGTTTCTTCGCCTCGGCCATCAAGTCTTTCGCAGGGACGACCTTTTCCAGAAGCCCCATCTGGAAAGCGTCCTGGGCCGTGAAGAAATCCCCCGACAGCACCATGAGCTTGGCGCGTCCCTTCCCCAGCAGCCGTCCCAGGCGTTGCGTGCCACCGGCGCCGGGAATCAACCCCAGCTTTACCTCGGGAACCCCGATGATGACCGTGTCCGCGGCGATCCGGATATCGCAGGCCGACGCCAGCTCACACCCGCCTCCCAGGGCCAGGCCGTTGATGGCGGCGATGACGACCAGCCGGGACTTCTCGATTTTCGTGAAACAGGCCTGCATTTTTCTCGCGCTGTCAAAGGCAATGTCCTTCCGGCCGAAGACGTCCTTGAATCCCTTGATGTCCGCCCCGGCGACGAAGGCCCGCTCCCCGGCGCCCGTGATGATGGCCACCCCGATGTCCTTCCGGCCTTCCAGCTCGTCGAATACCGCCTCCAGGTCCGCCACCACGGGCATCCCCAGGGCGTTCATCTTCGGATTGTCGATGGTCACGACCGCCAGGCGGCCTTCCACTTCATACCGTACATACTTTCTGTCCACGTTCTTCCTCCTGTCGAGTATTTCACGATCTTGCGGCTGCCGTCACGCACCGCCCTTCCGGATCAGCTCCTGGGCGATGATAAGCTTCTGGATCTGGGTCGTTCCGGCGCCGAATTCGATGCCTTTCATGTCGCGGTACATCCTCTCCACGGGAAACTCGCTGATGAAGCCGTATCCGCCGAGAATCTGCACAGCCTTGTCCACGGTGCGCATCCCCACCTGGGAGCAGAACAGCTTGGCATAGGAGGCCTCCAGGCGGACCCGTCCGCCCTGGTCGGCGGTGGTGGCCGCCCAATAGGCCATGAGCCGGGCCGCGTGGATCTCCGTCGCCATCTCCGCCAGCATCTCCTGGATCATCTGGAAGCTGATGATGGGCAGTCCGAACTGGATCCGTTCCTGGGCGTAGCGGAAGGCGACGTCGAAAGCCCCCTGGGCCACGCCGATGGGGCAGATGGAGTAGACGATCCGCTCCCGGTCCAGGCCGTTCATGAGGACCCGGATGCCGCCGTTTTCCTCCCCGACGAGGTTCTCCGCGGGCACTTCGCAATCCTCGAAAACAAGCTCCCCCGTCGGCGATCCTTTCACGCCCATCTTCTTCAGCGTCTTGCCGCTGGAGAACCCCTTGAACCCTCTCTCGACGATGAAGGCCGAAATGCCCTTCGGGCCCGCATCCGGATTTGTCTTGGCGTACACGAGCACGACATCGCAGACGGGACCGTTGGTGATAAACATCTTTGTTCCGTTCAGGATGTAGCGGTCGCCCTTCCGGACGGCCCGCGTCTTCATGGAAAGGGCGTCCGAGCCGGCCTCCGGTTCGGTGATGGCGATGGCGCCGATCTTTTTGCCCTCGATCAGGTCGGGAAGGTATTTTTTCTTCTGCGCATCGTTTCCGTTGCGGCAGATGTTCTCCGTGCAGAGAATCGCGTGGGAACCGAAGGTGTTCGCCGTGGAGGCGCATCCCCGTCCGAGTTCCTCCATGGCCAGCACACAGGACATGATGCCCTCGCCGCTGCCGCCGTGCTCCTGGGGGATGGAGATGCCGAACAGGCCGAGATCCGCCATGGCCTTGAAATTTTCCGTCGGGAAAATCCCGTCCTGATCCACCTCCGGCGCCCGCGGGATAATCACTTCATCGACGAACTTGTGCAGGGTCGCCTTGAAGATCTTCTGGTCTTCGTTCAACTGGAAATCCATGTTCTTCCATCCTTTCTTCGCCCTGGTCCGGACCGGGACCGGGCATCTATTTTCCCTTGTAGACGGGCACCCGCTTTTCCATGAACGCCATGGCGGCCTCGATCATGTCTTCGGAGGGAACGACGGCGGCGTTCTTCTGGGCGGTGTATTCCAGGCCGGCGTGGATTCCCTTGTCCCTGCTGTACAGGAACACGTCCTTCGTTCCCTGCACGGCCAGGGGCGAATAGGATGCGATCTGCTGCGCCAGGTTCCTCGCCCCCGCGACCACGTCCTGTCGATCCTCGAAAATCCCGGTGATGAACCCCATCTTCAGGGCCTCTTCGGCTCCGAAATCCCGGCCCGTCAGGGCGAGGTCGCGGAACCAGCCGTGGCCGATGATATGGGGAAGCCGCTGCAGGGTTCCCACGTCGGCAATGAAGGCCACCCGCACTTCCCGGATGCTGAAAACGGCGTCCCGGGAGGCGATGCGGATGTCGCATGCGGACAGGAGATCGACTCCACCTCCGAGGCAGTGGCCGTGCACCGCGGCGAT
The DNA here is from genome assembly GCA_013177825.1 of Syntrophaceae bacterium. Classification (NCBI taxonomy): domain Bacteria; kingdom Pseudomonadati; phylum Thermodesulfobacteriota; class Syntrophia; order Syntrophales; family Syntrophaceae; species Syntrophaceae bacterium. Next base: position 271,299 of record JABLXX010000005.1, read on the forward strand.
GACGGGCTTCCGGCAGCGCTCGATCCAGTCCATGCCCTCCTGGGCCTTGCGTATCGTGAGGCGAAGGTCCTCCCGCTGACCGGCGTTCTTCTGGCCGTAAAACGTTGCCAGCTCACTCAGATCGGTCCCCGATGTAAAACTCTTCCCCTCCGCCCGCATCACCACGACGCGCACGTCGGGATCTTCGTCGAATGCCTTGAAGTGCTTCCCGAGTTCGTCATAAAAATTCAATCCCATGGAATTGCGCTTCTCCGGGCGATCCAGAATCAGCCAGGCAATGTGCCCCTCGCGCTCGACCCGGAAAGGATCTTTTTTCTCCATCGTCCCCCTCCTTGAAGCAGAAAATGCGGTTCCGAACGCAGTCCGTGCAGCAAAAGACATGCCCACCCCACAGGAAGAACGGCGGCCGATCCGCTGCGGAGCGAGAAAGCCTCTGCATTAACGGGGTTTGAGGGGGTGATGGAAACGGGATGATGGATTGCGCGGAGAAGCAGAGCGGGGTCCCGGGCCGGCGACTGGATGAAGACCATCCATTTCCGGTCGGGGCAAGAGGTCCATCCCTACCCAACTTCAATGGAATCAAAGGCATGCCGGTGGATGAAATCGAATCAGCCCACGGTCCGATTTAATCCGGCAGAGACTTGAGAATCCTGCGCAGCCTCTGCCTCGTGATGCCCAGGACGTCCGATGCCTTCGTCCGGTTATTCTTGTGACGGGCCAGAATGCTCTCGGTATAGTTCTTGATAAGCAGATCCAGGGGCATATCCTCGATATATTTGACATTTGACGCTTCCGGGCCGTTGTGCCTCCCCGAGATCTCCAGGGGAACATCCTGCAGGCCGATTTCCGTGTCGTCGCTCAACAGCACGGCCCGCTCGATCACGTTCCGCAGCTCCCGGACATTTCCGGGCCAGGGATAGCGGATCAGGGAATCCATCGCCTCTCTGCTGAACCGGCGGCCGCTTTTTCCCAGCAGACGGCCGTACAGATCCAGGAAATGGTCGGTCAGGAGGGGGATGTCCTCCCTTCGCTCACGCAACGGAGGGATATTGAAGGCGATGACATTCAGGCGGTAGTAAAGGTCTTCCCGGAACCGGCCCTCTTCGACCCGCTTCATCAGGTTCCGGTTCGTCGCGGCAATGATTCGCACATCCACGTTGATCTTCTTGGTCCCGCCCACCCGCTGCAGCTCGCGCTCTTCCAGGAAGCGCAGGAGCTTGATCTGGGTCGCCGGGCTGATTTCTCCGATCTCGTCGAGAAAGAGCGTTCCCTGATCGGCAAGCTCGAAAACCCCCTTCTTCTGCTTGACCGCACCCGTGAAGGCCCCTTTCTCATGCCCGAAAAGCTCACTTTCCAGCACCCCCTCCGAGAGCATGGCGCAGTTCACCGCCACCAGCGGATGATTCGCCCGCTGCCCACTGTAGTGGATGGCGTTGGCGAACAACTCCTTTCCCGTCCCGCTTTCTCCCTGAATGAGGACCGTGGAACGGCTTCCGATGGCCACCCGCTGGCTCATGTCGATGATCGGCTTCATCGTCGGGCTGCAGGTGATGATTTTGCTGAAGCTGTAAAGCTCCTTCTTCGTCGACCGCATGTGGTCGACTTCGGCCTCGACCTTGCGGGACGCCAGGCACCGCGCGACGATGATCTTCAGCTCATCGATGTCGAAGGGCTTGGCGACGTAATCATAGGCCCCGGACTTCATGGCCTCCACGGCCCCCTTGATCCCGCTGTAGGCCGTCATCACGATGATGGGGGTCTTGGCGTCCACCTGTCTGATTTTCTGCAATACCTGAATGCCGTCGATGTCCGGGAGCTTGACATCCAGGAGGATCAGATCCGGGCCGTTTTCCTCGTAGGACAGAAGCGCATCCTTTCCCGTGGCTGCCGTCAGGATGTCATATCCTTCCCGGGAAAGGGCTTTCCGGAGGGATTCGGCAATCAGTTGTGTATCATCGACGATGAGAATGGTTGACTTCATGACGACTCCTGGTCATCGGATGCCTGTCCCGTCGGACAGGGAGTGCCGTTTACGGAAAAAACGACGGGGCCGCGATCTCCCTGACGGCACCGGACAGTCTCTCCGGCTTCACGACCACGACGCCGATATCGTCAAGCCCTCGATCGATCCGGCGGGCAGACTCGCATATGCTCTCCATCATGTCTACCGGTGTTCCGCATTCCCTCATCAGGCCGCCGATGAATGCCGCCGTCGTCCGGCCGGAAGAGCGCGCCAGGGATGCCAGACCGTCGGAAGCGATCAGAAAAAGATCCTCCTCCCGGAACGACGCCTCTTCGGCCTGAAACAGGCTCGCCGTCCGGCCGACCAGGCAGTGGTTGGTCCGGCTGATCTGAGCGACTTCTCCCGTCGACGGCGTGAGCAGAAAGATCAGGCTGTCTCCCGCATGCAGGACGGCATACCGGTTGCCCTCTCCCAGAACCACGGCGGAGAACGTCGTGCCGTCATGGTAGGTCGTCTCGCGAACCAGGAGGTTGGTGGCGGACACCAGGTCCGTGAAGCCGCTGTCGAGGAACGACCAGGCCTTCCCCGGTTTCATCAGATCGGCCATCCCCGCCCGGAACCGCTTCAGGAACGCGGAAGACGCCTCCGGGTTTCGTGCCGGACCGTCGGCAACGGCCACGATGCGCCTTTGCCCGTCAACCAGGACCGCGTCTCCGATCCCTTCCCAGTCCGCCTTGTCCGATCCGGGAATCAGGAGAACCGACAGGATGCCGGGCACGTCGTATTTCACCGGTCCGTTGCCGTTGCGTCCCGCCATTACAGGTTCCGAGCCTCTGCATACCCCTCGGCGATGGCGTCGCTGAATTTCCTGGGTGCTTTTGCGTCACCGACCACGATCACTTCGACGCCCAGGGGCCGAAGCTCTTCCACCAGGCCGTTCACGGACCTGGACCCCACGGCCATCACGACCGTATCCGCCTCGATGCGCTCCTGTCCCGCACCCGTCTCGACGACGACGGCATCATCGAGGATCTCGACCAGCCTAGTCCCGGTGCGAAGCTCCACCCCGTGCCGCTTCAGGCTCTGCATGAGCACCCAGCGGGTCGAGGGTCCCACGTTGGCCCCGATGCGGTCCACCATGTCGATCACGGTGATCCGGCGGCCGTTGCAGACCCCCAGAGATTGCAGCTTCTCCGTGGTTTCCGCGCCGTGGCAGGCAAGAAACATGAATGTCTCCGGGTCCGGCAACCCGTCCGTGGCGATCCATTCCGCCGTCTCGCAACCGACCGCGTTTCCGCCGACAACGACGACCCGTTTCCCGATGCGGGCAACATCCCCCCGGAGCACGTCCCAGGCATCCGCGACGTGGGGTTTGTCCATGCCCGGAACGCGGATGGCGATCGGCTCCGCCCCGGTGGCCACGACCACGACGTCGGGCTGTTCCCGCTTCACGTCCTCGGCCGTCAGGGAACGGCCGAACCGGATTTCCACGTTCGTCCGCCCGAGCCGCCTCGCCATGCCGTCCCGGATGTGGAGAAGTTCCTCCTTGGACGGCGGACCCGCAGCAACCGGGATCTGGCCTCCCAGGCTCTCTTCCTTTTCGAAAATCGTAACGGCATGGCCGCGCCCTGAAGCAGTCAATGCAAACTGCATCCCCGCAGGGCCGCCTCCGGCGACAAACACCTTCTTCCGTTGCGGGGATTTCGCAGCCGGCGGTTCTCCCTCGTGCCCGACGGTCGGATTCACGGCGCAGAAAATCCCCCTGCCGAGGAAGATGCTGTCGAAGCAGCCCTGGTTGCAGGAGACGCAGCGGATGATCTCGTCGAACCGGCCCTCCCGGACCTTGCGGGGCAGATCCGGATCGGCGATCAGCGGCCGCCCCCAGCAGATCATGTCGGCCGCCCCCGACCGGAGGACCCGCTCCGCAACATCGGGGTCGCCCAGGCGGTTGGAGGCGAACACGGGTACGGAGACTTTTTCACGGATGCCCCGGGCCAGGTAAGCGTAAGCACCGGGGGGAACGCCCTGCGTCAGCTGGGGAACGAGCGTCTCATGCCAGCCGCCCGTCACGTTGACCGCGTCAACACCCGCCTTCTCAGCCTCTGCGCAAAAAAGGGCCGATTCGGCGTTCGTATTGCTGCCCTCCATGAAGTCGTTCCCGGCCACCCGGATGCCCAGGGCGATATCGGGACCGACGGCCGTCCGCACCCGGCGGATCAGCTCCAGGCCGAAGCGCATCCGGTTCTCCCAGGATCCGCCGTAGCCGTCGGTGCGGAGGTTCGTCAGCGGGGACAGGAACTGGCTGACCAGGTATCCCGTGCAGGCGATGATCTCGACGAAATCAAATCCCGCAGCAACGGCCCGCTCGGCCGCGCGGGCAAAGGAAACCTGGACGCGGTCGATGTCCTCCTCCGTCATGGCCTTGGGAACGTCCCCGGTGAGCCGGCTCCGCACGGCGGAAGGCGCCAGGGGCGGCTCTCCCGTAAAGAGCCGGGTCGGGGCATTTCTTCCCATGTGGAAGAGCTGAACGCCGATCTTCGCCTTCGTATCCCTGTGCAGCTCGGCATTGAGCGCCGAGAGGATCTTCATGTTCCTGTCGTCGAACAGGCCGGGCATGACCGGAGCCCCGCCATAGAGATCGACCGCCAGGGGACCGACGATCATCAGTCCCACGCCCCCGTGGGCCCGGGTCCTGTAAAACGCGGAATACCGGTCGCTGAACGTGTAATCGTCCGTGTAATGAAGGCCCATGGCAGGCATCACCGCGCGATTTTCCACGGCCAGCCGATTGATCCGGATGGGCTCGAACAGCCGGATGTGTTTCATGACGGAATCCCCTTCCCCTGCCGGCTACGCCTTTGCCCACGGGATGACAAAGCCGTCGGGAATCCTTCTCGCCTGCCAGGTCCCATGGACGATGGCAACCACTTCCTCCTGCGCATCCTTGAGCTCCAGGTCGAGGGGGATGTCCGCTTTGTCCTTCTCCCTCAGCTCCGCATCGATCCGGGCGACGTCTTCCTCCGAGATCTCGGCGACCAGGGTGACGTCGGTCAGGGCGGGGCGGCGATAGCGGATGGAGACTTCCTTCGCGATGGGAACATATTTCATGTAGTCGAAGGCGGCCCCGAACAGCGCACCGCCGATCACCTCTCCCAGTCCGAAAAGGGCACCAGCGTACATGATGCCGACGTGGTTCACGTTCCCCTGGATGGGCATCAGCATCTTGACGTATCGGTCGCGCATTTCGACCACCCGGACGCCCGTCCGCTTGATGGCTTCGATGCCGTTGCATGAAAAGTCGGCCACGTTTTTGTACTTCTCTTCGATCATCGTCATCTCCTTTTCCAATCCGGTTTTCGCCCTTCCATCAGGGCCTTCACCCCTTCCTGAAAATCTTCGCCGCGGAGGAGAGCGCTCTGGAGCGTGACTTCCATGCCCAGGTGGGTCATGAGGTCGACTCCGTCTCCGCCCCTGACGATCCGCTTGACCGCGCCCACGGCCACGGGACCCATGGCGATGATGTCCTTTGCCATCCGCTCCGCTTCCTCCAGCAGGGAGTCACCCGGACATATACCATTGATCAGTCCGAATTCAAGCGCCTGGGCGGCCGTATATGTTCGTCCCGTCATCAGGATTTCCATGGCCTTGGCGGCTCCGACAACCCGGGTCAGGCGGGCCGTCCCTCCCAGGTCCGGAACGACGCCGAACTTGAGCTCCGGCATGCTCCAGAGACAGTCGTCGCTCATCAGGCGGATGTCGCAAGCCAGGGTCAGCTCCAGCCCCAGCCCCAGCACGCGGTGCTGCATGGCGCAGATGATCGGAATCTCGATGGCCTCCAGGCGGTTGATGTAATGCTGATAACGGGAAATGTCGGCCCGGATGGACGCCCCCCCGGCGGCCGAATCGGCCATGAAGCGCCCGACGAGAGCGGCCAGGGAACTGAAATCGACCCCGGCGGAAAAAACCTTGCCTTCTCCCTTCAGGATGACGACCCGGACCTCGGGATCGATGATCAGATCCTCGACCATCCGCGAGATCGTCTCGATCATCTCGAAGGTGATGGCGTTCCGCTGCTCCGGACGATTCAGGGTCAAATAGAAAATGGCGCCTTTTTTTTCACCGCGTACAAAGTCGTTCACGATCAGCCTCCCCGCTTATGGTTCACCTCATTGCCGTTCCCGGCTCGTCACGCCCGCCCCCGTCATGCATGTGCGGCGCCGGCGCGGGTTCCCGTTCCCGGCTCTTCCATGTTCCGGACCCGTGAGAGAATCGCATGGGCCCCTTCCACGATGTCGGCCACGACATCGGCGATCGGCTTCACGTCGTGAATGAGGGCGGCTCCCAGACTGCAGGCGACGGGTACGCCGTCGGGGTCTCCCTTGGCGTAGGTATCCCGGCTCACCTGCCCCCCCACGACCGTCAGCAGCTCGAGGAGCGACGCCCCCCGCGCCTCCATCTCCAGAACCCGCTCCGTCGCCGCGTTCTTATAACACCGAAAGGGGTTTTTCAGGGAACGCATAATGAGGGTCGTGTCTTTTTCCGTGATCTCGAGATACCGCTTCTTGATGCTCTCGCACATGGTGCTTTCCTCCGTGACCACAAAACGGGTCCCCATGAGGACGCCGTCCGCCCCCAGGCAGAGGGCCGAAGCAAAGCCCCGGGCGTCGGCGATGCCGCCGGCGGCGACGACCGGAACGGGCAGTTCGTCGACGGCCCTCGGCAGGATGATCGACAGCGGCACATCGTCCATCCCGGGATGCCCGCCGCATTCAAAGCCGACGATGATGATCCCGTCGACGCCGCCGGCGACGGCCTTCTTCGCGAACCGGATCGAAGGCACCTTATGGAAGACCTTGACGCCGGCCTCCTTCAGGATCGGAACCATGAACGCCGGATCGCTTCCCGCCGTTTCGACGGCGGCCACCTTCTCTTCCGCGGCGATCCCGGCAAAGGTCAACGAGCGCTCACCCCGCCCGGTATCCGGCAGCATGCTGATGTTCACCCCGAAAGGCCGGTCCGTCAGGCGGCGCGTTTTCCGGATCTCCTCCCGCAGGGCCTCCGGCGAGGGGAACGTCTCCGCCGTGAGAAAAGCCATGATCCCCGCATTGGCGGCCGCAGCCGTAAACTCCGCTGTAGACAGCAACTGCATCCCGCCCATCATGATGGGATGGGGTATGCCGAGCATTTCCGTCAACCTTGTTTTAAACATTCTCATCTCCCTGCCGATAATGAGCATCCGTTCCTGAAATCACTCCGGGCCATGCCTGCCGGCCTCTTTCCCGCCGGCAAAACCGGCGGGAAAGGGGCTTCGCAAACGGCGGTCACGGCTTCTGTTTCATGGCCATTTCCCTGAGTTCACGGCGAAGAATCTTGCCCACTGCCGACTTGGGCAGGCCTTCGACGATTTCGTAGATTTTCGGGACTTTATAGGCAGCCAGTTTCTGCCGGCAGAACTGGTCCAGCTCCGCCGACGTGACGATTTCACCGGGACGGGGAACCACGTACGCCTTCACGGTCTCCCCCCGGTAGTCGTGGGGAACTCCGACGGTGCAGGCCTCCAGCACTTTCGGATGCTGGTACAGGACTTCGTCGATGTCCCGCGGATAGATGTTGTATCCCCCCGCGATGATCATGTCTTTCTTGCGATCCACGATGTAGAGGAAGCCGTCTTCGTCCATCCGGCCGATGTCCCCCGTGTAGAACCAGCCGTCCCGCAGGGACTGCGCCGTCTCTTCCGGCATGTCGTAATAGCCCTTGCACTGCTGCGGCCCCTTGAAGAGGATTTCCCCGGATTCTCCGACGGGCATGTCGACGGTGCCCGTATCCAGATCGACGATCCGGATATCCGTGTTGGGCAGCGGAACCCCGACGCTCCCCGGTTTCAGCTTGCCGCGCCAGGGCGTCATGTGGGTGATGGACGTCGACTCCGTCATCCCGTACCCCTCCACGATCGAAGCCCCCGTGGCATCCTGAAGCGCCTGGATGGTCTCCACGGAGAGCGGCGCCGCCCCGGAGAAGAAGCCCTTGATGAAGGACAGGTCCGCCTTCTTGAACTCCGGCAGAGCCATGACGCCCACATAGATCGTCGGGACCGCCAGGAAGATCGACGGTTTGTATTTCAGCGTCATCTCCATCACGGCCTTGGGCTCCGGCCTCGGGACCAGAATGGCCGTCCATCCCTTGTAGATGCTCAGGTTCATCACCAGGTTGAAACCGGCCATGTGGAAAAAGGGAAAGATGGCCAGCTCGCTATCCAGTCCGTCTTTCAGATCGAAAAACCAGGCCCCGAGGATCTGATTGATGGACGAAATGTTGCGATGGGTGATGATCGCGCCCTTGGAAACACCCGTGGTCCCGCCGGTATAGGGAATCAGGGCCAGATCGTCCATTTTGGGACTCTCCAGGGTCACGCCCGGCGTGGCATTCTTCATCAGATCCAGGAACGGGAGGAAACCGTCCATCCTGTCGTCGGAGCGGTACATTCCCTTCTTGACGAACGGAAAAAGCTGCTTCGCCGGGAAAGGAAGATAATCGCTGATGTGGGCGGTGATGACCGTCTTGAGAGGCGTTTTCGGCTTCAACGCCATCACGCGCGGGACAATCAGATCGAGGACAACGGCGGCCGTCGCGCCGGAGAGGTTGACCTGATGAACGATCTCCTCTTCCGTGTAAAGAGGATTGCAGGGAACGGCGACGGCACCGGCCCGCCAGATTCCGTAATAGGCAATCACGATCTGGGGGATGTTGGGCAGGAGCAGGGCAACCCGGTCTCCCGGCCCGACACCGATTTTTCTCAATGATTTTGCAAAAGTCGTCGCCAACGCATCGAGTTCGGAAAAGGAAATCCTTTTCCCCATGAAGATGAGGGCGTCCCTCCGGGGAAAACGCCGGGCCGTGCGCGAGAGATATTCCGGCATCGTCAGATCCTCGAAGATCACTTCCCGTGGGACGCCCTGCATATACTCCTTGTGCCAAAGACGCTCTTCCATCATTGCAGAATCCTCAATTTGCGGCCGCTGCCGTCTTCTCGGCTCCCTGCGAAGCGTTGCTCTTCCGCTTCATCTCCATGTCCCTGAGCTCCCGCCGCAGGATCTTGCCGACGGCGCTCTTCGGCATCTCGCTGATGAACGCCACCTGCCTCGGAACCTTGTACGGGCTGAGCTTCTCCCGACAGAAGGCGATGACCTCCTCCGCCGTTACGGTTTCACCCGGTTTCAGCACGACATAGGCCTTGACGGTCTCCCCCCGGTAGTCATCCGGGACGCCGATGGTGCAGGCCTCCAGGATCTTCGGGTGCTCGTAGAGAACTTCGTCGACCTCCTTGGGATAGACATTGAAGCCGCCGGTGATGATCACGTCCTTCTTCCGGTCTACGATGCTGAGGAAGCCGTCCTCGTCCACGACGCCGATATCGCCCGTGTACATCCAGCCGTCCCGGAGGACGTTGGCCGTCTCGTCGGGATTCTTGAGGTATTCCTTCATCACCTGGGGGCCTTTCAGGCAGATCTCTCCGGACTCGCCGATCCCCATCTCCCGTGTTCCCGAATCCACGTCGACGATCTTCATGTCCGTACTCGGGAAGGGGATCCCGACGGTGCCCACCCGGATGGGCTTGCGCCAGGGTGTACCGGTCACGATCCCGGCCTCGGTCATCCCGTACAGCTCGAGCATCGTGGACCCGGTCAATTCCTTGAGCTGATTGATGATCTCGATGGGAAGCGGCGCGGCTCCGGAGAAAAACCCCTTGATGAAGGAAACGTCCGAATTCCGGAACTTCTTCTCCCGGAGAAGCGCCGTGTAGATCGTTGGGACGGCGCCGATGAAATTCGGCTTCCCGCTCCGGATGGCATCCGCCAGAAGGGGCGGCTCCGGCCTGGGGATGAGGACGTTTGTCAGCTTCATGCAGAGGCACAGGTGAGAACAGAAATGGCCGGCGATGTGGAAGGTCGGGAAGATGAACAGCAGACGATCCCCGGGCTCGATGTCGTACATGTGGGCCGCAAGCTGCTGCACGTTCGTGGACAGGCCGGCATGGGTGTGGACCACCCCCTTGCTGACGCCCGTGGTCCCGCCGGAATACATCACGACGGCCGTTTCCTCCCAGCGGGCCGCGTTTTTCACGGGCGTGCCCGGCGCCTTTTCGATCAGGCTCAGGAACTCGTGCATTCCCTGCTCGGACGGGATCTTCCGGAACATGTCCTTCTTGAGAATGGGAAAGAGCTGCTTTTTCGGGAAGGGCAGGTAGTCGCTGATGTGACAGGCGATGATGTCTTTCAGCCGGGTGGCGGCCCGGATCCTCTCGATCTTGGGCAGCACGAGGTCCAGGGTGAGCGCCATCTTCGACTCGGAATTGGAGATCTGGTACTCCAGCTCCCGGTCCGTGTAGAGAGGGTTCAGCATGACGGGAATCGCCCCCAGCCTCATGACGGCCAGGTTGGCGATGAGGACCTGGGGGATGTTGGGAAGCAGGATGGCCATCCTGTCCCCGCGCCGGAGGCCGAGGCCGGTCAGGGCGTTGGCGAAACGATTCACCAGGCCGTCGAACTCCTCGAAGGACAGGCTCTTCCCCATGTAGTAAATGGCCGGCAGTTTCGGATATTGTTTGGCGTCGTCGGCCAGTATCTCCGGCATGGTCTTCTTCTGGACCTTGATCTCGGGAGGTACGCTGGGATGGTTCTGCTTGTGCCAGACTCTTTGAAACGACATGATATCTCCTTTCATGGCGAAGATTGAGATATCGAATCATGCGTGGCGACAGGTTTCGCGATGCTCACGACAGGATCACGACCCCGGGGATGGAGAAGCGTTCCGCTCATGGGAACGCCTTTGACAAAATTCGGATCTTTACCGGGGTTACGATCAGGCATCGGGACATGTTCGCTCGAACCAACCGTCAGAACCTGTTCATGCTTATTCGTTGAATCTCATGAGTAGAAGAACGAAAATGATACCTGTGATTACAGGCCCTCCCCGCGATGTTCCGATCCCGTCCGGGGTCGTCCTCCGCTCGGAGGAGCCCCGGACGGGGCAAGGGTCGTTGACGGCAATCCGGATCACAGCACGGCGAAGTGCTTGATGTCCATCAGGTTGCCCGTTCTTTTTTCCTCAAAGACGGCTTTGACGCGAGCGCCTACTTTCACCTTCTCCGGATCGGTGCTGTCCAGGAAGTGAGTCAGGCAGGTATCCGCGCCGTCCAGTTTCACAAAGGCCCAGGTGTACGGAACGGGGCGCTGTATTCCCGTGCTGGGGTCCACGAACCCGAACTGGACGATCGTGCAGACGTAAACGGTCCCCTCGTCCGAAACGGGAATGATATCGTCCAGCGTCAGCCCCTTGAAGCAATGACCGCAGACCGGCCGCGGGGGAACATATACCCGCTGGCACCCGGGACACTTGATACCGACGATCTTCCTTTTGTCCCTGAGTTGCTGGAGAAAATAAGAGCCGTGCTTTCCGACGCTCCAGTTGAAAGGCTGGCTGGCTTCGCCCGAAGAGATGGAAAGAAGTTCCATTTCTTCCTGCTTTTTTTCGTTCATGACCTCCTCCCGATAGGTAATTACGCTGGCTTCTTCTTTCCCAGAAGCATGATGTCACCCCAGTAGCAGCCGCCGAAGCCCGTGGCGAAGGCGAGATTGACGTCCCCGCCCTTGACCTGGCGGGCGCCCGCCCTGCCCATGACCTGCAGTGCCGCCTCGCCGACCCGGATCAGGGCCGTCGCCCCGATGGCATTGGAAGACATGACGCCGCCGGACGGATTGATCGGAAGCTCGCCGTCCATGTCGGTGACCCCGTCCCAGAGGAGCCTGGGGCCCTCGCCATAGGCGCAGAAGCCGATGTCTTCGATCCACTTCAAGCCCGCATAGGAGTACGGAAGGTACAGTTCGCAGACGTCGATTTCCTTCAGGGGCTCCTTGACGCCGGCCTTCTTGAAGACCGCCTTCGAGGCCTCGGCGATGGTGGTGTTGCGATCCATGTCCACGTCACCGGCATAGACGAAATTGTGCCGGTTCGCCGTAGCGTGAACCCAGGCCGGGACAGGGGCGATCTTCTCCGCCTTCCCTTCCGCGGCAAAGATGACCGCCGCGGCTCCGTCGGTCCGGGGGCACATGTCGCTCATCCGGAGCGGATAGGCGAGCATGGCGTTCTGCTCCGAGCCGACGATCAGGTCGACCAGCTTCTCGGGCGGGATCCCTTTCATCCATTCCTGGTGAAGGTGCGCATAGGGGTTGTTCAGCGCATGGAGCCGCTCCCGGACGGCCACCCGCGCCCCGTCGCGCTCGGTGGCCCCATAGTTGTGCATGTATTTGCTGGCCTCGATGGCCAGACCGGCGACGGCGCCGCCGAGGGTCGGCCTTTCCCAGACCGGATGAAAGGCGGTGATGATGGCGCCGGTCGTATCCGATTCGGAATTCTTTTCCCAGCCGATCGCCAGGACCCTGTCGAACATGCCCGATGCAACGTGATAATAGGCGCACATGGCGACGGTCGTTCCCGTCGTTCCTCCCGTGCAAACCTTGATGACCGGCTTCATCACGGCGCCGGATCCTTCCGCGGACCACATGTCGACGTAGTTGATCCCCTCGAAGTGATCCATGTTGCCGATGACGATGGCGTCGATATCCCGAATGGTCAGTTCCGCATCCGCGAGCGCGGTGACGACGGCCTCGTTGATCAGTTCCACGCCGTTGACGTCTTTCCGGGAACTTCGCTGATAGGTCTGACCAAAACCGACAATGGCTACCCGTTTGCCCATAAATAGTTCCTCCTTACGCTCCCACGACATACACGCAGTGAGCCTGGCCACAGGGACCGTTGATCCCGTGAGCAAGTGCCGTCTTTGCTCCCTTCACCTGCCGCTTTCCCGCCTCGCCTCTGACCTGAAGGGTTGCCTCGATCAGACGCAGCATTCCGGCCACGAATACCGGGTGGCTGGAAATGACGCCCCCGGACGGATTGACCGGCAGCTCGCCCTTCATTCCCGTGGCGTTCTCCCGGATGAGTTCGTATCCCTTTCCCTCGGGAGCAAACCCCAGCCCCTCGTACCACATGAGTTCCATGTAGGAGTAAGCGTCATAGACCTCCGCCACGTCCAGATCCTTGAGCGGATTCTTGATGCCGGCCATCTTGTAGGCCTTCTTCGCCGCCTCTTTCAGGGCCCTGGACTTGGCCAGGTCGCGGTAGCCCAGCGTGAAGGCGTCAGAGCAGTGCGCTACGCCCTTGATCCAGACGGGGTCCTTCTTGAAACGCTTCAGCCCTTTTTTGTTGGACAGGACCATCGCCGCGGCTCCGTCGCCGATGGGCGAGCAGTCCAGGAGTTTCAGCGGCTCGGCGATCTTCCGGGAGGCCATGACGTCCCCGACGGTGATCTTCATCGGAAGCTGGGCGTAGGGATTGCTTTTCGCGTTGCCGTGATTCTTGACGGAAACGCGGGCAAAGTCCTCTTCGGTCGCCCCGCTCATGGTCATGTAGGACCGGGCCTGCAGGGCAGCGGCCGACGTCGCGTCGATCCCCAGGCCCCGCTGGTAGATGGGGTCGAACATGGCGTTCGTAATGAGGTTCATGATGCTTTCGGACCCCTTCATATGGGAAACGACCAGCGTCGTATCGAACGAGCCGGAGAGAATGCGCATCATGCCGTAAAGGGCGCCGAACGTCCCGTCCCCCTCCACCGTGGAGACGTCCTTCCCCCAGGAGCCGGCCGCCTCCTGAACCGCCATGGACGAGATGGTCCGGCCGTCCCAGAAGTCGTTGGACACGGTGACTACGTTGTCGATGTCGCCGACCTCCGCGCCGGCATCGGCCAGCGCCCTGGAGGCCGCTTCAAACACCATTTCCTCGAACGTATCGATCTTGCTGCGGGTGCAGGCAGTCTGACCCACACCGACAATTGCGATTTTGCTCATATCTCCTCCATGACTCCCTATGCCGGCGTAAAGTGTTTGATATCGGCAATCGTGCCTTCACGCTGCTCGGCAAAGACCGCCTTGACCTTCATGCCCGTTTTCAGCTTCGCAAAGTCCGTATCGTCGATCAGATGAAGAATGGCGCCGTCGGCCCCATCGAGTTTGATGAGCCCGTAGGCCAGCGGAGCCTTCCGCGGCTGCATCTCGTGGCTGTAGTGAACCACTGTGAAGGATTCCAGAACTCCTTTGTCGCTCACCTTGACCCATTCTTCCGTCGGGACGAAGCACTCGCCGCACGATTTCACAGGGGGAACATAAACCCGTTTGCACCCGGGGCACCGGGTGCCCCAGATTTCCTTCTTATCCCGGATGGCGACCAGAAAACGGCTGCCCGTTTTCCCGACGTTCCAGAGATAGGGGACCTTGATGCGGCCCGTATAAACCATGTTCTCAACTTTATCTTTCCAGTCGGTCATACAAAACCTCCATCCTGCGGCCGGGCTTCGGTTCGCCGGAACCTGCCCGGCCGTGTCTCCTGGGTATGAACTTGGCGCCCGCGAATCCGTACGATGGCACCGGGTCCGCGAAGACGCGCCTTCACCGCATGACGGTCACTTCTTGGGCAGACCGAGCATCTCCCGGGCCTGGGCGACCGTCGCCACCTCGCGGTTCATGATCTCGGCCATCTGCTTGACCCGCGTCACGAGCTGGGCATTGCTCTTCACTTTCTCGCCCTTCTTGAAATACAGGTTGTCCTCCATGCCAACGCGGACGTGGCCGCCCAGCATGATGCCCATGGCGTTCATGGGAATCTGGAAGCTCCCCACGCCGATCACGGCAAACATGGAGTCGGGGGGCATTTCGTTGATGAAGGACAGGACATTGGCGGGGGTCGGGTAGGAGGACGTCTGGAACCCCATGACGAACTGGATCATGTATGGAGTATCGATGCTGCCCTCCCGGATCAGGTCCTGCAGCACCCAGTACTGCCCCGGATGGTAGATCTCCACTTCCGGTTTGATTCCCTTCTCCTTCATCGTCTTGGCATATAGATTGACATCGGTGTAAGAGCAGGGGATGCAGGCGTCGAACACAAAGCCGTCTCTGGGATTGGCAATGGGGGGCTTCCGGTCTTTCAGGGGCATCTTCAGCATGAAGGGCCCCAGGTTCAGACTCGCCATGTCCGGGGGAGTGGAGGCGTACAGGCAGCACATCCTCTGCTCCGTCGTCAGCCAGGGCCCGCCGCCCGTCGTGTTGTTGATGATGATGTCGGGGCAGCGCTCACGGATCAGTTTGTTGATCCGCGCATAATCCTCGGCGTTGGACGAGGTCATCGAAAGATTATCCGGCACCCGGGCGTGGATGTGAACGGAGACGGCTCCGGCCTTGTATGCCTCGTAGACCTGGTCCGCCTGCTCTTCCGCCGTCTCCGGCAGGTTCATGTTGAATTCCTTGCCCTGGACGCCACCGGTAATGGCACAGGTGATCATCATCGGCGGGAAATTTCCCGTCACGTTCCTGGTCATCCACTCGTACGGATTTCGATAATCCCAGATGTAATCCTCCTTCTTCATAGGTCACCTCCAGTTCATGATTTTGTCGAGTCTGCTCCGGCGGCCGGCGGCCGGACCGGAGCCTTGCGGAAAACACGCTCACCGCGAAGTCAAGAGCAAGGGGCATGCCGCTTCCGAGACACGAACGGCCGGGCGCGTCTTTGCACGGATTCTCGAATAGATGTGGATTTAAAGGAGGGAATCTTCCGGCGGCGGGACAGGACCGGCTGTATGAATATGGACCATCTCCGCCGGATCCGACGCTACAGATGTCGGCAGATGGAGTGTAACAAATCAATATTACTGACGGTCATGCGGTTCGGATGAATCCGGTCCACGGGGTGGATGGAAACGATCCATCAAGCGACAGGCAGGGTGATACGGAAATTCGTTCCCCGTTTTTCATGGCTTTCGACCTCGATCATGCCGTTGTGATCCTGGATGATCCGGTGGGATACAGCCAGACCGAGGCCGGTTCCGACCTTCTTCGTGGTGAAGAACGGATCGAAGATTTTATTGAGATGATTGACGGGAATGCCGATTCCGTTATCCTTGAAATTGATTACGATTCTCTTGTCCTGATCGGGCTGGTTCCGGACGGTTGTTGCACGGATGACGATTTCGCCCTGCTCGCCGATCGCCTCGAGCGCGTTGAGCGTCAGATTGAGGAAGACCTGGCGAAGCCGCTGCGGGTCCGCTTTGATGGAAATGGCGCGACAGTCGAAGTCCTTCCGGATCGTGATGCGTCTCTTGACGGCCTCCTTGTTCAAGAGTGCGATCGTCGATCCCAGGAGGTCGATGATATCGATGTCTTCCATCTGCAACTGGAGCGGCCGTGCAAGGTCGAGGACCTCCCGGAGCATCTTCTCCAGCCGATCCACCTCTCCGATGATGCTCTGCAGGTCCTTCTTCTGGGGGCTGTCTTCCTCGTACTCCATCTCCAGATTCTGAACCGTCGTGGCAATTCCGGACAGGGGATTGCGAATCTCATGGGCGATGACGGACGCGACATGGCCCAGGGCGGCAAACTTCTCGACTCGTACCAGGTAATCATCCATCCGCTTTTTCTCAGTAACGTCCGTTACTTCCGTCACAACGCCCAGTGTTTCCTGATCCGCGTCCACAATGGCGAAGCAGCTCAGGTTCAGGACCAGCCGTTTGCCGTCGTTGCGCCGGTACGTCCTTTCGTAATGGCTGATGTTCTCCTGGCGTTTGAATACGTTGTACAGCCGGTTCCGTTCGTCATCGTCGAGATCCGACAGTTCCTGGGCAAGAATCTTGCGGGCTTCGTCTTCCGTGATCCCCAGGATCTCCTCCGCCTTGGGGTTGAAATGAAGGATGTTGCCCATGATGTCGCTGATGACGATGCCGTCGACGGAGCACTTGATCACCCCTTCAAGGAGGACCTGCTTCTCATGCAATTTGTTGTAAAGACGTGCATTTTCGATGACGATGGATGCCTGGTTGGCAAAGATGACGAGGGCCTCGATTTCATCCTGGGTGATATCGATGCGCGTCCGGTAACGGTCCGCGCCGATAAAACCCATGATCTTCCCTTTGTGCTTCAGGGGGACGTAAATCAGGCTCATCCGCTCCTGTCCCTGGCGGATGTGAATCTGATTGATGGCCTGGTCCAGGGGGGTGGCATGGGGGTCATCCGACGCATTCTGGATGAACAGGGGAACACCGGAGCGAATGACACGCGTTTCATAACAGTCGTGACGCTCGATGCTCAAGGGGGTCGCCCGGGCGTGCCTTTCTCCCTCTTTTGTAAAGCCTTTCAGGCATTGACACTTCAGCTTCGCTCCATCGTCGCTCAGGAGCATGATGACCGCCCGGTCGAAATGGAGGGCGGCCATCGCACGATCCAGAATCTCGTGAAAAACCTGTTCAAGATCGGGAGCTTTGGTCAAGAGGGATGTGAGGTCGTGGATGTGGTTGAGAAGGGAGTTCTTCAGGGCGAGCTTGTCGGTGAGCCTCTGGTTTTGAGCTGCGTGATCCGCATTCAATCCCCTCACGACGTACCTCGCTACGGAAGCCGCTGAGAACGAATTCAGGGCGGGAAGCCTTCCGCCGGAAGATTTCCCGCCCTTTCTCGAGATCCGGAATTGCCGTCCATCGATACCGCACTATGAACCGGATGGCAACCCCCGTTCATGAACAATCGCCTTCTTTATGCTCTAACCCGCAAAACTCTCCTCCGGGATCTCGATCATGGAGAGATCTTCACTCTTGATCGCCTTTACGGCAGCATCCACTTCCGGCAGGACATGGTTGATGAAGTATTTTGCCTCTTCGACCTTGCCGATGTAGAAAGCCGCCTCGGAGTCGCTCCCGGCGAGGGCTGCGAGTTTCGCCTTGTCTTTGCCGTCGACCTTCTTCGCAGCGCAGATGGACTCCAGCTTTTCCTCGGCCACGCCGGCTTCCCACAGGAGGAGCCAGGCCATCACGATCTTGCCCATCATCATCATGAAGGGGTACGCGTTGCTGATGGGAACCATGAACTTGCCGGACTTGACGCTGCCGGCGAAATACATCGCCATCTCCGCCAGGGTGTTCACCGCCTGCTGCACGTCGGCGGCCAGCGGCTTCAGGGTTTCATTCGCCTGGTACTTCGCCACGGTCGCGTTCATCTCGCCGAGCAGGCTCATGAAATAGAGGCCCTTCTTCTGGCCCAGTT
Source organism: Syntrophaceae bacterium (assembly GCA_013177825.1). Taxonomy (NCBI): domain Bacteria; kingdom Pseudomonadati; phylum Thermodesulfobacteriota; class Syntrophia; order Syntrophales; family Syntrophaceae; species Syntrophaceae bacterium. The sequence continues at coordinate 289,398 of JABLXX010000005.1, forward strand.
TCCGGCCCACCAGGTCCAGCGCCTGGATGCCGTTCGTTCCCTCGTAAATCGAGGCGATCTTGATGTCCCGCATGATCTGCTCCACGGGATACTCGGCGCAATAGCCGTACCCGCCGTAGGTCTGGATAGCGAGCTCCGTCACCCGGAAGGCGATGTCCGAACAGTAGGCCTTGCAGAGCGGCGTCAGGACTTCCATGATTCCCCTGTACTTCTCGCGGTCCGCTTCCGACTCCATGCCCTCCTCGCGGTCCAGGCAATAGGCCGTGTAGTACAGCAAGGCACGCATCCCGTCGACATGCGCCTTCATCCACAGGAGCATCCGCCGGACGTCGGCGTGCTGGATGATCGGGACCCGGGGGGCCTCCGGATTCTTCATGTTGAGAAGCGAAGAACCCTGCAGGCGTTCTTTTGAATACTGGAGGGCGTGAAGGTAGGACATGGATGCGGCGGCCAGCGACTGGAGCCCCACGCCGATGCGGGCCTCGTTCATCATCTGGAACATCACCTTGATTCCTTCGCGCTCTTTGCCCAGGAGCTCCGCGTAGCAGTCGCCGTTGTCGCCGAAATTCATGACGCAGGTGGAGCTTCCGTGGAGTCCCATTTTATGCTCGATTCCGCCGATCGAAAAATCGTTGCGACGGCCCAGCGTCCCGTCGTCGTTGACGACGTACTTGGGAACCAGGAAAATGGAGATGCCGGACGTTCCCGCCGGATCGCCTTCAATCCGGGCCAGGACGGGATGGATGATGTTTTCCGTCAGGTCATGATCGCCACCGGTGATGAACTGTTTCGTTCCCTGGAGGCGGAACGTGCCGTCGGGCTTCCGGATCGCCTTGCATTTCAGGGCGCCCACGTCGGACCCGGCGGAAGGCTCCGTCAGCGCCATCGTGCCGCCCCAGATTCCGGCGTACATCTTTTCCATATACTTATTCTTCTGGGCGTCCGTGCCGAAGACTTCAATGAGGTGGGCGGCCGCCTGTGCCGGCTCCGGATAGATGAAAAATGAAAAGTTATGGATGAACCACTCCTTGGCCGCCAGGGTGATCGCATAAGGAAATCCCTGGCCGCCCGCTTCCTGCGACACGCCCATGTTGATCCAGCCGCCGTCCCGGTATACATCGTAGCAGCGGCGGAAGGACGGCGGCACATAGACCTGGCCTTCTTCCAGCCGGCAGCCTTCCCGGTCTCCCGACGCCAGGGTCGGGAAGATGACGTCCACCGCCATGCGCTCCGCTTCCTTCAGCACCATCTCGAACGTGTCCTGCGAAAAGTCCGACCACTTCGACATCCCGCACAGGTCTTCCGTCTTGAGCAATTCCTGCAGGACAAATATCTGATCCCGTCGATCCAAAATCAAACTCGCCATATATCCTCCACAATACAACAGGTTTCCCGGCCGTCTGCAATTTGCTCCCGTTCCGGTCCGCAGCCGCGGACATCCGCCTGGCGGATCCATGCTCCGGATATGGCATACGGCGGATGAAAATTGAACTTCTCCCGGGAGCGTCGTTTCAGAAGAAAAAGGCGTCACCGCTCCCGGATGCGGCACGGGAGCGGTGACAAGGGGGTTCCTAGGAAACGGCCGCCACGAACGATCCCATGATCTTGACGCTGCCGGTGGCGTCCGCGGCCTGGACCTCGCAGCGGATCCTCTTCTCGCCCGCCTCCTCGAACTTCTCGACGACCGTGCCGGTCACGATGATCGTCGCCCTGTCCTTGGAGCTCGGATCGTCCAGATCCATGGGTTCCGTCATCGCGGAGAACCGGACGCCGAACTTGCGCAGATTCTTGTCGTCGATCCACTCCGTGATGGCGCGTCCCGTAATGCCCATCACGAGCATCCCGTGGGAGATGACCCGCGGCATGCCGAACATCTTGGCGAACGTCTCGTCGTGGTGCAGGGGGTTGAAGTCTCCCGACGCCCCCGCATAGCGGACCAGATGCGTGCGTGTAAGGGGATCCGATGTGAACGTCGGCATGGCATCGCCGACGTTGATGCTTTCATACGTCAATGCTTTCGTCATGGCCTCCTCCTATCTCTCAACCAGGGTCGTCCGATTCCGGATCACGATCTCGCCCCGCTGATTTTTGATTTCCGTCTCCAGAACCGTGAATTCCATGAATTTCCCGGGCTTGCCCTTTTTCTCCTTGTCGTACATGTCGACCACCTTGGTCACCCCGGTCACGACGTCACCCGGATAAATCGGCGCCAGGTATTCATATTCCTCCTCGCCGTGAAGCAGCCGGCCCAGGTTGATGCTGAGCGCCTGAATCATGGGCATCAGTCCCTCCCCGCCCCACAGGGCGAAGCACGTCTGGAACGTAGGGGAAGGAATAACGTCCTTGTAGCCCGCCGCTTTCGCCGCCGCGCTGTCGGCATAGATCTGCTTGATCTGGCTTTTGTTCTCCTTTTGCGAGATGGCGATGGCGAACTCGGCGATCTTCCCCTTTTCCACTTCGTAGACGTAGGGTGGAAACTCCAGTCCCAATTTAGATTTGTCTGCCATGTGAACCTCCCATTCTGTTTGATCTTCTTTTGTGTTTTCCCGGCGACGGGAACGGGAGGGCGAGGACGCCCCCCTTCTCCTCGTTACGAGAAGAGTCCCGTCTTTTCGAATCCGTCGATTTCCTCCTCGCCGTAACCCAGTTCGAGGAGAACCGTCCTGTTGTGTGTTCCCGCTTTCACTCCCGTACGGCCGTAGGCGGCGGGCGTCGCCGAAAACCGGATCGGACAGGCGGGCTGCCTGACGGTGCGGCCGTCGGGCAGCGCAGCCTCGGCCACCCATCCCCGCTCCTTCGCCAGATCGCTGTCAAACGCCTCCGACAGCGACAGGACAGGCTCCATACAGGCATCCGCCGCGGCAAAGATCGCCTCCCATTCCCGGCGCGTCTTCCCCGCAAAAATCGCCCGGACCTCTTCCTTCACCTTCGCGCAGTCCGGCGGCGCAATCCCGCCGGCAATCAGGTCCGGCCGGCCGATGGCCTTGCAGAAGGAACTGAAGAACTGGGGCTCGATGCCCCCGAAGCCGAAATACTCGCCGTCTGCCGTCCGGTAGAAATCGTAAAGGGAGCCGCCGTTCAGGATGAAGCCTTCCCTTTTCAGCTCCTCCCCTGCCGCCAGGCAGGCCGCGGCGGCCATGGCATTGAAGGCGGCCGCTCCGTCCGTCATGGAGATGTCGATATACTGGCCCGTCCCCGTTTTCTGCCGATGGATGACGGCGGCCAGGATGGCGATGAGGGAGTGGTTGGAGCCCGACGCCACGTCGGCGACCTGCATGGGAAGCGGAACGGGGCCCTCCTCTTTTCGCCCTCCGTAGCCCATGAGCCCCGAGAGGGACAGGTAGTTGATGTCGTGGCCGGCCCTGTCCTTCAGCGGTCCCGTCTGGCCGTAACCCGTCAGGGAGCAGTAGATCAGGGCAGGGAACTTCTCCGCCAGCTGATCGTAGGCCAGGCCGAATTTCGCCATGACCCCGGGACGGAACTGCTCGATGATGACGTCGTAACGATCCAGCAGTCGGTGAACGACCCGGACCGCCCGCTGATCCTTGAGATTCAGCGTCAGGGAACGCTTGCCGCGCCCCAGGTAGGCCGAAGCGACGGACAGGTCGGTGCCCGGCAGGAACGGCGGCATGAAGGCCGTCAGGTCCGGCCGGCTTCCGGAGACCACGGAAAGGACGTCCGCTCCCAGATCGGCGAGGGTCATCGTGGCGTAGGGCCCCGGCAACAGCGTCGTAAAATCCAGAATCTTCAACCCTTCCAACGGTCCCGGCATGGAATCGCCCCTCCTACAGGCCCATGAACCGGGCGATGATGGTCTTCATGATCTCGTTCGTGCCGGCGAAAATCCGGGTCACCCGGAGATCCCGCCAGGCGCGGGAGATGGGATACTCGTCGCAGTAACCATAGCCGCCGTGGAGCTGCAGGCACCGGTCGGCGACGCGGTTGGCCATGTCGCTGATCCAGTACTTGGCCATGGACGTCTCGATGATGATCTGCTTCCCTTCCATGTGGTCCGCCACCAGCTTGTCGACGAAGGTCCGGCCGATCTTGATCTCCGTGGCCATCTCCACGATCTCGAACTGGCTGTGTTGAAACTTGGAAATCGGCTTACCGAAAACCGGCCGCTCCTGGCAGTACTTGATGGTGAACTCGAGCATGAACTCGGCCGCAGCGACGGCTCCGATCGACAGGACCAGGCGCTCCTGCTGGAGCTTCTGCATGAGCTTCAGGAAGCCCGTGCCCTTGTCCCCGAGGCGGTTGCTCTTCGGGATCCGGCAGTCCGTAAAATACAGCTCCGATGTATCCTGGCTGTGCCAGCCGGCCTTCTTGAGCTGCCGGCCCTTCTCGAACCCGGGCGTACCGGTCTCGACGAGGAAAAGATCCACGGCCTTGTGGGGATTGCTTTCCGCCGGGTCCTTTGCGGCCACGACACACAGATCGCAGTTGATCCCGTTCGAGATGAAGGTTTTCTGACCGTTGAGGATGAAGGAATCCCCGCTCTCCGCGGCGGTCATCTTCATGGCCGCCAGGTCGCTCCCCGCATTGGGCTCCGTCATGGCAACCGCCGTGATGCAGTCGCCGCTGACGCAGCCGGGGAGGTACTTCTGCTTGTGCTCCTCGGAACCATAGGAAAGAATATAGGGAACGATGATGTCGCTGTGCAGCGCGGCGGTGAGACCCCAGAAATTCGCCCGGGCCATTTCCTCGTTGACGATCACCGAGTACAGAAAATCCGCCCCCGGTCCGCCGTACTCCACGGGAACCGATGTCCCCAGAAATCCCTGCTGTCCCATCTTCTGCCATGCGCTCTTGGGAACGATGCCGGCCTCCTCCCACTCTTCGACGTGGGGGATCAGCTCGTTCGCGACAAACTTGCGCAGGGTATCGCGGAACATCTTGTGTTCATCCGTGTAATTGAGAATATCCATACGTTGTCTCCTTGACGAAAAGCCGATGGTTCAGAATGCAACGTCAATCGCTGCGGATACCGTATCTCTCACGTCCGGGTTGCCTGCCGGGGCGAAGGGGACGGGCCCCTTCACCTCCGGCAGGACGTAACGGATGGGAACTATTTACCGAGTTTGCCGATAATGGAGATGGCGCACACGTTCTGGTGGGGGAACCCGCCCAGGTTGTGCGTCAAGCCGTAACGGGGATCCTTCAACTGGCGTTCCCCCGCCTTGCCCTGCAGCTGCAGGTACATCTCGTAGATCATCCGGAGCCCCGAGGCCCCGATGGGATGGCCGAAACACTTGAGGCCACCGTCGATCTGCGCCGGCACCTTGCCGTCCCGGTCGTACATGCCGTCCAGGGCGTCCTTCCAGGCCTGGCCCGGCTCGGAGATGTGGAGATCTTCGTAGCTGACCAGCTCCGTGATGGAAAAGCAGTCGTGGAGCTCAATCATGCTGAGCTCTTCCTTCGGATTGGTGATGCCGGCCTCTTTGTATGCGGCGGTGCTGCACTTGCTCGCCGTAACGAAATGATCACCGGCCCACTCGTTGAAGCCGCCTTCATAGCCGTTGCTGACGGACAACTGGACCGCCTTGACGGTGATGAGGTCTTTTTTCCCGAGCTTCTTGGCGATTTCCGGGGTCGTCACGATCGCACAGGCCGATCCGTCGGAGACGCCGCAGCAGTCAAACAGGCCCAGGGGCCAGGCAATGATCGGGGCGCCCATGATCTGTTCCATCGTGACGGCCTTCCGCAGGTGGGCCTTGGGATTCAGGGCACCGTTGGCGTGGCTCTTCATCGAAACGTGGGCGATGGCCCGCTTGATGTCGTCGTTCTTGATCCGGTTCTTGGCCACATAGGCCGACGCGAGCTGGGCGAACAGGCCCGGCGCCGTCGCATTGGGAAACCACTGCCAGACCAGGCTGCCCGCCGTAGCCCCCCACGCGGGGAGACCGCCGTACCCCGTATCCTTCAGCTTCTCGACGCCCAGCGCCAGACAGATGTCGTAGGCGCCCGAGGCGACGCCGTATACCGCCCCGCGGAATGCCTCGGTCCCCGTGGCGCAATAGTTCTCCATCCTCGAAACGGGGATGTTGGGCAGGCGGAGGGCGACGCTCATGGACGGCGAGCCCTTGCCGACGTTGACCTCATCCATGCAGACCCCGAACCAGGCGGCCTGGATTTCCTTCTTTTCGATCCCCGCATCGGCGATCGCTTCCTGAAAGGCCTCGACCATCAGGCCCTCCGCTCCCATATCCCATCGCTCTCCGAACCGGGTGCAACCCATGCCGATGATCGCGACTTTGTCTCTAATTCCCGAAGCCATGGTAGTACCTCCCCAATCGTTAGAATTTGAACAGCTTGCCGATGAGCTGGGATTTCATCATGTCGCCGCTCACCTTCAGTTTGCCGGCGGAGAAGGCCTTCATGCCGTCCAGTTTGCCGGTGATGAGATCGACAAAGTCCGCGTCGGCCATGCCAATGGTGGTGGTGGCGCCGTCGACCTTTCCCGTCGATACCTTGCAGGCACCGTCCTTCACGACGACATACCAGTCGCCGCCCGACGGGCCGGAGATGTTGAACTGGAAGACCACGTCCTTGCCGGCGGCCGCGGCTGCGTTGAAGGCAGACGGCATCTTGTCGAAGATCGACTTGACGTCCATTGCTCCATCGCTCTTGGGCGCCTCGCTGCCCGCCGGTGCCGGCGGCATGAGGAACGTCATGATGGCCGCGTTCAGCTCTCCGTAGTATTTCGCGCCGGCCATGCTGTTGATCTTTTCCCAGTTGTCGCGGATGTCCTCCGGCGTCGGCACTTTCCCGCCGTCGCCCAGCGTGATCCCGGGGCCGGTCATGATGGCCGCGCGGCTGTAGTACCCGGCGCCCACGTTGAAAACGCTTCCGTTTTCCTTGCAGTCCTCGGAGCAGAGATAAATGGTGAGGCCGGCGACGTAATCGGGGCTCATCTTCTTGAACATCTCAGGCGGCATGACGTCTTCCGTCAGCCGGGACGCCGCGATCGGCGCGACCGTGTTGACGAGTATGTTGTACTTCCCGCCCTCCGCCTTGAGCGTGTTCATGAAGCCCACCAGCCCCAGCTTGGCCGAGGAATAGTTGGTCTGGCCGAAGTTGCCGTACAGGCCCGCTGCGGACGTCGTCATGACGATCCGGCCGTACCCGTTTTCCCGCATGGCCTTGAAGGCCGGGCGCGTCACGTTGTAGGCGCCGTTCAGGTGGACCGCCAGGACGGCCGCCCAGTGCTCCGGCTCCATCTTGAGAATGCCCTTGTCGCGGAGGATGCCCGCGTTGTTGATGAGGATGTCGACCTTGCCGAAAGCATCGAGGGCCGTCTTCACGATTCCCTCGCCGCCCTGGGGCGTGGCCACGTTGTCGTAATTGGCGACGGCCTCGCCTCCCAATGCCTTGATTTCATTGACGACCAGGTCGGCAGGCCCGGCTGCACCCGCTCCCGATCCGTCCCGAGCACCGCCGAAGTCGTTCACCACGACCTTCGCACCGCGGCGACCCAGTTCCAATGCATAGGCTCTTCCCAAACCGGCGCCGGCGCCCGTCACGATGGCCACCCTGCCCTGGAAGTCGACCTCGGGAATCCAGTCGGTCTCCGGTACTGGCTTCCAGAAATACTGGGAGAATCCGCGCGCCTTGTCGGCAACCCTTCGGCGGAAGGACAGCGTCACGGGCATGCCGACCTTGAGGTCGTTCAGCTCGCAGTCGGTGAAGTCGGCCACGAAGCGGCCGCCGCCCTCAAACTGCACCAGGCCGTAGATCGCGGGCGGATCGACCGACACCGCCAGAAGGTCGCCGGTGAAGCTCTTGATTCGCGCCGGAACGCCGGCGAATTCGTAGTCTTCCATGGGCCCCACGTGGCCGCAGGCGGGGTTCACGCAGATGTCCGCCGGCGGGAACTGGGGCGTCCCGCAGGCCGTGCACTTGCCGCCGACCATGCCGAGGATCATCTTGCGGTTCCGCCAGAGGGCCGTCATGGCCGTCTGGACCGGTGCCTCCGCCCGGATGCCCGTCTCCGGATCGATCAGCTCGCGGAACTTGAGGAACTTCATGTAGTTGTCCGTTGTTTTCTTCTTGGCCAGCGAACCCTTCACGCCCGCCCGCGCGGCGAGCTTCGTGATGTTCTCCGTCACCTTGAAGTACATGGCGTCGCATCCCTGGCCGAAGCCGGCCACCAGGATTCCGTCGCCCGGCTTGGCCGTCTCGAGGGCCGATACGAACATCAGAAGGGCGTGGGCCGTGCCGGTTTCCCCGCAGACTTCGTGCATCGTGTCTACGAGTTTGTCGCCGGTGGCGCCGAGCTTCTTGGCGATGGACCGGTGCTCGGCCTTGAAGATGCACGGGAAGACGAGTTTCTGGACGTCGTCCATGGTGATCTTCAGCTTCTTCATGAGACCGCCGACCGCCTCGGGGATGAACTTGGAGTAGCCTTCCTCACGGAGCCAGCGCTCTTCCCAGGTGTAGTCGAACTCGGACCAGGAACCGCGAAAATGGTCCACGAAGTCGTAAGTCACGCTGTAGGAGCCCTTGAATTCCGCCACGACGTCATCGCTGCCGACCATCAGGGCCGCCGCGCCGTCTCCGAACCACATTTCATAGAAGCCGGCCGTCCTGGTGTGGCGCTTGTCCGAAGCGGCGACCAGAATGGTCTTGCGGTTGCCCGCTTTCGCAACGTCGAGGGCCGTGAGCAGGCCCGTGGTCCCTGCCCGCTGAGAGGACGTGAAGTCCGCCGTGTTGATGTCGCTCCGCAGGTTCAGCGCCGTCACCAGGATTCCCGCGTTCTGTCGGTCACTGAAGGGGAGAGTCGTCGAGCAGAGATAACCTGCGTCGATCTTCTTCTTGTCCTTGCCGATCAGGCAGTCCTGGGCCGCCGCGACCGCCATGGTAAGGCTGTCTTCGTCATAGTTGCACATGGAGCGCTCGCCCTGGGCGACGCTGATGAGCGCCGGGGCGAACCAGCCCATGGCCTGGTAGATCGCCATCCGGTCCAATCTCAGGCGAGGGATATAGGCTCCAAATGATGTGATACCGATCATTGTTTTACCTCCTTCATTCACATGTGTTGCTTTCGTGATTTTCGAATCGTTCGTCCCGAAGGATCCCGCCTCAGAATTTGAACAGCTTCTCCAGGAGCTGCGACTTCATCAGGTCCCCTTCTATTTTGAGCTTCCCGGACGTATAGGCCTTCATGGCGTTCATTTTTCCGTTCATGAGGTCAATGTAATCGGCCGCCGCCATCTTCAACGTGCAGCCGGGGCTCGCATGGGTGCCGGCCGCCACGGTCAGGGCGCCGCCCTTGATCTCCGCATACCAGTCGCCGCCGCCGTCGCCGGCGATGCAGTACTGAAAGACAACGTCCGTCGTGGCCGCACCCGCCTGGAAGGCACCGGGCATGGCGGCGAAGACATCTTTCACCGCGGTGAATCCGCCGCTGCTCTTCGGGGCTTCCTTCTTCCCCTCCAGGGCCGCGAGGACATCGCCGAGAACGAGTTCGTTCAGGTTGCTATATTCCCTGGCACCCTTCAGATCGGCGATCTTCGCCCAGTTGACGGACACGTCCTCAACGGTGGGGATCTTCGTTCCGCCGCCGAGAACAACGCCGGGGGCCGTCATGATGGCGGCGCGATTGTAGAAGCCGGCGCCGCAATTGTAGATGTGGCCTGTGTCCGCGCACTCCTCCGAGCAAAGATAAAGGACGATGGGGGACACGTACTCCGGTTTCAGCTTGTCCAGCATGTCCGGCGGCAGGACGTCTTCCGTCAGCCGCGAGGCGGCGATCGGGGCGATGGTGTTCACCTTGAAGTTGAACTTCCCGCCTTCCAGCTTCAGGGTGTTCATGAAGCCCACGAGACCCAGTTTGGCCGAGCTGTAGTTCGTCTGGCCGAAATTGCCGTACAGTCCCGCCGCGGAGGTCGTCATGACGATCCGCCCGAATCCGTTTTCTTTCATGGCGGCGAAGGCCGGGCGTGTCACGTTGTAGGCCCCCGTCAGATGGACATCGAGAACGATCTGCCAGTTCTCAGGCTCCAGCTTGAGGAGTCCCTTGTCGCGGAGAATGCCCGCGTTGTTGATCAGGATGTCCACCTTTCCGAAGGCGTCGACGGCCGTTTTCACGATGTTCGCGCCGCCTTCCGCAGTCGCCACGCTGTCGTAGTTGGCAACCGCCTCTCCTCCCAGCGCCTTGATCTCCTCGACGACCTTGTCCGCTGGAGCTGCGGCGCCGGTTCCCGAACCGTCACGGGCCCCTCCAAAGTCGTTGACGACAACCTTCGCTCCACGTTTGCCCAGTTCCAGGGCATACACACGGCCCAGGCCGCCGCCTGCTCCGGTTACGATGGCCACGCGACCATCAAAACGAATGCTGCTAGCTCCCATAGTCATTCTCCTTTTCTGCAAAATGCGTGCTGCAAGCGTTCTGTTATATTCTTCGGACGGCCCATCCCGAGGACAGGCGCATCCTTGTCATTCCCGCGCGTAATCCGACCCCTGGGCAAACGCCGGAATATGGATGAACTTCAGCGTCTCCTTGACCAGCTGGATGTAGTTCTCCCGGCTCATGTTCACCATGGGACGGAAAAGGCTCTCGCCCGACACGAAATTGTGGATCGAATTCATCAGGGCCAGAACT